>CAZLLG010000079.1:0-12747 GCA_964560275.1 uncultured Eubacteriales bacterium | reverse complement strand
AAAATAGCCTCTTTCTGACTCATGGCCCTTCCCGAAAGATTCAAAACCGAAATATTTATCAGCAAAACGAACACGCTCCATGTATTCCTCATAAAATTCGTTTGCTTCAGTGTCAAGTTTTATATCGCGGCGTTTCCAGAAAGTCTGTATGAATTTATCACGGTCTGAATTTGTTCTGAGCTGTTCAAAAATTTCTTGTTCGATTTTTGTTATGATAGGTTTAACAAGCTCAAGCCACTCTTCATGCCTTGGAGAAAGAATGTCCTGAGCCGGGAGGATTTGCACTAGAATGAAAAAAAAACACAAAACAAAGCTTTTTTTATTCATGAAGTGTCCTGTTTATTTAAAATATCAAAACAGATAAAAAGAAGCAATTGAGATCAAAGGCCGGAATTCAGAACTTTTTATCTCTAACAGAGATATTTATTTTAAAAAATTTAAATAATTTTAATCATTGAAGGAAATCTATCGTAACCTATAGATATTGAATGAGTTACAATAATATTCTTTTCTAAAAAAAAGCTTTACTTTTGTTTATCCAGGAGTATACTAAAATTAGTGAAGATATGGGACAGGGATTCCATTCTCAAATCCTGAAAAGGGGGAGGTGATGACCGGAAAAAAGTCTGATAGTTTATGTCAAAAAATAATTTGATTTAAGGAGGGAAAATGAAATTTAAACTCGTCTCATTTTCTGTGGTGCTGTGTTTAATACTCTCTTCTCTTGTGATGGCCCAGTCGAGAGGAACAGGAGCCATTGTGGGAACTGTAACGGATGACGAAAAGATTCCTCTACCGGGAGTGACGGTCACGCTGAAGAGCGATAAGTTAATGGGGGAAAGATCTTTTGTGACCGATACCAATGGGAACTTCCGTTTTCCGGCTCTGCCTCCCGGGACATACAATCTCTTGGCCGCGCTTCCCGGATTTACTGACTATGTCCAGGAAAATATCCGGGTGGAGACAACCATTCGGTTGACCATCGAGGTATTATTGCTCACAGCCACTATCCAAGAACAGGTGACTGTTATCGCCCATTCTCCGACAGTCGATGTCAAATCCTCTGAAACCGCATCTGTGACTCTGAGCGATGAGATTCTGAGAAACATCCCCTACAGCAACTTCGCCATGGATATCGTCAACATGGCGCCTGGAGTCAATGACGACGTGGCCTATGGCGCATCCGCGAGCACCGGCGTATCCTATCAAGTCGATGGTGTGGATGTCTCTGACCCGGAAGCAGGTTCGGCCTGGGTATTTCTGGATCCTAACATCATCGAAGAGGCCAAAGTCATGGGGATTGGACTGCCTGCGGAATACGGCAACTTTACCGGGGTGATTTTCAATCTGGTAACAAAATCCGGAGGAAATGAGTTTTCCGGTCATTTTGATGTCACTTATCAGGGAAAACAAGACGCATGGCCAAAAAGCTTGTGGCAGACGGATAACAATCAGGATTATATCGATGATTTCCCGGATTTGACATCACCAATCGCCGCACTTTTTGACTCCGGCGCTCACTTGGGCGGCCCTATTGCCAGGGATAAGGTTTGGTTTTACGTGGGACTTCAGTACTACAGGTCCAAAAACTGGGCAACCGGTTTTCCGAATCCTCGCGACTATAAGCAGCCGAGAAGCTTTTTAAAACTTACGTCCCAGCTTGGAGGCAGTACTAACCTTACATTGTGGACGGAAGTGGACAGCTACAATGGTATCAATCGATCCTCAGGCTCAACTGTTTCTCCAGAAGCCACAATCGAGCAAAAATCACCCGAGGTTGTGGGCAGCTTCAGTTTGACTCACATCCTAAATGAAAGAACCTTCTTCGATGTCAAGGGTGCATTTTTTACAGGGTATTACTACTTGGATCCAATGGCCGGCGATGTCAGCGCCCATTACAATATCGACGACAACATGCGGTATAGCAGCGCTGGATGGTTTTTTTACGCTGATAGGGACAGGTATCAGGCCAACGCAAATGTGACGCATTACGCCGAAGATTTTATCGGCGGCGACCACGATTTCAAATTCGGTGTCGAATTCGAGTACGCCAAGGTTAGGAACCGGTACGGCTATACGGGACCGGATAATAGGTATTATGTGGATTATTATAGCTACGGATACACAGGCAATTACTTAGCCTATCAGTACGAAGGTTATGATTCCAAGACGCAGTACACGAGGTTGGAGGAGTTTATCCAGGACTCCTGGAAAGTTTCTGACCGCTTCAACATCAACCTCGGGCTCCGTTTCACGCATGTCAGGGGAACAGTGACTGGCGGAGATAATCCTGTTTATTCCAATCACCGCATTGCACCGCGTGCTGGATTCACTTTTGATCTTCTCGGCGACAGAACAACGATCTTTAAGGCTCACTTCGGACAGTTCACCGAAGCCATGCTGGCATCTTACCATGACCGATTGAATCCTCCATCCGCATATTCAGATTTTGTTGGATATTATTGGGATCTGGGTGCCAACGACTGGCAGGAATGGTTCAGGATTGAGCATGAAGATCTTTACAGAATCGATCCGGATATCAAACATCCCTACATGAATCAACTCGTAGCCGGAATCGAAAGAGACCTCTCAAACAACATGTCTCTTTCCGCCACATTTATCTATAGGAAATGGGCAAATATTGTCGGCCGTATCGATACGTTGGGGGACTATGTGCCTATTGATCAGTACGTTGAAGAACTTGGCAAGACATTCACGATCTACGAGCAGACAAACCCAGGTGACCATAAATACACTCTCAAGAATATCCAGAAGGGTGATCCCTGGATAAGCCTGGAACCCTACCGCAATTATTGGGGAATTGAACTTCTCTTCAACAAGAGATTCTCCAATAACTGGCAGCTCCTGGCTTCCTATGTCTACTCGCAGGCCAAAGGAACGATCAACAACGGATTTGCCGACGATATCGGTTGGGGAGGCTCGACAGATGATCCGAACTTCTGGATCAATGCCGACGGCCACTCGACCAACGATCCCACACACATGTTCAAACTCCAGGGAACCGTTGTTCTGCCATTCGGCATCCACTTCAGCACCTATTTCCGCGCTATCACTGGAGACGCATGGACAACCCGATACAGGACAAGTCGCTTGGCGCAGGGCCGCGTGACATTTCTGACAGAACCGCGCGGAACGAACCACTATCCACTTGTGAATCTGCTCGACCTGAGGCTGGAAAAGACATTCACTTTTGCCGAAAAATTCCGGTTGGGAGTGATGTTAGATGTCTTTAATGTTTTTAATGACAACACGATCACATCCTGGGGTACACGCATTGGGTACGACTGGTACTTGCAAGATGATCCCGATTATTGGGCCTCTAGTGAAGGACACGAACTCTACGGAATTGTACGTCCCCGACGGGCCCGGCTCGGTATCCGGTTGATGTTCTAGTTTCCGTCTATAGAGACTCTCAAAGAGTGATGCGTTTAGGCGCATCACTCTTTTTTTTTGTTTTAATGGAGGATTGTGCTAAAATCTGGAAACACCAATGGCAAAAAAACGATGGATATTTATCAGCTTTTTTGTAATTTTGGGTGTGATTATTACTCTGCTGCTGTTTTTTTTGTTCAAGTTTAACAAAAATAAATTTGCACGGCTGGCGGGGAAGAAAGACTTCAATTACATACTCGTGACTGTGGATACACTTCGTGTGGATAGAATCGGATGCTACGGATACGAAGACGTGGAGACCCCTACTATGGACCTTTTTGCCAAGCGCGGGATCAAATTCGAAAACTGTATTGCCCAGACACCGCTGACACTGCCCTCTCATACCTCTCTTTTAACAGGAACATTCCCGGCCTATCACGGTGTTCGAGATAACGGAGGTTTCCTAGTTCCTCCTGAGCTAAAAACTCTAGCCGAACTCTTCAAGGACAACGATTACGAAACAGGCGCTTTTGTTGCGTCCTATGTCCTGGATTCCAAATGGGGTTTAAACCAAGGATTCGATTTTTATTTTGACCGCTTCGATCTGAGCCAGTACAAGTCCATTTCTCTGGGCAATGTGCAGCGCAGAGGAGAGGAGGTCATCGACCAGGCTCTTCCCTGGCTGGAGGAACACAAGACATCTCCATTTTTTGCCTGGATTCATCTCTATGATCCCCACACTCCCTATGATCCTCCCTCACCTTACAAAGAGCAGTATCCAAACAAACCCTATGTGGGAGAAATCGCTTATACCGATTCCCAGCTGGCCAGGCTCTGGCAGTACCTGGAAGATGAACAGCTTCTCGAAAACACCATCCTTATTTTTACATCCGACCATGGAGAAAGCCTCGGGGCTCACAAGGAAAATGCCCATGGATTTTTTATCTACCAGGAAGCGGTCCATGTGCCCCTGATCGTTGTAACACCATTTGAAAGCCTTTTTGGTCAAAGCCGGTCAACCGTTGTCTCCCTTGTCGATATCTTGCCATTGATGCTGGAGATGGCCAACATCCCGGTTCCCGATGCGGTCCAGGGTAAAAGCCTGCAGCCTCTGTTGTTTAAAGACCAGGAGAATTCAGAGGCCTTCGCCTATTGTGAAACTTTTTACCCTCGATATCACTATGGCTGGAGCGAGTTGACGAGTGTCCAGGACGGCCAATTCAAACTGATAGTCGCTCCTAGGCTGGAGCTTTACGATCTGAAGAAAGATCCTCAAGAAAGAACAAATTTGTTGGATGTCGAACCCAATGAAGCGAGACGCCTCAAAGACCTTATCGATGTCTTTATGGTTGAGACCGAACAAAATGCCTTTAAACTCGACTACAGCCAAATGGATGAAGATGCCCGCCAGAAACTTGCTGCACTGGGGTATCTCGGTACGATCACGGAGACTTCTCTTGAGGGGAAAAAACTCGGAGATCCGAAAGATAAGATCACTATTTTTAACCAGCTTTCAGAGGCCAGAGAGCTAGGACTTGGAAATAAATTCGAGGCCGCTGTTCGAATGGTCGAAAAAATCATTCAGGATGATCCGGATGTCCTTGACGCCTACTTCACCCTGGGAAATCTCTATTTCAAAGAAAAAAATTTCAAGAAAGCACTCGAGTATTTCTTTCAGGTCCTCAGCCGTCAGCCTGACGACACCTTTACGGTCAATAATATCGCCAATTCCTACATCATGATGGATGAACTCGAGGAGGCGGAAAAATTTCTTTTGAGTATAATCGATACCCTTCCTCCGGATTCACAAATCAACCTGATCCTCGGAAATATCAATAACTCACAGAAGGAATACGACAAAGCTCTGGCCTATTATCAAAGATGTATGGAGATCAATCCCGCCTCTGCATCAGCCTACAACGCCATCGGTGGAATCTATGTGATCCAAAAAAATTTGGAAAAGGCCGATGAATACCTTAGAGAGGCAGAAAAACGCAATCCAAAACTGATGAACCTTCATTACAATCTGGCACAGCTCTTCGAAGAGAGAAAGGATTTTGTTCAAGCCATAATCGAATACAAGAAGGAATTGGAATACATCCCTCATAATTTCAGGGCCAGCTTCAACTTGTCCCGCATTTTCAGATTACAAGGAGATGTGGCCAACGAAGAGACCTACCTTGAGGAAACACTCGGCAGCAATCCGAATTTTCCTTTGGGCTATTTTTATCTGGCCAGGATTTATCTCAACCGTGGTGAAAAATACCAGGAGGCCATTTCTCTTGTAGAGCAGGGGATTGGCAGGAGACCAGAAGACAAAGACCTGGTTCTGGGATATTTTCTTTTGGCTGATCTCTATAACCGGTTAGGAAATCACTCAAAATCTCTTGAGTACGCTCAGAAAGGTAAAGATCTCGCACAAAAAATATCGAATAAACCTTGATTAAATATTCGATCCAGTGATATGAAGAGGGCAATATGACTCAACACAGTTATTCAAACATTCTCTTTGAGATCCGCGGGGACAAAGCGTTTCTCACTATCAACCGTCCACCCGTCAATATCCTGGACATCGCCACGATGGAGGAGATGAATGACGCGATCGTTTCGCTTATAGACAACACAGATGTCAAAGTTCTCGTGTTGACTTCGCAGGGAGACAAAGCCTTCTCAGCCGGAGTCGATGTGGCTGATCACACAAAAGACAAGGCCGAGCAAATGCTGGAGGCGTTCCATGCCATTTTCCGCAATCTCCAAGACATCGATGCCGTCACGGTCGCCGCATGCAAAGGTCTGACTCTGGGCGGAGGGTGTGAAGTCGCCATCTTTTGTGACCTTATATTTGCTGCCGACAATCTCAAAATTGGGCAGCCGGAGATCAAACTCTCCGTTATCCCCCCCATCGCGCTGCTCATTCTTCCACGGCTTGTTGGTTTAAAACAAGCGGCAGAACTTCTCTTTACCGGGAAGGTCATAATGGCTGAAAAAGCCGAAAAAATTGGATTGGTCAACAAAGTCGTCCCTCTCGACTCATTCGATTCAGAACTCGAGGGCTTCCTCCAGCCTTTTTCGGAGTTGAGTCTTGTGGGGATCAAATATTCGAAAAAAGGTTTAACTTTAGGCTTAGAGACAGATTTCAAAGAGGGTTTGAAACGAATAGAAAAATTGTATATGAACAGTTTGATGTCCACGGAAGACGCCCGTGAAGGCCTTAATGCCTTTATGGAAAAGAGAGAACCAATCTGGAAAAACAAATAATTCATATAATGTCGATGTTTAAAATAATTTTGAACTTTTCAGATATTTCTTTTAATTTCCAGTAAAACAACAGGATAAAAAAAACATTCATAAATTTTTTAGGAGGAATGATAAAATGAAAGCAGCAGTATTTCACGGACCCAACCAGCCACTCAAAATCGAGGACGTCGAAACACCAAAAATTGAAACCCACGAAATTCTGGTCAAATTGGCTGCCTGCGGGGTATGCAACACCGACGCCCACTACATCGATCACGGGGTGCCAACTTTTAAAAAACCTCCCATGATTCTGGGGCACGAGCCTTCGGGAATTGTCGAAGAGGTCGGGGCGGATGTGACCAATTTTTCTGCCGGCGATCGGGTACTCATCCCGCCTGTCTTCTCTTGTGGTCACTGTGACAACTGCCGTTTAGGCCGGGAAAACATCTGCTTCAATATGGTCATGTTGGGCAATCATATGGATGGAGCCTATGCCGAATACACCAAGGTCCCCGCCAAGGACTGCCAGCATCTTCCTGAAGATCTTCCTCTTGAAGAATCGAGCATCATTGCCGATGCCATTTCCACACCGTTCCATGCCGTTAAAAACAGAGCACAAGTCAAACCCGGCGACAGTGTCGTGGTCTTTGGCTGTGGAGGAGTGGGGATGAACGTTGTCCAGATCGCTGCGGCCTCTGGAGCCTCTGTAACCGCTGTGGATATTGTCGATCAAAAACTGGAAACCGCTAAAAAACTCGGCGCTCTCCACACCATCAATGCCAAAGACAAAGAGGATAAAGCCCTCCTCAAAGAGATTAGAGGTTTGACCGGCGGAGGAGCTGACATCTCTATAGAAGCCATCGGCAATCCCAAGACCATTGAATTGGGTCCAGCTGCGGTGAAAGCAGGAGGATGCCACTGCCAGGTCGGCTACACGCACCACAGTGTGCCCGTCAATGCCGGCCGGTTGATGTTCCGCGAAATTGAGATCAAAGGGTCCCTGGGCTGCCGCCCCGTAGACTACCCGAAGATCATCGAAATGGTCCGGACAGGAAAGATCCAGCTTGAACCTGTTGTCACACATAGATTTAAGCTCGCAGAAATCAATGACGCATTTGATCTGCTGAGAACGGGAGAATCCTTAAGATCCATCATTGTTTTTTAACCTTATATGGCCAAAGAGACACACAAAGAAAAAATAGAAACTGTCAACCGTTTTATCCTCGATAAACAACATCTTTCTGAAGACACTAAAATCGACGACATCGTTCAGATCACTCGGGATATCGGGGGGCTCCATGCCACGAGTCCAACAACACCCTATCTGTCCCTTTTTGCCCGCTCCCATTCGTTTACCAAAGAGCGCCTCCAAGAAGAGCTTTATATAAAAAAGTCCCTGGCTAAAGTGACCTATGTGAGAAGGACGATCTTTATTCTCCCCAAAGATATGCTGCCCTTGACTTTTGCAGCAGTACGAAGAAATGCCGACGTGATGACAGATCAGCATTTAAAATATCTGGAGATGCCTCAGGAGGAATACGAAATCACTGCAGGTAAAATCTTCAAGGTTCTCGGCAATCGGGAATTCACGCTCAAGGAGCTTAAAGCTGAAATGGGAGACATCCCCAATCTGATGTACATTGTGCGGATGATGTGCTTTCAAGGTCTTTTAATCAGAAGTTCCCCAAAGTCCGGATGGAAGAGCAGCTTAAACAGCTATGCTCCCTTCAGCCAGTATTATCCAGATTTAGACATGTCCGCTCCATGTGAAAAAGAGGCCCAGAGTTCAGTGATTGAGTTGTACATCGCCAATTACGGGCCTGTGACCGAAAAAGATATAACCTGGTGGACAGGTTTTTCCAAAAGCGCTGTAAGAGGAGTTATAGATAGGATTCAAAATAAGCTGAGTTATATAAAAATATCAGATTTTAACGACCGTTATTACATCCTCAAATCCCAACTGGACGACCTAAGAGACGGGCCGTCGGCACCCAATAAAACCGTCACTATCGCTCCCTGCCTCGATCCCTATCTGATGGGCTATAAAGATAGAGACCGGTACATCGCTCCTGAATATTACAGTTATATCTACGACCGCTCCGGAAATGCCACAACAACCATCCTCTACGAAGGGAAAGTCGTTGGAATATGGGATTATGATCCGCCCCTATTCAAATATTTCCTCTTCAAAAACATCGAGCAAGAGACAATGAACAATCTCAAAATCCAGGCCGAGAAGACAGGGCGATTCATCTCCGGTGAGGAAATCAAGTTGAAGCCATGTGAATCGATGAAACCACTGGTTAAGAGAACTGCCGGAGGTGTAATGTCTCCCTTAAAAGAATCATAGGGCTTTTTATTTTCCCTTGAACTGACCTTTTCGTTTCTCCAAAAAGGCAGAAACACCCTCCTTTTTGTCTTCAGTCGTACAGGAAAGGGCATGAAGAAAGGATTCAAGGGCATATCCGGATTCCATCCCTCCTCCAGAACTGTGGTTCACAGCCTCCTTAGCAAATTGGACAGCAAGCGGCGGCCGGGAAGCAATTTTATTGGCCAATTCCAGAGTTTTTTCCATCAACTCTTCATGGGGGACAACCTTATTGGCCAACCCGATCCGAAAGGCCTCTTGGGCATCGATAAAATCCCCAGTCAGGATCATTTCCATGGCCCTCCCCTGCCCAATAAGCCTGGGAAGGCGCTGTGTTCCTCCGTCTCCCGGAATGATGCCCAGTTTGACCTCAGGAGCTCCAAACTGTGCTTGTTCTGAACAGATCCGGATGGAACAGGCCAGTGCCAGCTCCAGCCCCCCTCCTAATGCAAACCCATTGACTGCGGCGATGGCCGGGACTGCTAAATTTTCGATTCGAGAAAACAGGTCCTGTCTTTCTTTCGAGACTCTCCATCCCATTTTGGCATCCCTGACGACAAGTTCCTTGATATCGGCACCGGCCACAAAGGCCTTGTCTCCGGCCCCAATAATAATGAGGACTCTCAATTTATCGTCTTGCTCGATTTCTTCCAAGACCGATTTCAGCTCTGACGTCAGCTGATTGGACAGGGCATTCATTTTTTCAGGGCGGTTTATCGTCAAGATCCCAATTGTGTCTTTTTTTTCAAAGAGCAGGGTTTCATACATAACCATGTCCTCCTCTTCAGACAAAGGCCTTTAAACCGAGTTCAAAAGCGCCGATGATAAGTTGCTGAATCTGTGATGTCCCCTCATAAAGTGTGTTGATCCGGGCATCGCGGTAAAAGCGTTCGACATCGTATTCGCCGGAAAATCCATACCCGCCGTGAAGCTGCACGGCCTTGTAGGCCACACGGTTGACCATTTCACTGCAGTAGTATTTTGCGATGGAGGTCTCGCGGGTATTGGGAAGCCCCTTGTTTTTGAGATGTCCCGCCCGATAGACCAACAGCCGGCCGGCCTCACATTCGACAACCATATCGGCAATCATTTGCTGGACGAGTTGAAATCCACCCACGGGTTTCCCAAATTGGACTCTTTCCTTGACATATTTTTTGCAGATGTCAATACACCCCTGTGCCGAACCGACACAGCCTGCCGCAACGGTGTAGCGGCCAAAATCCAGAGTTCCCATGGCCACTTTAAATCCCCTATTCAGCTCTCCGACAATGTTTTCTTTGGGAACACGGCAGTTCTCCAGAAAAATTTCTCCGGTATTCGAGGCCCGAAGCCCCAGTTTATCGTGGAGATCACTCGTGGAAAAACCTTCCATTCCCCTCTCTACAAAAAACGCCGTGATGCCCTTTGGTCCGGCCTCTTTATCTGTCTTGGCGTAAACGATAGTCAAGTCCGCAAGACCGGCATTTGTGATCCAGGTTTTCTGCCCGTTGAGGACATAAAAGCCCCCATCTTCGACAGCGGACGTGACCATCGATGCAGGATCGCTTCCCGCATTAGGTTCCGTGAGTCCGAAGCAGCCGATCCATTCCCCGCTCGTAAGTTTAGGCAGATATTTTTTCTTCTGCTCCTCATTGGCAAACTTATGGATAGGAAGCTCCACCAATGAGACCTGAACAGAATACGTTCCCCTCAGAGAGGAGTCCACCCGGCCGATTTCCTCGGCCACAATCGCATGGCTGATAAAATCAAATCCAGCCCCTCCGTATTCCTCAGGAATCGGGGTGCCCATAAATCCCAACTCAGCCAATTTTTCGAAAAGATCCCGCGGGAAATGGGCTTTTTTGTCATTTTCACTTGCAACAGGGGCAATCTCCTCATCTGCAAATTTTCGGATCGTCTCCTGGATCATTCTTTGTTCTTCGGTCAAATCAAAATCCATAACAAACTCCTTATGCTGCCTCGATGTGTTTCAATATTTGTAGAAGCCCTCTCCGGTCTTTTTCCCAAGCTTTCCTTGGGCTACCATATCCTTGATAATTGTCGGGGGTTTATAACGTTCGTCCTCGAGCTTTGCGTAGAGCGTCTCCATCTTAGCCAGATGAATATCCAGGCCGATCATATCTATCAACGCCAAAGGCCCCATAGGTAAACCGGCTCCCAATTTCATGGCATCATCGATGTCCTGTGGAGCTGCAATCCCATCTGCATAGACCGTTGCAGCCTCATTGAGAAGGCCCGCTAAAACTCGGCTGACTATGCCCGCAGGCGCTTCCTTAAAAGTGGCGATCGGGACTTTTCCCAGCTTCTCTGCAAAGGCCTTAGCCCTTTCGACTGTTCCATCGGATGTTTCGTTTCCCCGGATGATTTCTACCAATTTCATTATTACGGCCGGATTGAAAAAATGCATCCCAATCACACGCTCGGGATGAGTTGCGGCCGATGCGATTTCGCTTATCGAAAGCGCCGTGGTGTTCGTGGCAAGAATGGATGCGGGTGAACATATGGAAGAAAATTTTTCAAATATCTCCCTTTTCAGATCCATCTTTTCAAGAACAGCTTCAATGACAAAATCACTGTTCGCAGCCTTTTCAATGTCGGTGGACCAGTGCATGCGGGAAAGGACTGAATCCATGTCTTCCTGTGTGATCTTCCCTTTTTCAATTCGGCGTTCCATGCCTTTTTGAACTTTTGTTCTCGCCTTACCCAAAATTTCGTCGGAAATATCGACGATGTCGACATCATAGCCGTTCTGAGCACAGAGCTGCCCGATTCCGGCACCCATGATGCCCGCTCCCAGCACAAATGGTTTTTTTATATCCATTGAATTTTCCTCCTAGTTCATTCTTTCGAGCACAATCGCCACACCCTGGCCGCCGCCGATACACAGGCTGACCAATCCCAGATTTTTATCGCTGTCCTTCAGGGCATACAGCAGAGTTGTCAGAATTTTCGCACCTGTGGCGCCTACAGGATGGCCGAGGGCGATCGCCCCGCCATGTACATTGACCTTTTCCCGATCCCATTTCAGCTCCCTTTCAACAGCCAAAATCTGTGCGGCAAAAGCTTCATTGAGCTCGATGATATCTATATCCGCAAGTTCCATTCCAGCTTTGTCCAGAGCTTTCTGGACAGCAGGTACCGGACCGATGCCCATAACCTTTGGATCCACCCCGGCATGCGCATAGGAAACAAAGCGCGCCAGGGGTTTTACTCCCAGCTCATCGGCTTTCTCTTTGGTCATGACCACCAGTGCTGCGGCCGCATCACAGAGTGCACAGCTGTTTCCGGCTGTAACCGTTCCATCCTTTTTAAATACCGGTTTCAACTTAGCCAGCTTTTCGGCCGTCACACCGTCCCTGGGAATTTCCTCACCGGAATTTCAACAGGAAGAATCTCATCTTCAAATTTTCCTTCTTTTCCGGCTTGAACGGCTTTGGACTGACTGCCTGCCGCCCACTCATCCTGTTCTTCGCGGCTGATGCTGTATTTTTCGACAAGAGTTTCAGCTGTGTTTCCCATGAGGTGTCCTGCCAGAGGGCACATAAATCCATCCTTGTGCAGGATGTCAATCAGCTTCCCGTCTCCCATCCGGTTGCCCCATCTGGCTCCCTGCGCGATATAGGGAACCTGAGTAGAATTTTCCGATCCGCCAACAAGAACTGCCTGGGCATCTCCTGCCTTGATCATTTGAACAGCCAAGGTCGTCGCGCGAAGAGAGGAGCCACACCGTTTATTGATGGTGAATGCCG
>CAZLLG010000078.1:0-12930 GCA_964560275.1 uncultured Eubacteriales bacterium | reverse complement strand
GGTTAAGAGGAACCTGGATTCCCAAGTTCACCGAGGTTTCCTTCCAGCTGGAAGTTTCCTTTTCGCCATTTTTGTCTTCATAGACGGCTGATCTTCCCCCGTAATTTAAGCCAAAATCCAACAAGGGGAAAAGCCCGGAATAGAGGCCGGAAACTCCAAATCCAAGCTTTTTTTCATTCACATTGTATGTCAGTCGGCCTATAAAAGAAGCCATGTTGAGTTTGTCATTCGAAAAGAGATAAAATCCAAGGTCCGGGGGGATTGGCTGATATGTCCAGCTGTGCACATTCAGCAGATGAGCCATTGGCTGGTAATTCTGAATCTCATATTCTTTTGGAGGGAAAGAGTTATTATCTAAAGTGTTTTTTCCAGATGCGGGATACAGCAGTGGACCAAAAAAAGGAAGTCTTTTTGGTTCGACAGCCTCTATATTTATCCATTCTTGGGGATCCAATAAAATTTCGGCCACATCATAGCCATCTATAGAATAATTGTTGTAGAGAAGAGATTGACAGTCAGGAGACACTTCCGGGAAAAAAGCCCCAAACCTGCTAAAAGTAATCTGGTATCGACGTCTGCTGAAAGTATCGATGGCATAGATATTGTCGATACCGGAATAGGGAGAGTTGAAGAGAATAAAATCTTTATAAAAGACTGGATGAGTAATATTTTCTGAACATGGGGGAATAATATCTATTAATTCTTCTGATGTGGGATAGATTATGGACAGCGCTCTCTGAGCTTTATTCTGCCGCATAACCACTATCTTTGACCCATTTTCCGACCAAGAGGGATTCAAATAAAAGTCATTTTCAGGATTTGCAAAGCGGAAAATTTCCTTGCCAGAATGGGCATCCAATATTAGGAGGGAACATTGCCGATTTGGAGTGAATTCGATAGCAACGACTTGTTGGCCATTTGGAGATAGCTTGGGATCAAAAAGTTTTCTCTTATTGGTGATCTTTTTCCTATACCCACTATTTAAGTCTAAAATAACGATATCTGAGTATTCCCGCTTTCCCCAGCGAATGTCGGGAACCGATTCGCTCCAACACACAAGGCTTTTTTTTACAGAAAGCCTGTTGAAAATTCCGAATAGAGGAGATATTTGGGCAAGAAATTCTTCCTCTCCTCCAGGAGAGATTCGAACAAGAGATGCCGGATGTTCCATCCCAGTTTTTTGCACATAGATCGCGCCGTCCGTATCGTATTGAGGAGACATATAACTGGTCCATACTTTCCGCTCTGTCGAGTTTATTTTACGGAAATTTGTCAATAAAATATTCTTCTGCTGAAAGGTCCAAAAGGCCTGCAGTTCATCCATGACATTTTCGTAATAGGCTATTACAGTTGTTCCTATTTCTTGTTCAACAGCTTCGTCAAAAGGAAAAAACAAATTCGCCCTCTTGACAGTCCCACGGAAAATGTTCTGGATAGTATCAGGCCCAAATTGGCGTTTAGCATAGGCCGCCAAAAGATAACCAAGATGATAGTGATTTGGGAACCGATCACCATAAGAACCATGATAAGCTTTTTGATATGTGTACTGAATTCCGGAGAGAAGAAGGGCGCGAATCTCCATGTCAAAAGCTGGACTTCTCCCCCGTCCACCTGACGTCATTTCCGTTTCTGAGACCACAGCATCTCCCTCAATAAGCCACAGAGGCACAGCCCGCAGTGAAGCGGCTAAACGACCTAAATCTCCGAACAGGATGCCGGCTAATTTCGTAAATCCCTCATTCATTTCATCAAACTGAACGATGTGCCTGCCCTCATGAACAGCCAGCAGATCATACCAATCCAGGACTCCTGTTGTGTGTAAGAATGTGGGTCGGTGATACCATTCAGACATTCGTGGAGCCAGTCTAAAGTACCCATTATCACTCACGCCCTGATTGGAGAGGACCAAGGTCAATCGCTTTGGAGTTCCTGCGGAGGTTTTAATGAGGGCGTTGTAAGCATTTTCCGCGCTGTTGGCTATTTTCTGGGCTTCTTCTGCAAGGTTTTCTGGAAATAAAATTGTAAAGTGTGAAGTTTCGATTTTTTTCCAGTGCAGCCCGGGAGGTTCGTTTAATCCGATCTCAGCAAACTGACCGGACAAAGTGAGTGAAGAAAGAAAAAGAAGGAAGAATACAAGAACACATTTTTTCACTGCTGATTTTATCCTCGAATAACTCACCCATTATAGACAATTTCCCATTTAATTTGAAAGCATCTTCATTTCCGAGAGTCTAATAGAGTTTTGGGCGGCATGATGGAGAAATCCATATGGAGTCCTTTATACATAAGGGGCGGATGGCGTGGATGTATCTTATCCCGGAGCACGCGGAGGCGATGGTGGTGAGGTGGCTAGAAAGGCGGGTCTTCGTGTAGGGAAAGATACTCCGCGCGAACTTGTGCGGTACCGCCCCTTAAAGAAAAAAGCCGTGTGATTTCTAATCGGCTTGTAAGTTCACAAAACTCATTCTTGAAAGCTCGGGAATAGGGATGCTTTCTTATTTTACAGCTTGGACTTTTATGCTTCTTACTGAAGTCACACTTTTTAGGATCGTTTCAATAGAGATATCTTTATCCTTCATTTGTCCGAGAAAAGCCTGGATCGTGGGATCACTCACAAGGCTATCCAGAGGAAAAGAAACCTCTTCCATCATTTGGACATCTTTAAAGCCGGCTTTTTTTATTAAGTTTATATAGGTGTCTTTCAAGATAGCACCAGAAACACATCCTATGTAGGCTTGGACATTATTTTTAATGAAATCCGGAAGTTCGTTCAGGAGGACGATATCGGAAATCATAAGCCTTCCTCCAGGTTTTAGGACTCTAAAAGCCTCGGCGAAAACCCGTTCTTTATCCGGGGATAAATTGATGACACAGTTTGAAATGATAACATCAACAGCTTGACTGTCCACGGGAAGTTTTTCAATATCGCCAAGCCTGAACTCCACATTGTTATACGCTCCCTTCGCGGCATTTGATTGAGCTTTTTCGACCATTTCAGGCGTCATATCTACGCCGATAACCCGTCCCGTATCGCCCACTCTCTGGGCGGCTAAAAAACAGTCGAATCCAGCTCCTGCACCCAAATCGAGAACAGTTTCCCCTTCTTTAAGAGATGCAAGGGCCACAGGATTTCCACAGCCGAGTCCGAGATTGGCGCCTTCGGGGACAGACTGGAGCTCTGAATCAGAATATCCAATCTTTTTACTGATATTTTCTGACGAATCCGGTGTTCCACAGCATGAATCTGCCGACGGACAGCACGACGATTCCTGTTTGGCTGTTTTTGCATAGCCATCTCTGACAATTTTTTTTATGTCCTGGTTATCCATTTTTTGAATCCTCCGTTCCTAATATATCCTTCATGACTGGTCCTAAGAAATTTTTGACCATGCCGGAAAATTCATCGGCTTTAAAGAGTGCGATACAACTGATTTTGTCTCCCTTGTCCATGCTGACAACTGCCAGTTTATCGCCGGCTTTGATTCCGGCTCGTTCACGAATGTCTTTTGGTAAAACCATCTGACCCCTTTCATCTACAGTGACTATGGAATCAATCCGGCAGCATGACATTTTGAGTTGACCGGGATCACAGCAATCGTCTTTATTCTTTTCAGTCATTCTTGCCTCCTTATTTGCATAAGTTGATTATTCTGATTATTCTGATTTTTTAATATATTCATATTTGTTAGATTTGTCAAGAAATAATTTTATAGATGAAATTATCGATGCGGGTAGAGGGAGGAATAAACCTAGCGTCCGAAACGGGGATTGACGACGTTGCTGTAAATAGAACCAAACGAGTAGTTCAAACCGATAGACAGAGAATAACTGTAATTGGTCTTGAGCTGCTTTATGCGCAGCAAAACTTCTTCAAGGCTGGCTCCTTCTTTAGGCAAGCTGAGCTGATCTCTAATGCTTGAATAGCATCCGTTAAGACTAAAAGAAAATCCTTTAAACAGCCGGAAAGAAATATTTCCTGAAAGAACGAGTTTGTTTTTGCTGAAATCATGAAAAAAATGAGATCCTTCGATACGGCCTGAAAGATTCCCCCAAGGTTCTTTCTGTTCGTACGTAACGCTTAAAGCTTCACTGAACAGCAATTCCTCGAATTTATCATAGATCGTTTCTTCTCTATAATTGTAATAGCCAATGCCAATTCTATATAGAATCCGGAGCTGACGGCGCGTGGACTGTGCATAGGGAAAGATATTGAATTCGAGTGCCGGAGCAAGATAGGACCGGAACTTCGAGTTGTCAAAAGTGTTGGAATTTGCTCCAAACCATCCTCCCAAAGACCAGTGGTCACCGATACTTTTTACCCATAATCCAGAGAAATTTTTCTCTTCAGATGGTGTGGTGATTGTCGTATCGCCGAATTTAAAGATCCTTTCTCTTAACTCTGCAGAAAGACCGATCCGAAATTTCGATTCAGGAGTCACTCTGCTTACAGATACATTTCCGTTAAGCTCAGAATTACTGTATGTCCTTTGGCCACTCAGCGATCCCCTCAGGCTGACATAATACACCCAATAATTCCAGCGGTCTTCCACTTCGATAGGTTCGGTTCTTTTTTTGTAGTCAAATTTGATCTGATTCAGAATCGGTGTTCTTGCGACATAAGAAATGAGACCGGCCTTGAGCACATGGGCCATCTCCTGCCGCTCCTCATCGTCTGTAGCCGTCCGCCCCGAAGAATATTTCAAGGTATTGTTCATTCCCTCATAGTCTTTAAGCCCCATAAAGTTCATTGTGTATTCTTGGCCGCCGCTTCCTGTTCTCTGAGTGGTGATCAACACATGCACATCGGCATCTTTCCGGTCTCTCACGTACGTAACAAACGAAATTTCAGTCCGGATATAATTCCTGTCACACGCTCGTCCGCAGTCGAGAAAAACTTTGGGAGCTCCATTCATGTCGGGCTGAATCGCTTCGGATTCGTCCTGAGCATAGGTCATGGAAGATAAGCTTAGGGTGAAGCAAAGCATTAAAACTGCAGCGAATTTTTTCGATATATTCATTCAATTTTCCTTTCTGTGCAAAAACGTATACGAATTTTATATTATAGCGGAATTCGGATTAATTATAGATTAATATAAGATTAATAAATGTTAATGTTTATACAGGCTTGGCCTGCAAAACATGAATAATTTCTATTTGAGGCTAAATAAGACTTTCGAGAATATCTAAAGCCTTCACGGCCAGTTCGAAAAGAAAAGAGTGTGCCCGAGTCCCATTGGTCAAGACAGCAAATCCGATTTTTTTATCCAAATTTCCTACGAGGAAAGCGGTATATCCAGTCACACTTCCACTGTGTGCAAAAAGAGTGTCGCCATTCCTTTCTGACATCCACCAGGTCAATCCAAGGCCGGTAGTCTCATTCAACCAGCCTGCACTGATTTTCCCTGCAAATTTATCATACTGGCGTCTCATCATTTCTTTAAAAGTCTCCTCACTGATCAGCCGATGCCCATTGAGTGTGCCCGCATTAAGATTGACGATCAGCCACTTCGCTTGATCCAATATCGTTCCATACACAATCCCTGCAGGCCAAACATCCGCCTTCTGCTTTATAACAGGAATTTGGGATTCTGATTTTTCATTAAACTTATATGGAATGGCCAGTCTTTCCTCCATATCCGGCCTTGGTTCAAAGGCCGTATCTATCAATCCGATGGGATCGAAAATATTTTTATGCATGTATTCTCTATAGGGCACACCGGACAATTCTTCGACTAAATATGCAACGAGTGTGTAGGCTAAGTTCGAGTAGATGAGTCTTGTCATGGGAGGATTGACAGGCTTGAGCGATGCTTTCAAATAATCTTTCAGAGGCAGAGGGACGGTGTGTCCCCACACAGGATGGGAGCCAAAAGCAGCGGGCAGTCCAGAGGTATGCGTCAAAAGATGCCGGAACGTGATAGGTTGGGCCGGGTCCTCCCCTTTAATTTGAAATCCCTTCAGATAATCGTTGACACTGTCATCAAAATTGAATGCTCCTTTTTCCATCAACTGGAGAAGTGCATATGTGGACATCGTCTTAAACGTGGATCCAATCAGATAAACTGTGTCTGGCACGGCTTTTGTCAAAGCCCAGATATTGGAAAATCCATATGCTCCAGTCCAGATGACATCTTTCCCACAGACCATTGCCATTGTGGCAGAAGGAACATGTCCATCTTTCATCATTTTCTGGATTTCCGGATCGAGTTTGGTGGCCAGTTCTTTGGTGTCTATCTCCTGGGAAAAAAGGCCACATGCAAATATTAGAATACAAAACACAATTTGTACTTTACTTTTTATCACGTGTTCTCCTCTTTTGATTTAGCCTCTTACCTGTTTCAAGCGTTCTTGAACAGCCCTGCTCTTGAGTTCACGAAGAGCATCGGCTGCGATCCATCTTGCACTCTTTGAATCCAAAAGAGCGATTTCCTCTCCAAGTTTTACAGCCTTGGCATTCAAGATGAGGTTTCGTTTTCCGATCTGACGGAGTGCCCAGTTAACGGCCTTTTTTACATAATTCCTCTCATCTTGAGATTTTTCCTTGATACAGGGAAAGAATTGTGTAAACTGTTCATCTCCAGCTTTTTTCTCGCTCACAGCAAGCCGGGCCATCAAGACAAATCCTGCTCTTCTCACAAACTCTTCCTCCCGCCGGTGCCACTCAAACGCCTTTTTGTAGGCATATGTTGTCCTCTCAAACAGATTCATAATAGCTTGGTCACAGACTTCCCAGGAATCAAAATCCTTCACCCACATGTCCATTTGTTTTTCCCGAACCTTATTCGTATCTCCAACCATTGCCGCAAGAATCCGAGTCTCTCTGGTTTCGTGATCCCAGAGCTCGAGGGAAAGCTCTTGATTCTTTCCGATCTCCTTGGCCATTTTTCTGAGCTTCGGAATGGAAACTCCGTAAACACGTCTGGCTGAAATCCCAAATCTGGCCATCCCTTCAACAGCTTTAGGGTCGGTCAAGTTCTCAAGCTCCGATAATACTTTTTGAATATCCATGATCATGACTCCTTTATATCAAAAAAATAGGAATGCTTCTATTAATATACAAAAGGGGGCTAGGTTTGATTTTTTCCTTGTTTTCTGGTTAAATCTTGAACGACAAACCCATGAATAAAAAGAACCAAAAGATTTTAGAAATCATTACAGCCTTCTCAGGAAAAAAAGTCATTGTTTGGGGAGATATTATTCTGGATGAATACCTTTATGGAACGACACGTCGAGTTTCAAGGGAAGCGCCTGTTCTTGTCCTCAGCTACAAGGACAAGGAATACGCTCTGGGCGGAGCAGGAAACTCTCTCTTCAACCTGCAATCACTTGGAGCAAATCCTGTCCCGGTCGGAGTGATTGGGAAGGATTCGGCAGGTGAAAAAGTCATCCAGCTCCTCAAAGCCAATAACATCTCGACCAAATACCTGTTTCAAATCAAAAACTTTCCAACTCCGACAAAAACACGGATTCTTGCTGGAGAAGAGACAGCCAAAAAACAGCAGATTTTACGCATCGACCATGAAGCTAAAATTCCAGAAGACATCTCAGTTCAAGAAAGACAGATAAACAGCCTCATGAAACTTAAGGACAATTCTCATGCATTACTGATTTCAGACTATAATTATTTCGTTGTCCAAGAGAGCATTTATAAACAAATTTTCCCCGGTTTCCGGAAGTCAAAAATTCCCATTTCTCTGGATTCACGTTTTCGTGTTTTGAATTTTAAAGGCGTATCTGTCTCAACGCCCAATGAATCCGAAGTCGAGGAGGCTTTTAAAATTGAATTTCGTTCCAATGAGAATTTGATCAAAAAAACCGGCCAACGCTTGTTGAATCTAACAGAAGCTGAGTCCATTCTCATCACCAGGGGTTCGAAGGGGATGGTCCTTTTCGAAAGAAGAAAAACCCCATGGGATATCCCCATTCATGGAACCACTGATATTGTCGATGTGACTGGGGCTGGAGATACTGTCATCAGCGTTTTTACGCTGGCCTTGGCATCCGGCAGCAGCCACAGAGATGCCGCTACTCTGGCCAATCACGCGGGCGGTATGGTCGTCATGAAAAAGGGGACAGCGGTCATCTCTCCAAAAGAGCTAAAAAATTCGATCCAATCCGAAAATTGAAAAAACTGTACAGACTCGATCAACTGAAAAAGATCCTTCAAGTCAAAAGAGAGGAAGGGAAGCGTATCGTTTTAGCTAACGGAGGCTTTGACCTCATCCATGTGGGACATATCAGATATCTAAAGGCGGCCAAAAAAGAAGGAGATATTCTCCTCGTCGCTCTCAACAGCGATTCCTCTGTCCGAAGACTTAAGGGGCCTGGAAGACCGATTCTCTCTGAAGACGAACGTTCGGAAATTATTTCTTCTTTCTATTTTGTGGATTTCTTAGTCATTTTTAATGAGGACACAGTCAACCACATCATTCATACGATTAAGCCCGATGTTCATACCAAAGGATCCGATTACACCAAAGAAACTGTCCCTGAAAGAGACGCGGTCCTCAAATACGGAGGAGAGATTGCCATTACAGGTGGACCAAAAATACGCTCGACTTCAGAGCTTTTCCGCTTAATCGCGAGTAAAATCGACAATCCTGATAATTTTTAAGAATTTCTATGGATAAGTTTCTTTTCATTCGACTCAGCTCCCTTGGAGATATCATCCATGCTCTCCCTGCCTTCGCGGCATTGAGAAAAAAATTCCCCCAAGCAAAGATCTCTTGGTTAGTCGAAGATAACGGGAAAAATATACTCGACTTTGTTCCCGGTTTAGACAGGACAATTGTTTTTTCCTCAAAAAAATGGAGCATGAGATCAAGAAAATTCTGGGCTGAATTTCTGCGTGTCGTCAGAAAAATCCGCCAAAAAGATCAGGTTGCACTGGATTTCCAAGGTCTCGTCAAATCTGGCCTGTTTGCCTTTTTATCCAAAGCAAAAACACGAATCGGATTTCACAAAAAAAATTTGAGGGAGCCCGGAGCGTCGATTTTTTATACAGAAAATCTGGATCCCATTTCTGAAAAAATGCACGTCGCAAACAAAAACCTGAAACTCCTCACGAGAATTGGAATACAAAATGACTCAATTGACTTTCCTCTTCAGGTTCCGGAGGCTTTATCCAAATCACTCATGGAGAAGATAACAGCACAAGGATACCGTAGAAATAACCGACTGGTTGTTCTCAATGTTGGAGCGGCATGGGAGACAAAACGATGGTTTGCTGCATGCTGGATCGAACTGATCAGAAAACTGAATGAAATGAATATGGATTTGTTTTTTCTTCTTCTCTGGGGAACGAATGTAGAGAGAGCACTGGCAGAACAGATCCATACAAAAACAAATACGGCAATCGCTCCTCAGCTATCCTTAAAAGAAGTTATGGCCCTCGTCAAAGAGGCCGACCTGCTCATTTCAGGAGACACATTTGCTCTTCAGGCTGCCTGTGCTTTTTCGCGTCCTGTCGTAGGTCTATTTGGTCCCACAACCCCAAAGAGAAATGGACCGTTTTCCGAGTTGGATAAAGTGGCTTTCCACGAATTGGAGTGCAGCCATTGTTACAAAAGAAAATGCTCAGAACTGGAATGTTTAAAAAAGATTACGGCAGAAGAGGTGGCTATGCTGAGTCTTCAACGCTTGGAAAAACATGCCTGAACCGAAGATTCTTGCTGCCATATACAGAAGGAGGGTTCGTTTCGGTCTTCTGGCACTGATATTAACGGCCCTATTTGCAAAAACTACTCTACTCTCGCTTTTAATTGGCCTGGCCATCACATCCTTAGGACTTTCCCTTCGTCTATGGGCCTGCGGTCATCTTAAAAAAGAAAAAGAACTCACCACGTCCGGTCCTTATAGATACACAAGAAATCCCCTTTACCTAGGAAATGTCCTCATAGGAATCGGCGTTGTGTTCGGTTCCAATTCCTGGTGGGCCATACTCATGTTTGCCATCTATTTTCTTGTGTTTTATCCCGTAATTATTTTAGAGGAAAAAGGGCGGATGCAAAAATTATTTCCTGCCCAATACAGGGCTTACAGCCTGAAAGTCCCGCTGTTTTTCCCGTCTCTTCGTCCCTCCTGGCCCAAAAGCCCACGAAAGTTCAGCTGGCAGCAGTGCAAATATAATAAGGAAACTAGAGCTCTCTTCGGCGCTTTTATCTACTGGACAATTCTGACAGCTTTAATGATTTTGTTCTCATGAATTTTGTGCTATATTTCTGCCATGCCTACAGAAGAGAGGACAGAAAAAGTTGAGAGAGTCCTGTCTTTCCGTCAGCCCGATCTGCACGTCGTTTTGGAAGAGGTCACCAACACTCATAACGCCAGTGCTGTAGCCCGAACCTGTGATGCAGCCGGAATTCTTCATTTAGATATCATATCTTCCGAAAGAGAGCCGTTTCCTGTAAACAAAGCCATCTCTACAAGAGCAGAAAAATGGCTGCATTTCACCTATTATCCCTCCACTCGGAAATGTCTGACTCAGTTAAAAAAGAAAGGATTTAAAATCGCTGCTACACAACTTGGAGACGAATCGCTGCCATACACTGATCTTGACTACACACAACCCATAGCACTGGTCTTTGGCAATGAATCAGAAGGGATATCGGATGAAGGGTTAGAACTGGCAGATTATATGATCAAAATTCCTATGTTCGGAATGGCGCAGAGCCTCAATCTCTCGGTCTCCGTTGGAATCTTGCTTTATGAAGCCATAAGACAGAGGCTCCAGAAAAATGAAAAAAAACAAAGCCATCTCTCCAAAAAGGAATTTGAAACGTTCCGAAAAAAATGGCTTGATCTTTAATCTCGGCTAAGGATAAAAAAAAAGGAGATGAGGACCACAGCCCCCATCTCCCAAAAGAGATGGACATAAAGAGCAAGTCTACACTTTAATGCCCCGATACATGCTCAATAATCTGTGTCCTGAAAAATTTTCCCAGGAATCTTCGAACGGCCAGACCTTTTCAAAAAACTGATTAGTATTTGTCTCTTCTTCATCAACCTCAACATCTATCATCATTTTCTTTTTATCACGGAAAATTTCGAGCCGGATGGTGCTGCCCTTTTCTTTTCCCTGAATCATCTCAATTAGGCCCTCTTGTGGCAGTACACGTTTGCCGTCGGCTTCGCAAATAAGATCTCCAATTTTCAGGCCGGCCTTTTCAGCAGGGCTGTCTTCAAGGATTTCGGAGATCAACAGAGCCTCTCCATCGTTAAAGCCGAAAAAGACGGCAAGATCTTTATTGATCTCATTGAGGCGGATCCCGATAAACCTTCTGCTTTCATAGGGAACCCACCGTTGACGCTTCACACCGGGCACTTTCCCTTCCTCTGGAAACCTGACTACCCTCGGAACTCCTCCCTCCGGAGGAAAGGACTCGGGAATTCTAAAAAGAGTGGGGAACTTCGCTTCGAATTCTTTCCAAATGTCCTGCTCCGTATATTCTCCAAGAGTCACTTTCACTCTCTGTGTTTTGTCTTCCCTTTCGATTTTTATAGTGACGGTGTCACCGGGTTTTCTTTTCCTGACTTCGGTCACGAGCATTTCACTGCTTTTGACAGATTTTCCATTAAACTCACGGATAACATCGCCCTCTTTAAGTCCTGCTTCCTCTGCCGGGGAATCTATTTCCACCTCAATCAGGCCTACATTTCCTTTTTCGTCCTCGCCGATGCTGACACCGAGCCAACCTCGTTCCACCTTGCCCTTTTCCTTAATTTCAGCTGAGATATCCTTCACGACAGGAAGGGGAACAGCATGAGCCAGTCCGGTTGACGGAGCCTCAACTCGGCTCATCATGTAGCTGGAACTGGTGACCGGCCTTTCGTCTAATTGGAAAACAACAGATGACTCATCGCTGTAGACACCTCTGAGCAAACCCACCATTTGACCTTTGTCGTTGACAACGGGGCTGCCGCTGGCTCCTTTCCAGACCCAAACATTTAAGCGGAGAGCGTCATTTCCGACCGAGCTGACAATCCCTTGAGTGACCTGAGGATTATTTTCAAGGGACATCCCAACAACACCCACCCAGGTACCGGCAGAGACATCTTTGATATCTCCTAGGACAATCGGTGTAAATTTCCCGTCTTTTGCTTTTAAAACTGCCAGATGAGTCTCGGAATCCATGCCTAAAAAATCGGCGTCGATCTTTTGCCCGTCTGAGTTGATAATGTAGATATTTTCATCGCGGGGGGATACAAGAGCAGTCGTTACAATATGTCCGTCTTTATCCAGGACAACACCCGTGGCAACTTTCCTGATCGTACTCCGCACTTCGACTCTCACGACCGAAGGAAAGACCTTAATAGTGATATCTTCCATATCTGTTTCAGCAGCAGCATTGGGTGTTGCATTCGCGCTAAATGAGAAAAAGAGAATTAATGCAAGCAAACCCAAAATCGATTTTGTTCTCATTTTCATTTTGTCTTGGCCTCCTTAATATTTAATATTTGTATCGGCGGTCAATGAGACCTGCTCTAATATATAAACGGTCGGTACTTCATTGGTTAAAGTCCGAATCTCGCTGGCATAATCCACTTTTTCCATAATTGGAAGGAAATCTCCGGCTGCATAGCGTTCTCCTGATAGGGCACTGGGAGATAAATCCGTTTCCATTCTGGAGAAACGGCCTGGATTCTGGCCGGGTAAAATGAAAAAATTGATGGCAAGCAGCACGGCAACGCCTCCAGCCAAAGCTCCAGACAAGGAAAAGCGCAGAGTTCTGGATCGGACATGTTTTCTTTTTCTCAAAGACAGCTGAGCCATGACTTTTTGTTCGAAATCGGATGGGGCCTTAACTGTCTCTATTCCTTTTAGAAGTTCATACGCTTCCATTGTTGCACTCCTCTTTTTTGGCAAAAAAAGACAAGGTGAAAGAGTCCTTCTCCAATTCTTTTTTTAAGCGATTGCGTCCACGGCTAATT
>CAZLLG010000077.1:0-13045 GCA_964560275.1 uncultured Eubacteriales bacterium | reverse complement strand
CCCAAGATTGAGTTTGAGATTGACAATCACGGGGGGCATGTGCTACATTTATGCTCCAATTATTTTATCTAAAGCGTAAAGGTAGAAAGATGTTTGCAGTTATTAAAACCGGTGGAAAACAGTACAAAGTTCAACAGGGAGACGTTCTTCAGGTTGAGAAACTCGGTCTAGAGAAGGAAAAGTCCGTAATTTTTAACGAGGTTCTTCTTGTCGAGGATGGAAAAAATACTCTGATAGGCACACCTTTTGTTGAAAAGGCAAAGGTTCATGCTGTTGTTATCGAAAACTTTAAGGATGATAAAGTCATCGTCTTTAAGAAAAAGAGACGAAAACAGTACAAAAAGATGCGAGGCCACCGCCAGGAGTTATCGAGGGTCAGGATCGAAGACATCACAATCGGGGGTGCAACTCCGAAAAAAGCCAAACCAACTGCTCCTGCTAAAAAGAAACAACCTGTAGAAACAAAACCTGAGGTTAAAAAGCCTGCACCCAAAAAAGTTTCTACCGCAAAAAAAACAGAAACAGTAAAGCCGGAAGCGAAAAAACCAGTCAAGAAAACTGTTGATCCTAAGCCTAAAGCACCAAAACCAAAAGCCGAAAAGCCCAAAGCCGCGCCCTCTAAGCAAAAGGCGGCTCCCAAACCAAAAACAGCTCCCAAAGAAACCGCAGCCAAAAAAACTACGGCTCCATCAAAACCGGTGACCAAGACAAAGGAGAAATGAGATGGCCCATAAGAAATCAGGTGGAAGCGCAAAAAACGGCAGAGACAGCCGCTCTAAGAGACTTGGTGTGAAAAAGACGACCGGCCAGCTCGTGACCGCCGGTTCTATCATTGTCCGCCAGAGAGGCACACCCTTTAAACCGGGAGTGAATGTTGGAAGAGGCAACGATGATACCCTGTTTGCCAAAATCGACGGCAAAGTCCAATTTGTAACAAAGGGAAGAGGGCAAAAAATCGTCTCTGTTTTGTCTGCTTAGGAGGGCTGCTCTTTTCTAGACATGTTTGTTGACCAGGTCAAAGTTTCCCTTAGTGCTGGCAAAGGCGGTAATGGGTGTTTAAGTTTTAGAAGAGAAAGAGGGGTTCCCAAAGGTGGCCCGGATGGCGGCCGGGGAGGCGATGGGGGTGATATTGTTTTACATTCCAAAGAAGGCCTGACTACACTTGCTTTTTTCCGCTTCCACCCCATTAACAAAGCTAAAAAAGGTTCTCATGGCGAGGGAGGAAAGCGCCAGGGGAAGCGGGGGGAAGACCTTATACTAAAAGTTCCGGTTGGAACGATTGTCAGAGAAAATGTCCCAGACCGGCTTCTCTTTGATTTTACAGGTCCCGGGCAGATTTTTGTTGCCGTAAAAGGCGGTCGAGGCGGAAAAGGGAATGCCTCCTACACCACATCAACACACCAGGCTCCCCGGACACGTCAGGAAGGCCAGCCAGGGGAAGAAAAAGAACTTATCCTTGAACTCAAGCTTATCGCGGATGCCGGATTGGTGGGTTTCCCCAATGCGGGCAAATCCACTCTGATCTCCAAAGTATCCGCTGCAAAACCAATTATTGCCGATTATCCTTTCACCACACTTGTTCCCAATCTCGGCGTTGTTGATTTGGGTGAGTTTAAGAGTTTTGTTCTGGCTGATATTCCAGGATTGATCTCGGGCGCTCATCAGGGCCATGGTCTGGGAACAAGATTTCTCAAACATGTCGAAAGAACAAAAATCTTGGTCCATGTCATCGATGTCTCTCCATATACAGAAAGAGATCCTGTGGATGATTTCTACACTGTAATTCAGGAGCTTGAATCTTTTAATCCTCAGCTTTGCGACAGACTTCAAATCGTTGTGGCTAATAAAATTGATCTTCTTGGAAACAAAAGGGATCGACTGGATAAGGTCGAAAAAATGGCTCAGAAAGAAAGTCTTCCTTTTTATCCCATCTCTGCTTTAAAAAAAGAAGGATTAAATGAGCTCATTTATGGGATTGAAATAATATTGAATAGATCCGATATAGAATGAAAAAATAAAATATGAATAAAAATCCATTAGATCAGGAAAAAATAGGACTTTTTGGCGGAACTTTTAATCCCATTCATTCCGGTCATATCAAAGCCGCAGTAGTCGTTCAAAGAATCTTTCTATTAGATAAGATTCTCTTCATCCCCTCCTTTATCCCTCCTCATAAGGAATCAGAGACGATCGTTTCTCCTGATCACAGACTCAAGATGGTCGAACTAGCAGTAAGAGACACTCCTGCTTTTGTCGCATCTTCCATTGAAATCGAGGAAAAGGGGACATCTTACTCCATTCTGACGTTACAAAAAATTAAAGCAATATATCCGGATGCCCAGTTCTTTTTTATCCTCGGGGTAGATGCATTCCTGGACATCGACACTTGGAAAGATCATGAACGAGTGCTCGAACAGTGCAAATTTGTGGTCATCAGCCGCAAACGTTACCGCCTGAAGGATGCAAAAAATGTTTTAGATCGAAAATATGAATCCAAGATGTTTGATCTTTGTGGTGTAGAAAAAATTCAAAAAAAAACCGCCAACTCTTATAAAATCTTTCTTCTTCCATTTGATGCCCTTGATGTCGCATCCACAGAAATTCGGGGGAGGCTGCGCCGCAGCCAATCGATTACTCATATGATTCCCAAGGCGGTGGCCGACTATATTATTGATAATCATCTCTATCAGTGAGGAAAATGGATACTATTACTCCAAAAAAAATAACGAAACGAAATCTTCCTAAAGGTGTTAAAATCGCTGTCCAGGTGAGCCTAGATAAAAAAGGTGAGGATATTTTAGTCCTTGATTTGAGCGAAAAATCGTCCTTTACAGATATTTTTGTTATATTACACGGCAATTCAACTCGGCAAAATTTAGCCATCTACGAAAACATCGAGATGGAGTTGAAAAAGGCCAATATCCTTCCTTTGAGTCGAGAGGGATTGGAAAATGCTGAGTGGATTTTAATGGATTATGGATATTTTATCATTCATGTTTTTTCCAAAAAAGCTCGGGAGTACTACTCACTGGAAAATCTATGGATTGATGCCCCCAAGTTAACATATGCGAACAAGAGTCAATGACAGCTCTCTAAAATAGTTGTTGACATTTTGCTTCGTAACCCTTATTTTTTATGAACTCTTTAGGTGCCATGAAGCTTAAAATCCTGTGGCCAGGACGAACGCGAAACAGGGAAATCAAGGCATTACAGGATGATCTTTTAAAGAAAATTAGTCGTCTGAATAGATGCGAGCTGATTGAAACCAAAGAAGCCAGAGGAATAGAAGAGAGGCATGAACATAAAATTATGGATATCGAAGCTCAGGGACTTGAAAAATACTTCGACAATGATTATATTATCTGCCTCAGTGACAAGGGCAAAGAAATGAGTTCAGAAGAGTTTGCGCGATTCCTAAGCAAATTAACGACCCACTCTTCACGTGCGGCCACTTTTGTTGTCGGAGGTTTTCTTGGGTTAGACAAACGTATCATTCAAAAGGCCGATTTTCTTCTTGCTCTGTCAAAAATGACATTTTCTCACGAACTCATTCGTCTTTTTCTCTTGGAGCAGATTTATCGCTCTCTAACACTCGTGAAAGGACAATGTTATGCCAAGTAAGGGGGAGTCTTGAACAAAAAAGATAAAGAACGGTTCGAAAAATTACTGTTGGATAAGAAAAAAGAAAACAATCAGAAATTGAGTGATTTTTTTCACCAAAGTCAAACGGTCGTAGAAACCGGTGTCACTCAGGATGAAGGAGATAAAGCAGAAAGTTCCTATACAAAGGAATTTCTGCTTAGCCTCTCAGATTCTGAAAGAAAACAGATACAATTGATAGATGAATCTCTTCAGAGAATAAAGGAAAGCACATATGGCAAATGTCAGATGTGTGGTAAGGACGTTGGGATGAAAAGGTTGGGTGTTGTGCCCTGGGCGCCCAACTGTATCCACTGCCAAGAGAAAGCCGAGGAAGAGTCTTCTTGATTTCCTTTCTTAGGAAACATATTTCGACACACCTTAAATACGCAGAACTACTCTTTTTTCCTTCATCTTGTAAGCTCTGTCTAGAACCTCTGGAGGCTAAAAAAGAGCGTGTTGTCTGCCAGTCTTGTTTCGAGTCTTTAAGGCACCGCAGTTCTTCATTCTGTATCAGCTGCGGGCATTTCTTCCAGGATTCGGCCGAGCCACGCCCATGTGTCCAGTGCCTCGAGAAAAAACCAATTTATTCACTGCACCGCTCCTGCGGCCAATATGCAGGGAAGTTGAAAGACTATATCCTTTTGTACAAATATCGAGGATATAAAATATTGGGTAAAGACCTGGCACAGTTTATGCTCGAGACTTTAGGAAATTCAGAGGAAATCTGGTGGGGTGTTGATGCTCTGGTTCCTGTTCCCCTTCATACAAAGAGGAAAAGGCAAAGAGGATTTAACCAAGCTTTTATTCTGGCAAAGATTATAGCTCGGAAGAAAAACAAAACTCTTATCACGCACTGTCTTGTTAAAGCTGAGCACAGACCTCCCCAAACGGTGGTCGAAGCTCAAGAGAGAGGGAAAAACATCAAAGGGGCATTTGTAGTCAAGAGAGCTGGAGAGGTTAAGGGCAAGATTATCCTCCTTGTCGATGACGTCTTTACAACTGGAGCAACGGTCAAGGAGTGCTGCGCGACGCTTCTTCAAGCCGGGGCTAAGGAAGTGAGAGTCATCACTCTTGCACAGGCATAAAAAAAAAGCGCCCTCGATCCCTCTGGATCTTGGACGCTTTAATTCTTTGGTTAAATTACGATTTGTTGTTTTTGTGTTCTGCCTTAAGGATCTTCACCTGTCTCGGTTTGAGCTCCGGTTTTTTCGGCATAACGATCTTGAGAACGCCGTTGCGATGCTCAGCCTTAATGGAGTCTTGATCGATATAGAGAGGAAGGCTGAATGAGCGGAAAAATGATCCATATGCCCGCTCGATTCTGTGATAATTTTCTTCTTTGGTCTCTTTTTCGAAATTCCTGTCTCCTCTCAATGTCAGCGTGTTGTCTTCGAGTTTGATTTCAATATCTTTTTCATCAATACCGGGAACTTCGGCACTGAGCACGAGTTCATGTTCAGTTTCGAATATGTCCACAGAGGGTGTCCAGGAACTCGACACTAAATCCTTTTCTTCACTGCGGGACGTTACGGCTTCCTCAAAAAGGCGATTCATTTTTTCTCTAATTGTGATTAGATCTCTGAAAGGATCCCATCTTATTATAGCCATTGTATTTGACCTCCTTAATTTCTTCGTTCTTATATAATATAAGATATGAGTGCGTATTTGTCAAGTATTTATGAAAAAAATTATTCACATATATAAGAATAACCTTTTTTTCTCTTGATTGCCTGGTACAAAAAACCTGAATGGGATAGGATCCCGACATTAAGAAGATAAAACTTTTGTTGAGCCGCACGGGGACTTCGTATGTCTGTCTCCATCCACATTCATAAGTGATGGAGGCAGAATGCGTAATGGGTCACGGGTCCGGCTCTAAGAAAAATTTTTTATTTTTTTTGAATACCCTTGAATAAGCACTGTGGCCTCCCCCTTTAGGGTTTTTCCTTTGATCTGGTTTTTCAACTCATTGGGAGTGCCCCTGAGGAACTCCTCATAGATTTTTGTCATTTCGCGGGCCACAACAACCTGGCGGTCACCCATAACATCTTGAATCTCCTCTAAAAAGGCTGCCAATCTTCTAGGTGGGAGAAAGAAAACAAGAGTAGAGACCTCTTCTTTAAGCGAGTTGAGCAATTTTCGAGTGGCCACTGTTTTAGCTGGCGCGAATCCCATAAACTGAAACCTGTGCGTCGGAAGGCCTGCGCCGGAAAGGGCGGCTGTAAGTGCTGAAACGCCTGGAATGACATGGATTCCTATCCCTTTGTTAATGGCTTCTCGGATTAGGGGAAATCCGGGATCGGAGATCCCAGGAGTGCCGGCATCCGAAACTAGGGCCACGTCATTCCCTTCTTGGAGAAGGCCAATGATCTGAGGTATTTTCTGTGTCTCTCTCGGGTGGAAATAGCTGATAAGTTTCTTTTTAATGTCGTATCTAACCAAGAGCTTACGGGTTTGGCGTGTATCTTCACATGCGATAGAATGAACACCCTCAAGGACTTTAAGGGCCCTGATCGTCAAATCCTCGAGGTTCCCTATAGGAGTTCCGACTATGTAGAGTTTGCCAAAGCTGGAATTGTTTTTTTGATTCATAGGCATATGTTATCGATCCCAATCATAAGGGAAAAGGAAATCATGGCCAACAGTACGATCAGAGATCTTTGGTATTGGGGGAAGCTTTCTCTTGAATTCCGATCCCTTAATGAGCCGGATGATCTTGTTCACTTTTTCTCTGTTGAATCCCGAATCAATAACCCTCTCTCTAGACAGCCGATTATCGACCAGTAAAAAAAGAATTTGATCGATCTCTTCATAGGAAAGGCCCAATTCATCTTCATCTGTCTGTCCGGCCCACAGTCCTGCACTAGGCACCTTCTGCCTGATATGTTCCGGCACACCCAGGTATTCCGCAAGCTGACGGAGCTGGGTCTTGTACAGATCTCCCAGAGGATTAATAGCACAGGCCATGTCTCCATGGATGGTTCCATATCCTAGAAGGAGTTCTGTTTTATTGCTGGTCCCTAAAATAAGGGCATGTTCTCTTTCCGAATGATCGTAGAGGATGGACATGCGTTCTCTGGCCATTTTATTTCCCTTAATCCGTGGATCGGAAATAGGATAATGTTTAAAATAAGTATCCACCATTGGGGATATGTCAATTCTTTCTGACCGGATTTTGAGTGTATGGACAACATCCTGGGCATCTTTTTCACATGAATGGGACAATTTTGCGTAGGGTAAAATAAAGCCGATGACATTCTTGGCGCCAAGAGCTTTGACAGCGAGAAACGAAGCTACCGCGGAATCCAGTCCACCAGAGATTCCCAGAATCCCCTTTTTGTATTTAAACTTAAAGAACTCCTCCTTTATGAACTTCGTCAGTATTTTTTCGACAAAAGGAGCGTTAATCTTCATAATCTTGGACGATTTTTCTCAAGGCTTCAAGAATGATCTCCGGTTTGTCATCTCTTTTATAGGGCCACTTCTTGCGGAAATTTTTTATTTCTCCCAGATCGATATCCGCCACCAGGTAGTCCTCATCCACATAAGAGGCCTGGGCGATAAGATTTCCAGCCGGACTATAGATGAAGGATCCACCGGCAAAAAATTTGCCGTCCTCCAAACCGACTCGATTGCAGTAGAAGACAAAGGTTGAAGAAAAACGGGAAATGGTCTTTCCCATAAGCTCCCACATCGAGCTTGTGGTGAAAGATTGGTCACCAGCGACTCCACGGCCGGGTGCGGCGCTGATGATGATGTTCAATCCGGAACCACCGGCAAAGAGCAGATAACTGGCACCATAGTGGAGAAAGTCATAGCAGATCATCATCCCGGCTTTACCATAGGGCGTCGAAAATGTTCGAAAGTTTTTTCCATGAGCAAAGAACTTTCCTTCTTCGAACATTCCGTATGTTGGCAGGAAAACTTTTCTGTGGATGTGAAGTGTCTGTCCCAGGGAAAGAAATGCCGAGGAGTTGTAAATCAGTCCATCTTCTCCTTCCTCAACGAAACCAAAGACGAGTGACATCCCCTCGCTGAGCGCTCTTATTTTTTTAAATAAGGTATCCTTTTTGGGATTAATGGCAGCATCTTGGGTTAAGTCTTTAAGGGTATAACCGGTCAGGCTGAGTTCTGGGAAAATCAGGAGGTCTATATTCCCTTTTTTTGCCTTTGCAGCGATGTTTTGATGGAGTTTAAGGTTGTAATGGAAGTCCCCTAAGCGAGGTGCTATCTGGGCAAGTGCGACCTTCATGTTCAAAAATTAACATAAATTTTGCCTCTTTTCAATTTTGATTTGAAGAGGATTCAAATTTGGTGTATAAATAAAAACATGTTTACAGAGACAATTTGTTGGATTTTGACTCGACAATAGATTAGAAACGATGGAACACATTGGCTTATCCCTAAAAAATATTTTTTTCCACAGCAAAAGAGGACAGCTCATCTTCCGACACAAAGCGGTGCAGAAGTACCTGTTCTTTCAGAATGGGAATTTAGTATCTGCCAAAACAAACCAACCTCAAGAGTTATTGGGCGAGATTCTTCATAAACTTGAAAAAATCAATGATGATGTCTTTTCGAGGATCGATCAGTATATTGTGCCGAAAAAAAAGTTGGGTGAAGTGCTGGTCAAGAATAGACTGATTTCTGAGAATGATCTACGGGAGGGGCTGAGTTATCAGATGAGAGAGATCCTTCTGAACACATTTCACGTTTTTGATGGAGAATTTAAGTTCAAAATGAGGGAAGATCTGGCCGACCAGGAGTTCGAGATTAAGATCAATATTCCTCTCTTGATTGAAGACGGTGTCCGCCGCATGAAGTACAATCCTGCACTCAAGAATTATTTTAAAGCAAAGCGTCCCTTCCCGAAATCCCAAAGTTTTATCTTCCGGTTGACAGAAGAGGAAAAGGAAATTTTAAGAGCCATTAAGGGTGATGTCTCGGCTTCATCTGTCCTCCAGGGATCACGATTCCAACCTGAAGTTTTTTGGAAAAGTCTGTATCTATTTTTCTGCCTGGATTTGATCGATGTTCCAGAGGAGGATAAAAAACTTGATTCTTATAGTTCACAGAAGCGAACGAGTATCGGAGATAAGGAAAAAAACATAGCTGACGCATTGGCTTTAAGTGAAAATCTCTCTACTCTAGACTTTTATAAGCTTCTGAATGTGGGGGCTTCGGCTGATCAGGCTGAAATCAAAAGGAACTATTTTCGATTGGCGAGGAAATTTCATCCTGATCTATATGACCGTGATCTTCCGCATGAGATTAAGAGTGTAATCGAGGCTGTTTTTGATCAGGTCTCCAAAGCCTATCAGACCTTAAGCGACGAAAAAAAGAGAAAGACCTATGATACAAAGAAAGAAGAACTACCTCTTGAGGATAAGAGAAACTGGGCTAAAGCGGCCGAAGTGAAATTCCGTCAAGGAAAAACTCTGTTTGACAAACAAAAGTACCAGGAAGCGATTGTCTTTCTTGAAGAAGCTGTCAAACTGCAGGGGAATAAAGGCCGGCATTTCTTGCTACTTGCCCTGGCTCAATCCAAGATTCCATCCCTCCGCAGAAAAAGTGAGGAAAATTTTTTGCGTTCCATTCAATTCGAACCATGGAATGCCGAAGGTTATGTGGGTTTAGGGTTGTTGTATAAGAGAGAAGGGCTAAATATCAAAGCAACAAAGCAGTTTGAAAAAGCCATTAGTGTTGATCCGGATCACAGGGTAGCACAGCGGGAGATGAATGGATTAGGAGGGAAAAAGAAAAAAAACCTGAAAGATTTTCTTTCATTTGAACCTTTTGGGAAGAGAAAGTAACGGCTACTGCTCGATCATTTTTAGGAAATCTTTCTCATCGAGGAGCGGCACTCCCAAAGTGATGGCTCTGTCTCTCTTTGATCCCGGGGTCTCTCCTACTACGACAAAATCTGTGTTTGAACTCACCGAAACCATCACTCTTCCACCTAGGCTCTCGATTAATTCCTTGGCTTTGTCCCTTGTCAGCATTGAGAGTGTCCCGGTAAGAACGAATCTTTTGCCCTCAAGAACGGGTAGTACAAATTTAGAGACCACCTCCTTTTTTGGTTGAAAATTAAGGCCGGACAACTTCAGACGATCGATTAGATCTCTATTTTCAGGCTGCCTAAAGAAAAAGACAATGCTTTCTGCGACTTTAGGGCCGATGTCATCAATATCCATCAATGTCTCGCCCGAAACAGAAAACAATGACTCCAGATTTGGAAAATGTTTGGCCAGGATTTGAGCTGTTCTCTCTCCGACGAAACGAATCCCCAGGGCAAAGATCAACCGAGACACTTCGGCTTTTTTGGATCGTTCGATTTCATCGAGCAAGTTCTGGCTGCTCTTGGGCCCCATCCTTTCCAAGTTCTCGACATCGCTGGAATGAAGAGAATAGAGATCCGGGATGGATTTCACAATCTCTAATTTAAGGAGCTGATTGACAAGAGCCTCGCCCAATCCTTCGATGTTCATCGCTCTTCGAGAGGCAAAATGAAGAAGGGATTCCTTGAGTCTTGCGGGGCATGAAGGATTGATACACCGGGATCTCACCTCGTCTTCAGGTCTAAAGACTGTGGAGTTACAGACAGGACAAGTCCGTGGAAAGACAAATTCAACTTCCTTCCCCTTTCGTCTTTCCTTCATAACGGAGACAACCTTCGGGATGACGTCACCACTCCTTTCTATCAGGACATGATCTCCAATGCGGATATCTTTTCTACTGATCTCGTCCTCATTATGAAGAGTTGACCGGGTGATTGTGATTCCAGAAAGTTTTACGGGCTTAAAAATAGCTACAGGTGTCAAGACCCCTGTTCTCCCCACCTGGATAACAATGTCCTTGATTTGTGTTGTGGCCTGACGGGCGGGAAATTTATAGGAGATGGCCCATCGTGGAAATTTGGCGGTGCTTCCTAAACGTTCCTGCTGATCTTTAGAATTCACTTTGACGACGATACCATCTACATCGTAATCCAGTTCATCTCTCCTCTCGCTCCACATTTTGTGGAAGGACAAAATGTTTTCGAGTGTTTTAAAAAGTTGTGAAATGGGATTGATCTTAAATCCGAGCCTTTTCAACTCCATCAGACTTGGCCATTGATCTGCTCCCTCCTCTCCCCCTGTGTCAATCGAATAGAGGAAAAGATCAAGATTTCTTGCGGTGACTTCTTTTGGATCGAGAAGACGAATAGAACCGGCGGCAGCATTCCTGGGATTTGCAAACTGGGGTTCACCCAACTCCTGTCTGTCTTTGTTGATTTTGTGAAAAGAGGAGAAAGGCAGAAAGATTTCTCCTCTGATTTCGATGTCACATTTTTCGGATATCACGAGCGGCAGGCTTTTAATTGTTTTGACATTGGCAGTGACATCATCGCCTCGGATCCCATCGCCCCGAGTAACAGCTCGAGAAAATTTTCCGTCTACGTAAGTGATTGATATCCCCAACCCATCGATTTTTAGTTCGGCCACATATTGAATATTTTCTTCAGGAAGAATTCTTTTCAGTCTGTCCTCAAAGCTTTTTAACTCCCGGATGCTGTAACAGTTATCCAGACTGAGCATAGGTGTTTGATGGAAAACAGAATCAAAACCATCCAGGGGCTGTTCTCCTACACGTTGAGTTGGGGATTCCGGGATGATAAATTCTGGATAAAGTCTCTCCATTTCCTGAAGTTCTTTAATAAGCATGTCGAATTCATAGTCGGTAATCTGGGGATTATTGTCCACGTAGTATTTTTTTTCGTGGTATTCTATCGTCTTTCTGAGTTGTTTGATTTTGTTTTCGACCGCTTGATTCATCTGAATTATTTATAAAATATTATACTAAAAAAAAAACCCTGCTGACAGAATGTTTTCTGTCAACAGAGGCGGTAGGACGTCGTATGTCTATCTTCATGCACATTCGTATGTGATGGAGGCAGAATAGTCGTGAGGGTCACGGGTCCGCCTTTATAAGGAAATGATTTTGAAAATAGGTGTTTTTATGAATAATTCAGGCTATTTGATTCCGAGCCTCTGTTTGGCCTGATCAATTTGCTGCTGCCATTTTGCTGCTGATGCGGCCTGCTCCGTCTGGAGATTTTCGATTTCGTCCCCGATGGCTTCGAGCCTCTTGAGCATGGAATCCATTTCTGTTCTCTCCTCATCTGTGAGTTCTTCTTCGTCTTTTTCACCGAATTTCTTGTTGAAATCGTTTGTCAGATTTTCCTGTTCTTTGCTTTTTTCTCCGAGGAGTTTGACCTTATCATTGAAGGTCTTATCAATGTTGGAAAAATAAAGGCTTTCGGCAAGGCTCATGGCCTGTTTTGAGTTGGCAGCTGAGAGAAAGCTGGCATCCAAGAGATACTTGATGGCATCATTGGCTGATGTTCCATTCTGCTGAACCTGACCGGCTAAAATAAGTCCGATATTATAGGCAATTTCTCCATTTTTCTGTTTGGTGTAGGCCTGTTTGTAATAGGTTAGAGCTTCTTTCTTCTTTCCCCCTCTGTGCAGGCTTTTTGCATAGAGAAAGATCGTGCCGAAATCGCCAAGGGCCGTTGAAGCGACTTTTAAAGCTATTTCGGCATCCGCATAGGATTTGGCGTTATAGAGAGACTGTCCGATTTTTGCTAGAGCAGCGACGCTCTCTTTGTTCCTTAAAATATTGTAAGAGTTGATGTAGGACGTGACCGCAGACTTTAGATTTTTCTCTTTTTCAAAAGCTTGGGCTTGGAAGAAGTGCCCGGCTCCAATCCTCTGGTTCCATTGGGCCGGATCTCCGGCGTCAGGTCCTTTATTCTTATTGGATGTTGCAACTTTGATGGCCTGCCCTGCAAGATCCCTGGCTTTGGATAGGTTGCTTCCCAATTGGATGTAGGCATTGGCAACAGTGACTAAGATGGCATATCTCATATCTTCATCAAGGCCACTAAATGACAGTGCTTTTTCTCCGTAGTCAACTGTTTCTTGGAGCGTTTTTCCCTGGGCTGGTATAGTGCAAAGGTAGGCATACGCATAGTTTTCATATTGAATACCTTTACCAGAGCAATTGGCTACCCAGGCTTTCAGCAAATTGTACTTCTCTCCAACACTAGTGGCGGACACGGCTTTGATATAATCATCGCTGCATGTATCCTGAGCTTGGAGAGATACAGATATTAGGAGAACGATTATCAAGCTCGACAAAATTATTTTCCTCATTTCGGACCTCTTTAAAAATATTTGTTGCATAATAGCGGCTGATATCTGATTTGTCAATAGTTATACGTTTTGGGATTCCAGCCCGTTTACTAATTGTATATGAATAATAACTCCCTCATTATAGCAAAATTCATACCAAAATGGAATTGGTTAAAATAAAATGGGGACAGGCCCCAATTTTTAAATTATTCGACAAAAATTGGGGC
>CAZLLG010000076.1:0-13129 GCA_964560275.1 uncultured Eubacteriales bacterium | reverse complement strand
GGAGGACACGTTAGACATTTTGTTCGTATCCGCGGATCGATTGTTTTGGCGAAACCGCTGTATTCAATGATTCCTACAGATTTACATGGAAAATAGGTGAGCCCCTGCCGCTGCCTTGCATCCTGGACACGACATGTGTTCATTCGGAATACACACCTGTTTTCTTCTTGTTCGAAAACCTCCTGTGAGTTGATGTGTGCATACAAACGAAAATTGAGCGCCTTAATAAGGGCAGGGATGCCGCCCCCTGGTTTGAGTCCTAACCTATTCATGATGCGTTTAGCCTCGATAACTGTAAATGTCTCCCATGTTTTTTTATCCAGATCGATGGCTGCTTCAAAACCAAATTTATCTTCGACAGCTCGAAACCACAGGCCGTCATGTGCAAGCCAATTTTTGGCTGCATCCTGAAGAAGGCTCAGGAGATCTTCTTTGGACAGATCAGTAAGATCATGGATGGCCGAGCTTTCTTTTGGGAATTTATCCTTTGGGTTCATAATACGCAGATCCTTTATGTCGAATCAATTGAATGGCCCCTTTTTCCTGAAGAATTTGCAGATATTTCAAAACTTCGTTTCGGTGAAGGCCAAGAGATGAAGCCAAATCGATCAGGGTTACTGGTCTTCTTTGGATGATGGACAGGATGGTTTCCATTTCGGATTTTTGGACCACTGCCTGTGCTGTATTATCGAAAGTGGCGATAATTTCACACCCGCCACAGATAAAGTTCTTGATTTTCTTCAGTTCTTCTAGAGAAAGGGTGCGGGCAAATGACTCGGCTGGGGGACGGACAACCGTATTCAATTGGATTCTATCTGGGTGGAGCTCTTCCAGAACCGTTTTGAGTTTCTGGAGATGTGTAGGAGAGTCATTGATATCTTTGACCAACAAGACTTCTATCCATATCTCCCTTTTAAATTTCCGACGGAATTTTTTCAAGCCAATAATGATGTCCGAGATTCGAAGGGAAGGATGAGGGCGATTTATTTTTTCAAAGATGTCCTGGGTCACGGCATCCAATGAGGGAATCACTAGATCGGCAGATAAAAGTGCTTGCCTGACATCTTCCTGATGGAGAAGAGTGCTGTTGGTCAAAACAGCAATAGGTATATCAGTGATTTTTTTTATCTTACGGATGAGAGGTCCTATTTCAGTGTTCAAGGTCGGTTCTCCGGAACCTGAAAAAGTGATGAAGTCAATCCTCACCCCAGAACTAATCTTTTTCTGTATCTCGACGAGTACATCTTTGGCCGGGATGTAAGCCTCTTTTGATATGGTTGTCTTGGGGACATGTCCGAGCTGACAGTAGATGCAGTCTAGAGAACAAGTCTTAAAAGGGATAAAATCAACACCCAGAGAAAAACCCAGGCGGCGGGAAGGAACAGGACCGTAGAGATAAGCGCAGGAATTTATGCTGTCCAATGGACTTCGTGTTTAAACTTGGTCCTTGTAGACTTCAATAAATCGCCTTAAGGACCGGTCGTATGTCCGCTCCACTTCATCTGGAAAAAGACAGGCCGGAAGTTGGTTCATCCCCCAATGGTACTGCAAGCAGTCACAACAGCGCCCTTTTCGACTGCAGGGTTCATATGAACAATTGCAGTTTTGTTTATTCTTGTGTTCAAAGCATTCTCTCATCTCAAAACTCCGATTGTGTATTTTATCTCTTTATCTCCTGTAAAGCTTTTTCCAGGGAGATCGTTGCTGAACCAGGCCATCTGCCATGGCCAGCTTCAAAGCTTGGGAGATCTTGAGGGCGCAGTGGATGTTGCCGTCGGGAAGTCCTCCCAATGCCTCTATGATTTTGTCAGGGCTGACAGCGGCTAGAGCATCAGAAAAAAATTTGCCCTGAATCAATTCTGTAGCGATGCTGCCACAGGCTAAAGTGGCCGCACACCCGTCTGTCTGAAAGGTGCATTCTGTGATCCTGCTTTTGTCCATTCGCACAAATATTTCGACATCATCTCCATCCGTTCCTGTATGTTTGATGTATCCGTCGGGTGCTGTCATCCTCTGAAAATTTCTGGGTTGGAGACAGTGATCCACAACAGTTTTGCTGTAATATTTCTTGAGTTTTTTTTGGGCGCTTTCTCTTAACGCAACGCCATCTGATTTAATATTTTGCATGTGCATAAAATCACTTATAAGAAAAAATGTATTATATCAGATGTCTGGTTATTTGACATCTCTTTGAGTGGGAAAAACCGGACTTTCGTTGTCTTGAGGGGAGGATTGGTATATACTTTTCTTGCATTTCAATAATTTGAGGAAGAAATGTCAGATTATTCAGAAAAAGAAGCGAAAGCCGGACTGGATAAAAAGCTTCCTGCGATTAAAACTTTTCCCAATCAGTTCCCCGATTATGAAATCACAATTGAGATTCCGGAGTTTACATCGATTTGTCCGAAAACCGGGCTTCCGGATTTTGGGACTATAGTTCTCTGCTATGTCCCCAAAGACTTTTGTATTGAGCTAAAATCTTTGAAAATGTACATCCTGGCCTACAGGAATTTGGGGATATTTTACGAAAATGCCGTCAACAGAATTCTCGAAGATATTGCCAAAGCCTGTTTGCCGGTCAAGGCATCTGTGACCGGTGAATTCAGTCCCCGCGGGGGGATAACCTCTATTGTTACGGCTCACTTCCCCAGAAAGTCTTCATCTTAATTTTAATTATCGTGAGGACATGCTTGCGATTGTGTTCTTAAGTAGATTTTAACAAAATGGAACAACATAAAAAATTCGGTTTATCTGATGTGTTTATGCTCATTGCTATTTTGCTATGGTCCATAAATTTTTCTTTTGTCAAAGTGGCTTTGAAAGAATTTACTCCATTGGGCTTTAACGGAATTCGACTTATTTTTGCCTCGTTTTTACTTGTCTTTTTTCTTTTTGTCAGTCGAGAAAACTTCCGGATCACTAAGTCTGATGTCTGGAAACTTGTGACCCTTGGGATTGTGGGAAATACTGCTTACCAGATGTTTTTTATCCATGGCATCCATATAACGACAGCTTCTAACACAGCCATAATCATCGCAACAACTCCCATATTTATTGCCTTGTTGAGTTTGCTCCTCAAACATGAAAGGTTGAATTGGGCCGCATGGGCAGGAATTATCATTTCATTTGTTGGATTCTATTTTGTCATAACAAAACAGCCTGGGAGTCTATCCCTCAACGGAAAGGAGGCTCAAGGCGATTTAATGATTCTTTTAGGGACTCTGTGTTGGGCCGTTTATTCGGTGTTTTCCCTGCCTCTTCTCAAAAGGATTTCACCCCTAAAACTCACCACACTTACAATGATTATTGGAACGGTCTTCTTTCTCCCTTTTTGCGTTAAAGACATGCTCCAGCTGCCCTATGGTCAAATTTCAATTAAAGCCTGGGCTTCTCTGGCGTTTTCCGGACTATTTGCACTCTCTGTGTGTTATGTAATCTGGTACGCTTCTGTCAAAAGAGTGGGCAACAGCCGAACGTCGATTTATGATAACCTTGTTCCAATATTTACGATTTTATTCGCCTATTTTTTGCTTGACGAGCGGATCACTCTACTCCAGGGAGTGGGAACACTTGTGATTCTTGTTGGTGTCTATCTCACTCGCTCTGGCTACCGTTTCTTCCAGTAAAACTATCCATTGATTATAAGCTGAAAAATTTCTACAATGTGGGAAATGATTCTTGTCGAAATCGTCAAATCTCTGCGTCCCTACCAGTGGACAAAAAATCTTTTTATTTTTGCCCCGCTTATTTTTTCACAAAACATTTTTAATGTGCCGCTCTTGATAACGTCGGTCTTTGCGTTTGCTGTTTTTTGTGTTCTCTCAGGCGCAGTCTATATTTGGAACGATATGAGAGATATTGAAGAGGATAAACTTCATCCCATTAAATCTTTGAGACCTTTGGCATCGGGTCGGTTGGGAAAAACATCTGCCTCTGTTGCATTTATTCTCTTCAGTGTTGTGGGCTTAGGTTGTGCTCTACTGATAAACTTTACTTTTTTTATCTTGGCTTTGTCTTATGTGATTCTCCAGATCTTCTATTCTACTTGGTTGAAGCATGTTGTAATCCTGGATGTTCTGCTGATTGCTGCCGGCTTCCTCCTTCGTGTGAGCTCCGGCGGCGTGGCCATTATGGTGGATATTTCCGAATGGCTTTTGATCTGCATGTTCCTTCTTGCTCTGTTTCTTGCACTGAGCAAGAGAAGGCATGAGCTTGTTTTACTTGAGGAAAATGCGAGCAATCACAGGCCCATCTTGCAGGAATATTCTCCCTATCTTCTTGACCAGATGATTTCAGTCGTCACGGCATCTACTGTTGTTGCCTACTGCCTCTATACGATCTCTGAAGAGACGGTGGCTAAATTTGGTTCCTCCCGGCTCATCTATACCGTCCCTTTTGTCCTCTATGGGATCTTCCGCTATCTCTATTTGATTCACAAGAGAGGAGAGGGAGGCAGTCCAGAATCCATTATCCTTAAGGATAAGCCCTTTCTGGCAGGAATTCTTTTGTGGATAGTTGCGGCTGTAGTCATCCTCTATGTTAGGATTTAAAAATGGATAGATCTAAAGTAGTCGTATTGAGGACGTCTCCAAAAACAGTCCTCGATGACTATCAAAAATTGATGCACCTTGCAGATTATGAACACCATATCTCAAAGGAAAATGATTCACTGATAAAACTGAATCTGTCTTGGACCAAATATTTTCCCTCATGCTCAAGTGAGCCTTGGCAGGTCGAAGGAGTTGTCCGGACTCTGCTTCAGGATGGCTTCGATAAAAATAAATTGTTTCCGGTTGAAAACAAGACCGTAGTCACCAATCCTGTGAAAGGTGCCAGAAATAATAAGTGGGCTCCCATCCTCGATAGGTATGGGCTGGAATTTGTGTCACTGCCCGAAGTAGAGTGGCAAACATATGAGTTCAAGAGCTCTCTGCTGAAGTTGGACCAGATCTTTCCAGAGGGAATCGAAATCCCGAAGATGTATATCGGGAAAAATGTTTTCCATCTTCCGACCGTTAAAACTCATGGTCATTCGGTAACAACAGGAGCAATTAAAAATGCTTTTGGCGGTCTATTGAAAGAGGTCAGGCATTATGCGCACAAGTATATTCATGAAGTTCTTGTGGATCTTGTTTTTATGCAGAAAGAGCTTCATCCAGGCATTTTTACGGTCATGGACGGCACTGTATGCGGGGATGGAGCCGGTCCGCGGACAATGATTCCTAAAATAGAGAACCTCATTCTGGCTGGAGCGGATTCTGTGGCCATCGATGCCGTTGCGGCCAAAATAATGGGGTTTGAGCCTATGGAGATCCCTTATATCCGGATGTGTCACGAAAGAGGACTTGGTATTGGCCAGCTCGATTTGATTGAAGTTGTGGGAGAAGATATTCGAGAAATCGATTTTCAGTTCAAATCAAAGAAAAGTCTGGTCATTTGGGTTGACCGGATGCTGCGGGTGGGATTTTTTCGGTTCCTGGAAAAAATCCTTCTCAAGTCACCGCTTTTTGTATGGGCGCCCTTTGCCAGCAACATCTATCATGACTATATGTGGTATCCAACCATCGGGCGAAAAAGGATACGAGCATTTAATAAGACAGAATGGGGGCAGGTTTGGAGGGACTATTGATTCCCTTTTATTTTATGTAACCCAATGCCTTCAGGCCCTCTGTCTTTTTTTCCAGTTCCTTATTTGAGTGCTGGGTGAGCCGCACCTCGGTTGAAAAATTTCTAAGAATGAGTGTCTTTAGATCATGCGATAAGTCTGTAAAACGGGAGCTCAAATTCGTGGTTTCCAAGGGGTCTTGTGTTAGATCATAGAGTTCGATGAGACCTGCATTCTGAGGTCCTCTAAATTTTTCCAAATCACCGAGAGTCGCGCCTACTCCTTCACATTGCCGGTTTGTGTTCTCGATCAATTTCCAGCTACCTCTGATGACACCCCATTTTTCTTTCCCGCTCAACATCGCCTCGAAAAAGATAAGGTCATTTCTGTTCTTTTCCTGGGTGAGGAGGAGGGGTGTTTTATCTTCATCTCTTTGAAAGGGAGTTTTTTTTATATTGGCAAGAGACAGGATGGAGGGGAAAACATCCAAGTGTTGGGTAAAATGGCTGATTCGGCGTGAAGAAAGACGGGGAGCATTCCCGATGATAAGAGGAACATGAAGGAGTTCATTATAATGAGTGTGACCATGACCGAAACTTTTATGTTCCCAAAACTCTTCTCCGTGGTCAGAGGTCAATAAGATGATCGTGTTATCCAGCAGATTGTTTTTATTCAGGCCCTGCAGGATTCTCTCAAAGCTTCGATCGAACTGCAAAACTGCATTATCGTAGAGATCGATAACCGATTGTTTCTCGTCCTGGGCTATACCGAGTTCTGTTAAAACTCGGATGTCTAAAGAAATTAAATCTAAGGAACCATTAGGATCAATATCGTCCAAACCAAAAATATGCCTGAATTCTTCGGGTGCGTTATAGGGCATGTGTGTATCCATGTAGTGAAGGTACGCGAAGAACGGCTTCTCTCCATTGTCTTCCACCCAGGACAAGAATGTGTCTGTCACTTGTCCGCCTTTTCCCTGGGGTAAATCCATATAGTCTTGGAAGCCTTGAGCAAAATTGTTCTCGGTCGATAGACACGGATTGGTCTGGACAGCAACCGTCGCATAATTTTCATTTAAAAAAACTTCGGCAACCGTGACTGAAGAATCGCTCAAATTGTCAAGCCAGGAGAAAGCTAAATGTTCATGAGGATAAAGAGAAGTAAAAATTGTGCCCATGGACGGTTTGGTCCATGGCGAGTTACTTATGTGGTTCTCAAATAAAATACTCTTTTGGGCAAACCGATCGATATTTGGAGACGTGAGTCGGGAGTATCCGTAACAGCCGAGGTGATCGGCTCTGAGAGTGTCCACGACAATAAAAAGAACGTTTGGGCTGGTGGGTTTGAAAAATTGCCTGCGGGTGAAATGAAGTAAATTGGCCAAGACAAGCAAGACAACACTTGCGGCCGCGAGTCTTTTTAAGGTGAAGGGGCCCAGTAGAGAGGCCCTTTTGTTTTTTTCGGATTGTGCGTTTTTTTTCTTTGAGAAAAGAAGAAGGCAGAGGACCAAAAGAATTATCGCCTGGCTGACGACAAGCGGAACCATCTGAATCTTTTGGGCCGCGTGTTGGATAAAGAGAAAGACGGATAAGGAGAGAAGAGCGAAGGTCCAAAATCCTCGCTTCCATGATAAGGAATCAATTTTTGTGGTGATGTTCACTTCAAAAAAACGGTTGAAATATTTTTTCCAGAGCAAAACAAAAAACATCACTATAAGGGACACAAATAGGGCAAGCACAAGAGCAATGCTTGTACTTCGATTGATAAGAGACACGCCATCTGCAAGAATCAGCCAATACAGTTTTTGAGAAAACCAGTCCTGTGCACCCGTAGCACTGAATGCTGAAAAGAGGCCGTACAAAAAGCCAACGATAATCCCGGCTGGAACAAAGGGAAGAAGGACTTTTCGGAGCATGGTGACTCGATTAGGAAAAAAGAATTTTTTTCCGGGCTAAGAAATTCCAGAAAAAGACGAATACTGTTGAAAATAGTTTGGATACAAGATAGTGGAAAGAAGCCAATCCCGTAAACAACCACATTATAGCCTCATTAAATCCTAGGCCGACCAGGCCGATCAAGGCGAACAGCAGGAACTCCTTCTGTTTATTGGATATGGATCTTTTGGAAAAGACCCAGAGTACACTCAGCGTGTAATTGGTCAACAGGCCAAGAGAGAACGCGGCAGCTGCCGAAACAAGATAGTGAACATGGAGATAATCGGTCAGAAAGAAAAGAGCTCCGAAATCAACGGAATAGGCGCAACCTCCCACTACCGCATAGCGGAGGAGTTGGATGTGTGTGCTGTCGTTTTTTTTGAGAAAATGAAGGAAGGCCTCTCTCCATTTCTCGAAAACACCCGAATATCCTAAGCTGTACATTTATTCCTTCCTTTGAGGAACACGGGCACGGGGGAAGACATTAAGTCATTTCCCCCTTATCTTCCTCTTTTATTTCGTGGTATTCGTCGTCGGTATTGATATCCCATACTGAATAATTGTTTCCCTTGATGTTCCGCACGGCATAGATTGCGCTCAACATGGAGTGGTCTTGGTTGTTATACCTGTGGAGTCCATTCCGGCCGATGGTTTGAAGGTTGTCGAAGGTCGACAGGTAGTTCTTAATGATGTTTACCCGGTCTTTGTACCCTTCATCATAGATGGGGTAGGTTTTTGGCGACCGGATGACAACTCCGTCGAGGACCTGGTCTGGAGAAGCAAAGTTGAGTTTACAGGCTTCCTCTGTGGCCATTGCGATCAGATCTTTGTCGTCTTTTTTCCAGATCTCATCTGTGTCGAAGCAGAAGTATTCGAGTCCAAGTGTCGTCAAATCCTTATCAGGAACCATCTCGAGACTCCAGTTCTTAAAGTTCTGGATGCGTCCGACTAGAACATCTTCAGAGTGGATGTAAATCCAGTTGTCGGGAAATATCTCTTGTCTTGCGATGACCAAGCCCACCGTGAAAAAATCCCTGTAGCGGAGTTCATTGGCGGCCTTTTGGACATCTTCGGGGGCAGAGGGGGACAAGATTTTTACCAGCTCTCGAAGCGGAAGAGTGGAGATAAATTTCTCTCCTTTGATCTCTGTGACGACACCGTTTCTTTCGGTAAAGACAGAAGTGATCGTTTGGCCGGCCCTGTTGATCTTGGTGACTCTCGTGTTCAGAGACACGTGACTGCCGTTCTGCTCGACAAGTTCCTTCGCTCTATCCCACATCTGCCCCGGGCCCTTGCGTGGATACTGGAACTGGTCGATGAGAGTTGTCACCTGACCCTTCCTCATGAATCCGAACGAATTGAGAATGAGTTTGCTCAAGGATAGGCTTTTGATTCGCTGGGCGGCCCAATCGGCTTGGATTTCTTTGCATGGAATGCCCCAGACTTTTTCTGTGTAGGTCTTAAAGAAGATGTTGAACAACTTTCTGCCGAATCGATTGGACACCCACTCTTCAAAATTTGTTTCCTTTTTGTATGGGAAGAACTTAGAGCGGATAAAACTGAAGACCGTGAGCAGCGATGTGCCAATCCCCAGATTCAACAGCGCATTGAGGGGTTTGAGTGGGTAGTGAAAAAATTTGTGATTGTAGTAGATGCGGGACATCCGAGGCCTTGTCAGAAAATCATCTCCTAGAATTTCGTGCCAGAGATTTTCCACTTCAGCGTATTTTGTGAAAAACCGGTGCCCTCCGATGTCGAACAGAAATTTTTTATAATCCACAGTCTTTGAGATTCCGCCTACGGTATCCTCTTTTTCCAAGACAATGGCGTGTTCCCCTTCTCTACTTAACAAATAGGCTGCAGTGAGTCCTGCTGGGCCGGCTCCTAAAGTGATTACTTTCATGCTAAAATCCTCTTTCGGGAAATATGTCAACCAGCTTCGGTCCCTTGGGATGCTGAAGCTTGCTAAGAATCTTTATAGAGTCCTGCTTCTGTCCTGCTTTTGCATAGGTGTGGACGAGTCGGTTGAAAAAAAGGGCCCTTTTTCCGGGGGATTTTTCAATTTGAAGTGCGGCTTCCAAACAGTTGGCTGCTAGCCTGTACTGTTCGTTCTCGAATGCCTTTTTCCCCATTTCAAAGAAAAATTCCACGTCTATCTTAAGAAGATCATGGTTTTGGTAGATATTTTTCAGGAAAGCTCCGAATTCCTGGGAGTAGAGGGTGTGGAAATCAAGGGGGTTTCGAATCAGTTCGAAAGAATTTCTTGTTTGTATCTTTTTCTGTACGGGCTCGCCGTAGAGAATAATGTTTTTGTCTTTTTTGATGGGAATTAACATTCCCTTCTCTAATGTTCCTGTGTAGACGTATATCCTTCGATTGGGATAGTGTTGGAATATCTCGACGTTTTTGTCGCCCTGGCTCATAGCGTATATGATGTGTCCCTTCAGGTCCGGATCGTTTTTTAAAAATCCCGAACCCCACCAGTAGTTGGGAAAATCATCGAACGGGAAGTAGATGAAATTGAGAATGATAAGGGAATGGTCCTTGACGGCAGATTCTATAATCTTGGGGATTGCAGGATTGACTCCGGCAAAATTGTTGGCAAAACCATCATAGTACCAGTTCGTTTCTTTGGGCCATATCCACCGCGGCAGACGGATGGTAAAAGCATAGGCAATAAAAATACAGAGAACAACAGCCACAATTTTTTTTATCAAAAAAGGGCTTCTCTTTTTGAACCTTTGGAATAACAAGGGAGGGATTTCTAGGATGCCCAATGCACTCAAGATAATAAAAATTGGGATGAACTCATAGAACATCCTGGCTCCAATCAAAATAAATGATCCCCAGTAGATAAAGAGTCCGATTGTCAGCACGAAAAAACTGGATAAAAAGAGCCCCATGCTCAAATGAATAGCTCGTTTTTTTCGAAATATAAAAAGAAGCGGGAGGAAAGCGAGAAACGAGGAGAAAGGCCATCCGAAGAGATCTTTATTCATCGCTTTCATATTTTCGATGGTAAAGTACACTCCAAGGTAGGGAGAATGTTCCGATTCCGTGTACCCTGTTCTTCCAAATCCCACACCATGGTCCTCTCCATATCGTACGGTATATCCCATCAACAGGGGATCTCCATTTGTCAGGGAATTGTAGGTCAATAAAGTTGACAGGGCCAGGATTAACATGAGACCGAAAGTTAGGGTATTTTTCCAGTACAGGCGAAAACCTTTGAGGGTATTGACAGCCCAATAGATCAGGAAAGGAAGAGCGATGAGGAAAACATTGTACGGACGAATGAGGAGTGCTCCACCCAGACCGATCCCCGCAAGGAGGCCGTTGAGAACGGTTGGTTTTTTTATTGAACGGAAAAAAAACAACAAGAAAAAGGTCACAAGAAAGAGGCAGGCCGTATGGGACATCATTGTTGAAGACATTAAAAGAAACCAGATAGAGACAGCCCCAAGACAAGCAGAGAGGATTCCTGCTTTTTTAGAATAAACTTCCTTGCCCAGAAAATAGAAAAGGACAATCGAGAGGGATGCCAAAAAAGGATTTACGATCCAGGGGGCGCCGATCAAAAGGCCGCACAGGAGAATAAGGGGATACGCTGGTGGATAGTGGCTGTACCATTGGCCGTTGTTGATAACATGAGGAAAATTAAAAAATTCTTTGGCCGCCGGAGATGAAACAAAAAGGCGTCCGGTTTTAAAAATCTTGGCTTGAAAGAGATAGGCGACTTCATCGTTGATGTGAGGTGTGTGGTCAAAGATAAAATAAGAGAGGATATTAGAAAAAAGAAAAACAAATAGAGCGCAGAATATCACAAGCAAGGGAATTTTGTTTTGTTCACGCATCGTTTTATTTAGTCGGCTATATGGGATCATTTTTGCATGGTAAATCCAATGCGACAATCGCCCTTTGTGATGAATGAACCGATGAATTTTTTTTGGGCTTGATCACCTAAAAAGGTGAGGGAAATGGAGGAGCAGTTGGCGAGAGGTGTTCGAAAAGCTAGAGAAGACCTAGAATTTTGTGCAGTTGAACGGAGAGGCGTATGTTATAAATGTTTTTCTTGGCGGCATGTACTACGAGCTTCATTCCCCGATCCAGACTCCATTTCAGGTTGGATTGGGCTTGGAGAAATAGAGGGATTCTGTCTGGAAATATTTCTCGGAGATTTTTTATTGTTTCGATTTCCAATTCCCTTGTGACGACAAGTTTAATTTCCCGGGCCAAATTCGTATATTCCGGATGGATAAAGTACTTCTCTGGTTTTGGAGACACAGTGTACCAATCCACTGGCAGGTTTTTGTAGAAAATCCCATTTGTTTCGACCTGAATTCTCCATTTGTCCGCTTTGAGTCGCTGTGTCAGGGAAGTGATGTCTTGGAGCAGGGGCTCACCGCCGGTCAGGCAGATCCATTGGGCTGAGTGAAGGCGTTTTAAAACCTGGACCTCAGTATTTATTTGATCTATTGATAAGTCGCGGCCATCGTCCCATGCGTATTGGGTATCACAAAAGTCACACTTGAGGTTGCACCCGGTCAACCTGATAAAGACAGTTGGCTCTCCCTGCCGGAATCCTTCTCCCTGGAGAGAATAAAATATTTCGTTAATCTTCAGAGTATGTGGCTGAGGCATCTTTCGATTCCCAGACCGTAACGGCCTTTACGGGATAGTGTTTCTTAAGTTCCTGGAAAAAATGTTTTGATAAATTTTCGGCCGTTGGGTTAAATGAGTAGATATCGTTGAGGAGTGTGTGATCGGGGAGAATGTCAGAGAGCTTCTTTTTTATATCTTTAAAATCATATCCAATCCCTGTCGAATCGAGCTCGGTAACAGCAATGTGAACTTCGATCTTAAACGAATGTCCGTGGATTTTTTCACATTTTCCTTTATACCCTTTTAAATAATGGGCCGCCTGGAACGTTTCTCTGACGTTGAGTGTCCAACTCATAATTTTCCTTCCTTATTGAGACGATTGAGGAGAGGATCTTGCTTTCCCGTTTCTTTCCATGCTTTCTGACGTAGAAGGCAGGAGGAACATTTAAGGCAGGGGATTTCTCTGCCTGCATAACAGGATATGGAGTAGGAGTAATCCGCTCCGAGCGAAAATCCCACTTGCATGATGTCCGCTTTTTTTAAATCTATAAAGGGCGCCAGAATTTTAAAGGCTGCCATTCTTCCCTGGGATACATCTGTGCCCAGGTTGATTGCAGTTTCCATTGCCCGAGCAAAATCGCTGGTTGTGTCCGGGTAATTGGGGGAGTCGATCACATTGAATCCGCATATGATGTCTTGTGTATTATGGACTTCTCCCCAGGCTGCCGCCAAGGAAAGAAATATTCCATTCCGGAATGGGACATATGTCGAGGGAATGTCCACTTCGATGTCCTCAGCGACATGGAATTCCGGGAGATTTTGTGTCGGATCCGTAAGCGAGGATCCGCTAATTAGTTGGAGATCCACAAAAAGAATAGTCTGAGAAATGTTTAAAGCATTGGCTATTTTTATGGCCGCCTCAATTTCGACCGCATGTCTTTGTCTGTAATTAAAAGTCAGGGCATGGACATTATCATAATCTTTGCGG
>CAZLLG010000075.1:0-13404 GCA_964560275.1 uncultured Eubacteriales bacterium | reverse complement strand
AAATTTAGTTTTAGAATATATGCCGGAAAATACCTCGGCGGTAAATCTTTTTTTGATTTCAGGATCATCAATGACTAAAAACCGCCAGGGCTGTACATGATCGGCAGACGGAGCCATCCGAGCGGCTTCGAGACAGGACAAAACTTTTGCTCTTTCGACAGGTTTTTCCAAGTACTTTCTGATACTACGCCTATTTTGTACAAGATGCTGAAAAGGCTTTTTCATCTTTTCTCTAAAGTTATTAAGCCGGCCCTCTCAAGAACACGAAAAAAAGATAGCACATCCTGAAGTTTAACCGGACCAAATTCTGCAGAAACAGCCTTTTTGATATCGAAAATACTCCTATAGCCGTCAACAAAATTTAATGCCTCGTAGGAAGCATACCCTTGAAGCTTGATTTCCTTTAGTGCATCTTCACCCAGTTTTTCAGCAATCCAATCCGTTTGGAGAGGACAGATAAAGTTTTCGTCTCGAAAAGGAACTATCCTGCTGAGGGTTTTCTCTTCAGCAGTCAATTGGATAGTTTGAGGTTCAACACCATAGTGTTGACTGAGGTTTTTAAAATGTTTCTGCGCTTCTATCTGAAATGTCGAGCGGAGCGTCCTCAGATTTCCTGTCGAATTTTCTATCCATTTCTTAGCCAAATCATCATTGGCAAATACAATAGTAGAGAGAACAGCCTGCATCTCTCTTTTTGTAGAATGTTCGATAACATTTAAAACCTGTTTGTACAATTCGAGCAAATCGTCCGGATTTTCTGCATCCAACATCAATCCCAGACTGTCGTAATAGTCGAACGAAAGCCTTGCAAAACCATTCCTTGAAATGATTCGAGACATGTCCTTAGCTTCATCTTCAGCGGCATGAGCCATATAATAAGAAGAACCCAGGGCAATAAAGCATACGCGGCGGAGCTCGGACGCATCGACCTTGTCCATCGTATCTAGACTAGTATGATGGAATGTATCTCCATGTCCAAACATCACTGAGGGTGTCCGCAAAGCCCCATCGTTAAAGACATAGTGATCACTTCCCCCTCCAAAGGGTCGAATCTTGAAGGCAAAAGGATTTTGGCTTCCACGCGTGCTTTTCAAATTCAAACTTTCTGCCAGTAAAGTAAAATTGACAACCACATCGTTCAGATAACTAGGCAGCGAATCAGGAGTACATGTGATATTAAAAGTGCCCCCGGTTAAATGCAGGTCCTCCCCAATCATATCGCAGTTGATGACAGCCAATGTGTCACGAGTTCTCTCGAGATGGGCTTTGATATAAGGGTATGTTCCTGCAAATTCCGGAACCCAGAGAAATCGTATAGTTCTTCTTGGCGGTTCAATAAGGCCTGAATCCACCATTTTTTTTAAGGCCCTTGCCATTTCCAGCATACCTCCACTCCCTGAGGCATTATCATTGGCGCTTGGAAGAGGATGGCAAAGGTGGCCGATAATCATTACTTCAGTCTCAGGATCAACGCTTCCCTGAAGAGAGGCTGTGAGAATTTCAACCTGAGACTCATAATATTCAGCTTTAACTTGGGCCCTAAGTTTTACCTTTTTTCCCTCTTCCAGCATTTTTTTGAGACGCCAGCCCTGGTTCTTTGAAACATTAAATCCGAATCCAATTCTATTCCGTTCCTCCCAGGTTGGCCATATGGCTGTGTAACGAATCATGTTGGGATATCCAGGCCGGACATCTGGAGGATACCATGTGATCACACCCATCGCTCCTCTCTTCAAGACTGCCTCTCTCATCACATCTCCCGTATAGGCCGTAGCCAGAACGATTTTGCCTCGGACATCTTTTCCCGAATAGGCCGTCTCTCCTATTCCAGTCCCGACATCCACCAATTCTGCTTCAACATTGGCCGCATTGCTGTGTTTCACTAGAGTCAAAGGAATCTCCTCATAAGAAGAAAGCTTTTGTTCTTCCGGAGCCACCATCCACAATTCGGCACTTTTTGCTCTCCATCCAATCGGAGTCCTATAGGTGTAATAGTAAGTGGATCCGTTTGACGGCCAGCCTTCAATTGAGGCATCAGAATACCCCATCTTTCGCAATTCCCCCTTGATCCAGACAGCAGAATCATGCCATCCTTCTGATGCTTGTATACGATCGAATTGAGAAATCCGTTCCGTGTATTTATAGGCGATATCTCCTGATACTACCTGGACTAATGCCTGGATCAATTTTTTCTCTGCCAGAGGTTTTTCACTTGCACTCAGCCCGCTCCAAACAAATACTCCAATCAATAAATATAGGAATATCTTTTTTATTTTAGGCATTACCTCCCTTCCTCTGTCTTTGTCCGCAGACTATCCCACGGAATCTTTAAGCAGACCATTTTCCTTGTCTATTCATATACCACAAATCGAAGAGAATTGAAAAATTTCAGGGAATGCTATAAGCTTGGAATTCAGGGATGAAACAAAATTTAAGAGCCGATGCATTAGACATCTTCCATGCCGGCCTGCACTCTGTTGACTCCTTTACTGCTGTCCATAAGCATTTTTCCCTCGAAAAGAACATTTTAGCGGTCAATGGGACACAATATCCTTTAGAAGACTATGATAACATCTATGTTTTAGGAACAGGAAAAGCCACGGCAGCAATGGCCCAGGCTGTCGAAAAGGTTCTTACAGACCGGATCACAGATGGATTTATTAATGTTAAATACGGACACACACGTCCTTTAAAATACATCACTGTCCAAGAAGCTGGCCATCCCCTACCTGATGCTTCTGGTTTGCAGGGCAGCGAGCAAATTATCCGTCTTCTCAAATCTGCTGGAAAGCTGGATTTAGTCATTTTTATAATTTCAGGAGGAGGATCCGCATTGCTGCCATCTCCAGTCCCAGGTTTGACTCTCAATGACCTCCAAAAAACTACCCAAACATTACTTGAAGTGGGAGCTAATATCGATGAAATCAATATCATTCGAAAACACATGTCCCAGCTTAAGGGAGGGCGTTTGGCAAGATTGGCCTATCCAGCTACTGTTATCGCTCTTATCCTATCCGATGTTGTCGGAGATCATCTCGGCAGTATCGCCTCGGGTCCCACTGCTCCTGACGACAGCACATACCAGTCCTGTCTACACATCTTAAACAAGTTCGATATCGGCCGTAAAATCCCGAAAAGTGTGTTCGATTTCTTTGTTTCTGGACAAAACGGCAAAGAAGAAGAAACGATCAAGTCTGGCGATCCAGTTTTTCAGCACGTCCAGAATGTGATCATTGGAAGCAACATCCAGGCCGTAACAGAAGCTAAAAGGAGGGCCGAAACATTGGGTTACAATAGCCTAATTCTCTCATCGTCCTTGGAAGGAGAAGCTAAAGAAGCCGCAAGAATACATGCCTCAATCGCAAAAGAAATCATCAGCTCCAAGAATCCTCTCCCACCCCCGGCGTGCATAATATCCGGGGGCGAAACGACAGTGACCCTCCGGGGACACGGATTAGGAGGCCGAAATCAAGAATTCGCTCTGTCAGCTGCTATTGAAATCGATGGAGTAGACAACACTATTCTCCTCAGTTGTGGGACGGACGGTACAGATGGCCCGACGGATGCAGCGGGAGCAATTGTTGATGGTCAAACCCTGAACAGGGCCAGACTTAAGCAGATGGATGCAGTAAATTATCTTTTAAACAACGATTCCTACCACTTTTTCGAACCCCTAGGTGATCTTATTTTCACAGGGCCGACGTTCACAAATGTAATGGATCTTAGGCTGATTATGGTGACTGATAAGAAATGAAAGGGAGGATCCTTTGAACAAAAAACTTTGGATATGGACTCTATCAATTATCCTTTCCAGCAGTCTCTGCCTCTATGCGGCAGATGTTCCATTCTGTAAACAGATAGCAAGCTACTCCATGGATATCTTTCTCGATACCCAACAGCGAGTGATCTTTGGAGAAGAACTGGTCAATTGGACCAATGATACGGCTTATGTGACTGATGAGCTCTGGTTTCACTTATACTGGAATGCATTCCAAAACAATAAAAGCACCTATTTTATGGAGTCTTCTAGAAGCAGGACAACAGGATTTGAAAGAGATGATTGGGGGTACTGCCGCATCGAAAAAATTGATTTGATTCAGGATGGGGACATAGGGGAGATAGACTTGAAACCAGGTATGGAATTCCGCTCTCCTGATGATGGAAATCCTTATGACAGAACAGTATTTCGAATCAAACTTCCTCAAGAAATCCAGCCAGGCCAATCCGTAACGGTCCGTATCTTTTTTCAATCAAAAGTTCCCCGTCCTGTTTCGAGAACCGGTGTCTATAAAGACAACTATTTTATTGCCCAGTGGTTCCCGAAAATTGGTGTGTTTCAAAACGGGCAGTGGAACTGTCACCAGTACCATTCTTCGTCAGAATTTTTTGCTGACTATGGAACTTATGATGTTCGAATCACTGTTCCCTCTTTTTTTGTCATTGGTGCAACAGGCGAACACCGCACACAAACAATCAATGAAGATGAAACAACGACTCATTTTTTCTATCAGCACAGCGTCCATGACTTTGCCTGGACAGCAAGCCCCCGCCTCCTCGAATATAAGGAAGACTATGAGTTTTCACCAGGAAAATCCACGGAAATATCGCTTCTTCTTCAGCCTGAACATAAAAAACTTAAAGAGCGATATATGAATGCAGTTAAGAATGCAATCAAGTACTCGAGTCTTTTTTATGGTGACTATCCTTATACTACAGTCACATGTGTCGATCCTGGCTACAACAGCCGCTCTGGAGGAATGGAATACCCAACATTTTTTACAGGGGGAGCCTATTTTTTAACACGGAAAGGCATTTCCAGACCCGAGGCTGTAACCATACACGAATTTGGACACGGATATTTCTATGGTTTAGTCGGAAATAATGAATTCGAAAATCCCTGGATGGATGAGGGTTTCACATCTTTCTTGGACACGGAGGTCTACTACGCTGCCTATGGAGAGCCTGTATACTCTAAATCCTATTTTGGAATCCCTGTAACTTTTAAAGACGTAAAAATTCCCATTGAATCAGATGGGATTTCCAGGCACCGCCAGACATACAACATGGATCAATTACAGAGATATTCCTGGGAATTTATGGAAGGCGGAAGTTATGGCGCCAACTCCTATTCGAAGGCTGAATTGATGCTCAGAACCCTCAAGCGCTTCATGGGAAAAGATTTATTTGCCTCAATGATCAAAGACTATTCCATGCGCTGGTGGTTTAAACATCCACAACCCAATGATTTTTATGCTGTTGTATCCGAATATGCTGGAGAGGATATGAGCTGGTTCCTGGATCAGTTTGTTTACGGATCGGAAAAACTGGATTACGCAGTTACCGATATTTCCAATAAAATCCCGACTCAGCTCAAGGGCTTGCTCGATGGAGAATACAGAGATGGCACCGGCGGTCGAGAACAAAACATCTTTGAATCCGAAGTGTTGGTCAGGCGTTTAGGGGAAGTTCATATTCCGGTTGAGGTGCAAATTGTTTTTAAAGATGGTGAAACCATTGTTGAAAACTGGGACGGTTTGTACAGATGGAAAAAATTTAGTTTTAACCGTCCTTTTCCTATCGTTAAAGCCGTGGTCGATCCGGAATTTAAACTCGTTCTGGATATTAACAGAACAAACAACAGCCTCAAAATAAAATCCAATAAATTGGCTGCTGTTAAAAACGTGTCTGCCTGGCTTTTATGGCTTCAACACTTGTTGGAGCTCTTTACTCTGTTCGGGGGTTAATCGGGGAGGAAAATAGAATGAAAGCTTTTTTAAACTTTATCAAAGGATTCCATATAAGCAGGAAAAACTTTCGAATGGTGCTTTTTCTGCTTGTCGTCAACCTTCTCTTTTCACTTATTCTGGCCATTCCGATGTACACCTCACTTGAAGAATCCATAGGTCAGAGTGAGGTCGGTGACCGGTTGGTGAAAGGATTCGATTATATCTGGTGGGAAGAATTCAGAGATCAGAGCAAAGGGATTGAAACATCCTTTTCTCCTTCAATTATTGGGAAAGGTGCCGTTCTCGACAATTTTGTTCATCTTATCCATTTTGGAGAGACACATTTATCAAGTGTATTCCTCGTTTTTGGGGCCCTCTACATTCTGCTCCATACATTTTTATCAGGCGGAATCATATCAGTTCTAGGCAAGGACATTCCTGTCTTTTCGATCAGAAGATTTTTTTCCGGAGCAGGAAAGTTTGCCTCAAGGTTTTTCCTCCTCATGATAATCTCCTGGATCTTTTTTTTCTTAGCTATCACATTTAGAGGTTTTCTTTCCAGTCTAGTGAGCAGCGTGTCCGATACATCAAGATCGGAAATTTTTCCTTTTTATCTCAGTCTGATCTCCAGCATTTTTGTCTATGCCGTATTCCTTTTTTTCCAAATGGTTTTTGACTACGCCCGTATCAAAACAGTTACCGAAGACACCCGGAATGTCCTGCAAACAACAAAAGATGCTTTTATCTTCGTGTTTAACAATTTAGGTTCGACAATGGGACTCTACTATCTGCTGCTTTTAACCAATCTTGTTCTCACAGTCGTTTATATCCTCCTTAAAGAGATTTTTCCTCAGACTTCTGCAGTCAGCATTTTCGTTATTTTTATTATCCAGCAGACGTTTATTGGCTCTTTCATCTGGATCCGCTGCTGGCTTTATTCCAGTCAATTGGAACTCTACAAATACCTAAAATAAGCCACGTGGTTTCTTTTCGACTTTCTAGTTCACGGAGAACTCGTTCTTGAATTTACGGATATGGAAATGCCTACATACAAGAATAAATTCTCGATTCTGTCTTAATTTTCTGATATAGTTGGAAAGATTGATTACAGCATACATGAAAATTGTTTCAGGAGGAACATCATGAAAAAAATTATCACTCTTTTCGCTATTGTTTTTATGGTGATTGCCGGATTCACGTCATGCGGAAAATCAGTAGGCCCCAAAGCAGGCAATGCCCAGGCAGAACATATGCTCAAACTTCTTCCTGTAGATGCTGACGGTGTTTTCTTCATCGATTTGGAACGCGCCATGGATACAGAATTTGCACAAAAAACGATCGCTGAGGATGAAGATATCCAGGCTTTTATCGAACAGACCGACATAGATCCTCTTGAAGATCTTTTCTTTTTGGCCGGAGCCTTGACACAAAAAGAAAGTGATGAGGGAAAAGAGAAAGTCGCCTTTGTTCTGAATTTAAAATATGTTAAAGATGATCTCCTTAATCTCGTCCAAAAAAAAGCTCAGGAAGAAGAACAAGAAATCACCGAAACCGACTATGAAGGCCACACGATTTACGGAATGTGGGAAGATGATAAAGAACTCAGTCTTTCGTTCATCGATGATTCCAATATCCTTGTTGGGGACAAAAGCCAAACTCAAGCGATCATCGATGTCATCGAGAAGAAAAAACAAAATTTTTACAGCAATGAAGCCCTTGCAGACTTGGTGAGCAAGGCAGATAAACAGGCTATTTTATGGGGAGCCATTCTCTTTGCCCCCGAATCACTCGATGAAATGACAGCTGACAATCCCATGCTTGAGGACCTTAAAAACCTTCAGGCCGCATCTATCGCGTTTGATTATAAAAATCAAGCTGTGCTCGCCGATATCAAACTGATGGGCGGGGATGAAACCAAAAATAAAAACCTTGCAGATTTTTTAACAGGAATCAAGGGTTTTGCTGGAATGATGGCCGCTGAAAGTCCTGAAATCGGGGAATTGATGACCGCAATTTCCATCACTTCCGGACCCGAAAATGTGCAAATCTCCGCTAATATTTCAGAAGAACTGCTGAACAAACTCAAGAGTGAAATCAAAGCTGAAGAAGGGGAAGAAGAAATCAAATAAACTGGTTTCCGCGCGCTGCTAATCTTCTAAAATGTATTCCTTCCATGAGAATACATAGCAGGCCAAAGTTAAAAACACACTGGTAAGAAGTACAAGCGCAAGAATCGCCATCCCAGTCGAAGTGGGCTCCAACTGAAAGAGAAGGATGGAAAATTTTCCTCCTGAATAATGAGTCGGCAAAAGGGATTTTAGATAGTGAACGATGGCAAATTTTTGTGTGGAGCCTGGAAAATACTGAATAACATTCTCCCAACCGAAACTGAATAAAAGTCCAACAATGATAGACCTTCTCATAAAAGTCCCTATAAAAGTAAAAAAAGCCATATAACAGAAAACTCCAAGCCCCAATACTCCCACATCTTTTAATAAAATGGGATAAAGAGAAAAATCCAGAAGTTTCTCAAAGTTCAAGATAAAAAAAGATGCCGCCACGCCGAAAACAATCATAATCAGGATCAACATAGAGTAGGCCGCATACTTTCCAAGAATTATGGCCGATTTGGGAATCGGACGTGTCGTCAAATAGGTCAAGGTCTTGTTCTCAATTTCTTCTGAACAAATCGATGTTCCAAAGAACAGGGAGAGGATGAGAATAAGAAACTGGAGATAAAACGTCATGATCATTTCCGAAAAAACCTGAATCCCTGATATGGATGGCTCCCCGGATAATATTTGAGAGGCCTTTATAACCACGGCTATAAAAACAGGAAATAGACTTATCAAGTAAAAAATCTTGGTCCTGCGTGTTTTTTTCCCAGACGAAAAGAAAAAAGTGAAGATGCGACCGACTGATTTCAGAACAAAGGACAGGTCTCTTTTCTTTTTCGAATCCATATTACTTCCCTATCAAATAATCGAACACGGCCTGGAGGTTGTCGTCAGGCGAAGTGATTTCATGGATATCAATTCTATTTTCACGCACAAGTGAAGGCAGAAGACTGAAAAATTTATCTCTATTCAAGAGAGTTCCCATCGTGTCCAAAATGAACATTCAATACAAAATCCTCATGAATAAATTTTGATGCCAACAGCCTAGGATTATCACATTTTACAGAAATGATGTGAGGATGAGTTTCTATTAAATCTCTGATGTAATGAATATCTCCTTGAGCGAATATTTTTCCCTGATGGATGAGGATGATCTTCTTTGTCATGGCTTCAATTTCAGGAAGAACATGACTTGATACGATGATGGTTTTCCCTTCCTGGGAAAATGTCTTAACAAGACGGATAATTTTTCTTCGACCTAATGGATCCAAACCATTCAACGGTTCATCAAGAATGATGATATCAGGGTCATGTGCAATAGCTTGAGCAAATTTAAGCCTTTGTCTCATTCCCCTACTGTAAGACCGTATATTCCGGTTTTTGTCGTCCAGAAGCTCAACAAATTCCAGGGCTTTTGTCGCACGTGCCTCACTCTCATCCAAAGAAAAATGAAAGAGATGGAGCAAATGTTTCAGAAACACCCAACCCGACATATCCTCGTAAAAAGAATCCTGCTCCGGGCAGAAACCAATAGTAAAGAAAAGGGCATAGTTATTCCTGATGTCCTCTCCCAACACTTTGACAGATCCGATATTTGGGGTAATCTGTCCGGTGATGAGCTTTAGGAAAGTCGATTTCCCGGCTCCGTTTGGTCCTAAAATACCTGTGATTCCGGATTCAATTTTAAGAGACACATCACTCAATCCGAGAACATTTCCATACCATTTCGAGAGCTTTTGTGTTTCAATCACAGCCAAATTCATTTGACGATCTCCACACTTCTGACCTTCCTAAATAATACTGCACTCGATAGACAACAAATTCCGGCCAAAATTAGCAGGGAATAAATCCAATGTACATTATAAGGCGCTTTGACTCCAAAAAACGCGGCGCCTAACTGCTGTAGATTGACTTTAAGTGAAAAAAGAGAAAAGTATGGGCTTCGGCTTCGAAAGATATTGAAAAAGATTGCAAAAAGGATATCTGAAAAAAAATAGATTCCGACAATCAAGATGATCACATACCTTCTGCTTTTGCTGATCGATGAGAGAAGGAGTGTGTAAAAAGAAAAAAAGATCGTCATAAAAATCGAAAATCCAATAATCGAAAACGGAAGCAATGGAAAATCAACGAATAATTTTAGACTGCCTGAAAATATCAATTTCATGATGAGGAGAAGAAGTCCTGGAATTAGAGTGATAAATAGAAGGAAAAAAATAAGAACTGAGGCTTTTCCCAAAAGATAGTCCAGTTTTCGAAGGGGACGTGAAAAATAGAGCTGAAGAGAATTGTATTTTAGGTCATCTGCAATAAGGCCCGCTCCTGCAAACACTAGAATAATGATAGTCATGAACAAGAGGAATTCATTACATAAATATGTTTTGAATAGAGTGGGATCAACTTTGAGTAATTGTGAATTCCCATCCATCATGAATCGAAAATCTTCGATCCTTTCTTCCAGATAGATCCCAACTAAAAAAACGATAGCCGGGACTAAAGCTAATGCATAGACAAGTTTGAAAAATTTTTTCTTAAAAGTCAGTTTGATTCCATATCGAGTGATAGGCCACCAAAGAAGTTTTTTTTGGACAAATTCTCCATCCCAATGAAAATATCCTTTCTCTCTAATCGACATCAATCCACTCCTACGACATCGACAAAGAGATCCTCTAAAGAACTCTGGCTGCTTACAAAATGGCGAATCTGAATATTTTCATCCGCCCCAATTTTGAATATTTCCTGAGGATTTAACAGAGGTGGCATATATATTTTAAGCATCCCGTCCTCAGTCTTTTCTATCTGGCAACCCAGATCTGTCAGTTTTTTAAAAAAAATTTCAGTTTCTCCTTTAACCTTCAGTTCAAAAAGAGAAAAATTGATCTGTTTGAGTTCGCTGATATTTCCCTGAGCTGCCAGCCGGCCTTTATTTAAAATCACCACATAAGTGCAAGTGGATTCAATGTCAGAAAGTATATGCGAAGAAATGAGGACTTGAATATCTTTTTTTGAGGAAATGTCAATGATCAATTCGATAATTTCGTTTCTCCCATTCGGATCGAGACCACTCGTTGGTTCATCAAGAAATATCAACCTCGGATCATGAACAATCGCTTGGGCTAGTTTTAATCTCTGTTTCATCCCGGATGAATATGTCTCCAACTTTCGATAGCGGCTTTCCTCCAATCCAACATAAAAAAGGACTTCATGGGCCCTTTTCATAGCTTCCTGTTTAGGCATTCCAGAAAGCTCTCCAAGATAGGACGTGAAGGAGACTGCATCCATCCCAGGAATAAGACAGTCATCTTCAGGCATATATCCCACATACCGTCGAATCATCGACTGCTGTTCACGGATATCATATTCAAGGACAGAGCCATCCCCCTGATCGGGAACAAGAAATCCGAGGAGAATACGGAGAAGAGTACTTTTCCCTGCTCCATTGGGCCCAAGTAGTCCGATTGCGCCCTGGGGAAGATTTAAACTCACAGAATCGATGGCTTTTGTATCCCCATAAAAAAAAGTTATATCTTGTATATCGATACTCATCTTTCTGTTGTTATCTTCATCTCATACATACGAAGCACATTGAGAAAAAGTTCAATTCTAAGAACTCGATAAACCAAATGAATCAAAAACACGTCACAGGCGTGCCATCTCCAAAGACCAGGGCCCTGTAGGCTTTTTCAATCCGATCCCAATTTTCTTCTCTATCCAAAGCCCAAAAACGCCCCATAACCGTAACCACCTGGCCCACTGCTATCGACCGGCATTTGTCTTCAACCTTTCCGATATAGACGGCTCCACTCTCCGGTTTCTCCCCTCTCCGTCCGATCAATGCATGAATATAGACCCGCTGTAAACCTCTATCTTTGGCTAAGCGGAGAAGAGCAAAAAGATGGTCAATCGTACCATGTGAGCTGTAGTGGGAAACGATACCAAGAAGATGTAAAGGTCTGCCGGTGTTTTTGGCCGACTCTACAGCCCAAAGAAAGGCCTCATTCTCAAAGAATTGCCCCGTCTCAATAGCCCTGTCTATTCGAACCCGATCGAGAAGAATCCTTCGCCCTGCGCCGATATGAAGATGTCCCGCCTCTGAATTTCCGACAGTACCAGGAGGCATCCCCACGGCTTCTCCTGAAGCCTTTAGGAGCGCGTGTGGAAACTCCGACCACAGCTTATCAAAATGAGGTGTTTTTGCCTCAACTATCAAATTTCCATACATCTCTTCCCTATTCCCCCATCCATCAAGAATAAGAAGAAGAATCCTTCTTTCTTTTCCTTGGGAGTCCATCTCTTCCTGAATTAAACTTTGACCCGACATTTCCTCTGGTTGGGAAACTTTCAGCAGTTTAAGCAGAGTCGGAGCGACATCCGAAAGCTCCCCACTATTTTTCATTTTGAGTTCTTTATATGATCGGAGCGAGTCATCCGATATAATAAAAGGCACTAAGTTTTTTGTGTGGCCTGTATTGATTTTTCCATCAGGATAATGCCACTCTTCGACGGTTCCGTGGTCCGCTGTAATAACAAGTGTTATTTCGTTTTTTTGGCAGAATTCCGCAATACGGCCAAGTTGGCCATCCACAGACTCGATGGCTTTTAGAGCAGCATGCTTATCTTCAATGTGTCCGACAACATCTACATTGCACAAGTTGGCGATAATTACATCGTATTCTGGTTTTTCTAAATTTCGAAAGATTTCCTCTGTGACATGACATGCACTCATTTCAGGTGTCCGAGCAAAATTCTCCACACCATGAGGTGAAGGAACGACAATCCGCTCTTCTCCGGCAAATATTGTCCCTGTCTTTCCATTCAGGAAAAAACCCAAATGGACAGCTTTTTCAGATTCTGCTATTTTCAGCAGCCGGAGTCCTGATTGTGTTACTACCTCAACAAATGTATTGGCAATTCTTTCTTCCGGAGGAAAAGCAACTTTAACTTCGAGTGAAGAACTGTATTCAATCATGGTGACATAATTCAAATCCAGATCGTTTGATATGGGGAAATGAGGAAAATTACAGTTTACGAGACTTTCCGTTAATTCAATTTCCCGTTCCCCACGGATATCATAAAAAATGACACTGTCTCCCTGTTGAATCCGACCAAGGGGTTGTCCCTTATCATCAACGGCAACGATCGGCTTTAAAGCTTCGTCTTCTTCTCCTCTTCCATAAGCATCTTTTACTGCCAAAATCATTGATTTCAACTCATCTTTCATCGTGTCTGTCCTTTGAAAAGTCTAAATCGAGGAGTGATCTGGGATCTACTCGGCTTCCGGACACCTTGAATGCCCAGTGAAGATGAGGGCCAGTCACTCTGCCTGTAGCACCAATTTCTCCGATTACATCTCCTTTAGAGATTTGATCTCCTATGCGGACATTGATTTTTGAAAAATGGCAATACAAGGAAAACACACCTAAACCATGGTCGATAACAACAGTTTTTCCCGCATAATACAAATCATTGGCAACAACTACACTCCCAGAGTTAGAGGCTTTGACATCTGCACCGAATGGAGAGGATATATCGATTCCACTGTGAGGAGAACGTGGTTGGTT
>CAZLLG010000074.1:0-13520 GCA_964560275.1 uncultured Eubacteriales bacterium | reverse complement strand
TTTCCTTATCTGTAGTAAGATTTTTTACCCAGAGATTATTTTCCCGTATAAATGCCCCTAGATTTCCATCTGGAGAGAGAATTAAATTTCGGTCAAGCCGTTCTATCTTCTCACCTTTTATACAAATATCTTTCTTTATCTGATAGGTGTACTGGATAGAATTAACTGTGAATGTCAAAGAATCCAGCTTATCTGAAAACTCGATACTCTGAAAAGGAAGGTTGAGTGGATCATACTCTTTCCCAGCTGCTGCAGACAGGGCTGAAGCCAGTTTGGCGTGATCAAAGGCTCGAGTTCTTTTTTTCTTTGTTGTGTCGACTAGAACAAATTCTGTTCCCTCTGGAATCGTATTGCGGTACCAAAAAAAAGAATCATCGATCCAACTGGGCCTCACACTTGCACCAAAAACAAGAGGACTCATAAATTTGCTCAGAAATTTTTCGGCAAAAGCATAGTTTTCGGCGGTGACTTTTTGTATTTCAGGATGCTGAACCGCTGATAAATGGATTGTCGTCAGCACGGATATGCCTAAAACTAATAAAAATAGATAGCTGCGCAGTTTCCTCATTCTTTTCCTCCTGTTCGAGAAATATATTTAAAAACATATAATATTTCCGTTACTTCCGTTCTGTCAACCGGACCCATGTCATTACGGAATCAAGGGGAAAAACAAACGCTCCCCGTTTTTTTCGAATGCCCCTTTCTCCCTATTTGTAGACTTTTTGGTCCTTTAAAATCTGCACAATACCCTTATTCTTCATCAAGTTCTCGATCTCTTCGATAGAACGGGGGAGTCCGGGAGTCAAATTTTCACATCCATCTTTTGTGATAAGAACGGTATCTTCGACCCGTACCCCCAGGTTTTCCTCAGGAAAAACGGCGAGGATATCGCAGGCAAAGACCATTCCTTCCTCCAGAGGGATTCTTCTCGGGGATCCCCCAACATCGTGGACAGCCATACCTACGTAGTGAGAACATCCTCCGCCTCCGCGGGTCATAATCTTAAAAGCATCCGTGTTTAAGTCGAATCCTTTCTGTTTGAGAAGGTCTTTAACTCTTTCATTGACTTCACTGCAGGTTATCCCTGGTCTATATAGAGATATACAGGCTTTTTCGATCTCATAACATGCTTCATAGATCTCTCTCTGTCGAGGAGTGAACTTCCCATTCGCAGGATAGGAAATAGAAATATCCACATCGTAATACCCCACATCCGGCCCAGCATCGACTACAAGGAAATCCCCATCCTCCAGGAGCCTGTTGAATTTGTGATAATGGAGGTAGGGATGATTTTCTTCAGAGCTTATAATAGGGATGTAAGCCAGATTCTTTACGCCTTCTTTTTTACACATGTACTCATACAATGCCGCTACTTCATATTCATACATACCTGGGCGTGTGGATTTCATCATTTCTATGAGTGCTTTAACTCCAATCCGACCGGCTTCCCGCATGAGGTTGATTTCTGCTGGTGATTTAAAAATACGTAGATCCCATATCAAAGGTGAACAGTCCTTAACAACAACCTGGGGAAACCGGGTTTTAAGATGCTGAACAAACTGGAGTTCCCGAGTGAGGCGTCCGTCCCATTCATTGAGCATCATGTTTTCCCTCAAGGTGCCAAATTTTTCATTTGAAACTTCTCGCATCAGTTCTTCGGGCTTAAACGAAGTGTAGATCACGTCCACCTGCCCGCTCAGCCTGGAGAGTCGGGATGAAACGCTCTCGATAGAAGAATATCTTTCTACTCCAGTGTATTCCACTGGATTCTGGACCAGCTCGAGGCTGATATTTTCACTTTTGGCCTGCCGTTCTGAAATAGAAAAAAACAAAGTACTTTCCTTTTTGACACCGTCGATGATGAGCATGGAATTGGGAATATCCACACCACAAAAGTACATAAAATCATTATTTTGAAAAAACTCATCGTATCCGATCACATCTTGAGCACCTAGGATTACAGCGACACCATCAGGGATTTTTTCCATCAATTTTGCCCGCCTTAATGCGTATTCGGATTTTTCAAAAAGTAGTTCGGCAGATGCGGGTGTTATAAGCACAAAACATAAAATTGAAAAAGAGACATATTTTCTAAAATGTTGATTCATTTTAGCCTCCAAACAACAGTTTAATTGCCCCATTCATTTTCGGATGAATATATCACCTAACATTTATCCGGTCAATCCTCATAATTAAAGGGACATCATACTTAATTCACAAATTTTTATTTACAGCAATGAATTAAGTATGATGTCCCTTTAATTGGTTTTAATTTTGATGGGATTGCCATAAATAGCACATTGTTTTATGTTAATAAAAAAGGATCGAGACATTGTTTATATTGCTAATTGAACCCTACTTAACAGGATCACACCGGACCTGGGCAGAGGGATATAAAAAGTACAGCCGAAACAATGTCGAAATCCTGAGTCTTGAGGGACGGTACTGGAAATGGAGGATGCATGGAGGGGCTGTATCTCTCGCTAAAACCTTTATGGAGCAGGATTCCGTTCCTGACCTTATTGTAGCCACGGACATGCTGGATTTGACCACCTTTCTGGCTTTAACGAGGGAGCGTACAGCACATATTCCTGTGGCCATATATTTCCACGAAAACCAGATCTCCTATCCCTGGTCGGAAGGGGATAGAGATATCTTGTTTAAAAGAGACAAGCATTACGGATTTATCAACTATGTCTCAGCTTTAGCCGCAGATACAGCGTTGTTTAATTCGGCCTATCATCGTGAATCCTTTCTTTATGAACTTCCCAACCTATTGAAGCATTTTCCAGATTATAGGGATTTGTTAAATATCAAAACCATCGAAAAGAAGTCTTTTGTTTTACAGTTGGGTTTAGATCTGTCTTTGCTTGATACTCGGAGACCGGATTCAAGTGGAGAGCTTCACACACCGGTTATACTCTGGAACAACCGATGGGAGTATGACAAAAATCCAGACGATTTTTTTAAGGCTGTCGACATTCTTGCCGAGAAAAATATCGATTTTAAATTGGCTGTTTTGGGCCAAAATTTCAAGCAGAAGCCTGAGGTCTTTGAAAGGGCTAGAGAGAAACATAGGCATCGGATTCTTCAATTCGGTTATTGCGAAGGCCGGAATGATTACATTAATTGGCTTTTTTCCTCAGATATTCTTCCCGTCACGTCTAATCAGGATTTTTTCGGGGTGAGCGTTGTTGAGGCCGTTTACTGTGGAGTCTATCCATTGTTCCCGTGTCGGCTCAGTTATCCCGAGATATTTCCCCCAAAGTTGTATCCTCAGCACTATTATGCCAATTTCGAAAATCTCGTCGACAAATTAACTGAACTTATAACAAATCCGCAAACACTCCGAGATATCGATTTCAAAGACCACCTGAAAAAGTTTGCCTGGGAACATAAGGCTCTAGAATACGACATTTATTTTGAATCTCTCCTCTGAAATTTGGCTTGTTAATAATGAGTGAGCACTTTTCCGGGAAGTTTTTCCGTATGTTTTCCGTGATCCACAACAACTGTCCCGTTTACGAGAACATAATCAATGCCCACAGGATACTGGTGTGGATCGATAAAAGTGGCCTTATCTGCGATAGTCTTTGGATCAAAGACTACGATATCTGCATAGCTGCCACGTCGAATTGAACCCCTATCCCTTAGACCCAATCTAGCTGCTGGCATGGAGGACATTTTTTTTATCGCTTGAGGGAGAGAAAGGAGCTTTCTTTCCCGGACATAGTATCCAAGAAATCGGGGAAAAGTCCCGTAATTTCTGGGATGAGGTTTCCCTCCACTCAAGGGGCCGTATGGTGCGAGTGAAGATCCATCAGAACCGAGCATAGCCAGGGGATGTTTAAGAACGGCTTCGGTTGTCTCTTCGTTCATACCAAAACCAATATGAGAGACATCCCGCCCCTCGTCCACAATAAGATTGCAGGCAAATTCATACGGATCCGAACCGACCGCAGCTGCGGCTTCACCAATGTTTTTTCCAATCAAATGATCGTTTTTTTCTTTTTGAACATTGGAAATGACAATCTTTTCCCATCCGTAACCTGCGACTTTTTTGAGTGTCTCGGCCTTTAGGGACAACCTGATATCCTTATCCTTAAGCCTTTCGATAAGCTTGCCCATGCCTCCGTCTAAAGCCCATTGTGGAAAAATAATGCTCAATCCTGTACTGAAGGCTATGTAAGGATAGCGATCCAAGGTCACAGAAAGTCCTCTACTAGAGGCTCTTTCCACTAGGTCAAACATTTTTGGTAATTTCCACCAGTTGGTACTTCCCACTGCTTTAAAGTGGGCTATTTGTAATGGAAGGTTGGCTGCTTCTGCAATATATATCGCCTCTCCAAGTGCCTCAAGAACAGCTTTGTCCTCACTTCTTATGTGGGTGGCGTAAAAGCCTCCATATCGAGAGACGATTTTACAGAGTTCTATAAGCTCTGCAGTGTCAGCAAATCCGCTGGGGGTGTATTCCAAACCTGATGAGATCCCAAAGGCTCCTTGTTCCATAGCTTCAGCAACCATTTTTCTCATAACTTCCAGCTCGTCTGGAGTGGGCTCGCGCTGGTCATCTCCCATCGCTAAACTGCGAACTGTGCCTTGGCCGACCAAGGTGGCATGATTAACAGCTGTCCCTTTACTATTTATGGCGGCATGGAATCCTTTCAAATCGGTCCAATTCCTTGGGGTATCGTTTTTCTCGACGCGACGCTTTGTTGCATCTGAAATGGGCTGTTTCCTGGGAAACGATGATCCTCCACAATTTCCGCCCAGTTCTGTCGTTACACCCTGTCGAATCTTGCTTTCAGCCTTGGGATTGATCAAAATTTCAGTATCCGTGTGTGTGTGGATATCAATGAATCCAGGAGAGACGATACGATTACTTGCATCGATGACGGTTTCTGCCTTAGCGTTTTGAAGATTTCCAACTCTTTTTATATATTCTCCTGAAATACCAATGTCGGCCCTAAATTCTTTATTTCCGATTCCGTCGACAACAGTGCCGTTTTGAATGATGAGATCAAAATTTTCGTTTGAACTTCCTCTCAATAGATTTGTCCCTGCAAGCCCGATAAATAATCCTGCCTTGGAGGAAGTCCTAATAAATTCTCGCCGACTGATATTTTTTTTCATATCCATCTCCTCAAAGGATTAATTTTTGTTATGTGAAGAATTCATACTATCAATTTTTTCCTTTTCTCTCAACGGCACACAAAACAATTTTTGTATTGAATCAAGTCGGGAAGGGGAATAAACAAGACCTAAATCGTCATCGAAATTATTCGTACCTCAATGAATCTACTGGATTGGTAAATGCTGCTTTCAACGTGAGTGAGATCACTGTGACAAACGCAATAAGCAGTGTTATCACGGCCGTCAAAATAAAGATCGTTGCTCCCAAACTCATTGGATAGGCATAGAGAAATTTGATCATGCTCTGCATCATAAAATAGGAGATAGGTATGGCGATGATATTGGCTATCACAATAAGGATTATAAATTCTTTTATAAGCATTCGGATAATACGTTGAACGGATGCTCCCAAAATCTTTCTGATCCCGATTTCTTTTTTTCTCCGTTCCACGGCATACGAGGACAAACCGAATAAGCCAAGGCAGGAGAGAAAAATTGCGATCCCACCGATAAGCGCTGACATCTGTGCAGTTCTATCTCCGCTCCTATAGACGTCCTCAAAATAATCATTAAGCAAAACATGTTCAAAAGGCAAATTTGGGGCAAAAATACGGAACTGTTCTTTGATATTCGCCAGCACACCGGAAAATTTATCTGGGGAAGAGTATTTGACATACATATAATTGACGTTTTCTGAATCCAGATAGAGAACAGATGGAGTCATTTCGGTAAGGTAGAGCGATTTAAAATGAAAATCACTGACAACTCCAATAACAGTCCCTTTGTCATCTCCTACTGTCAACTGTTTTCCAAGGGGATTCATCCAATTCAGCTGCCGAACGGCTGTTTCGCTGATGATATAGTTGCTTGTATCATCAAATAGAGGTGAAAAACTTCTTCCCATTGTTAGTTTTAAATCCATGAGCTCAAGAAAATCATAATCGATTCCATAGGCATTCATGTTCAAAAACTCGTCCTCGCTTGTGCCTTCAGGTAAAACCTGGCGTTTAGTTTCCCAGGAGACAGGCATGGCCGTTGAGGCAGACACGGAAACAATATCTTTGTCCTTTATCAACTCATTTTTCAAAGTTTCGAGATTTTTGCGTGCTTCGCCCGCAATTTCTGCTGCTATGATTTTGGTTCTATTAAAACCCAGGTCCACCTTAAAATTAAATTTTAATTGTTTGATGCTGACGATTGTTAAAACGATGAGAACTATCGAAAATGTAAATTGGACAACAACGAGTGTCTTTCGCAGACGTCCGCCTTTTTTACCCACTTGAATATTTCCTTTGAGAACTTTAATCGGTTTAAATACTGAAAGGTAAAAAGCAGGGTAGCTTCCGGCAATGAGACCTGTTAACAAGGTCACGCCTGCGAGGAATCCCAAAATATGGGGCTTATTCCAAAGATTAAAATCAACTGAATCTCCTGTAATACCACTAAAAAGAGGATGAATGAGCTCGAATATGACGACTGCGATCGGAAGGGACAAAAAGGTCATAATGACGGCTTCTCCAATAAACTGTTTTATCAATTGAAACCGTTGTGCCCCAATCACCTTTCGCAATCCTACTTCTCTGGCCCGCAAAACGTAACGCGCCGTGGACAAATTCATAAAATTAATACATGCAACAAAGAGCAATAAAATAGGAATGATCCAAAAAAGAAAACTGATCTGGCCGCTGCCCCAATAGCTTTCTATTTCAAAAGAATTAAGAAATATATCCAGAAAAGGGAACAGATAAAGTTCTGTGGGAGTATTTTTAGATTTTGGGAAATATTTTTCGATGACTGTAGAAAGTTTTGAATTTAATACATCTGAATTCGCCCCTTCAGAAAGTAGAAGAAAGAGAGCTTGATTATTGACTTCCCAGCTCTCAGTCCAGCTTGGAAGCGATTTTGCAGTTTCCATTGAAACAAGAAAGTCATAGCTGAGTGTGGAATTTTTAGGGGCATTTTCTATCACTCCTGTGACCGTTACATCAATACTGTTGTCTAAGGTTAAAATTTTTCCAATTGGATTGTCTTCGCCGAAATATTTTGTTGAAGTCTCTTCGGTAAGAACTAAGGAATAAGGTTGAGACAAGACTGTCTCAGTTCTTCCGTTAATGAGATGAAAAGTAAAGACAGCAAGAAAGTTTGGATCGACAAAACGAATCCCTGTCTCGTAAAATAATTTGTCCTCTGACTTTACGACCATTCTTCCAGGGGGGTAATATCTCGTAGTTTCTTCAATTTCCGGGAATTCACTTAATAGAGCAGAAGAAAGAGGAGTGGGGGAAATAGCTGAGTGCAAGTCGTCTTCAATACCTGCAGGAAGGACCTGAACCACACCGAATATTCTGTCTGCTTTATCGTGAAAGCTGTCGAAACTTTTAAAGAAATCTGACATAAGGGCGAATAAAATAAAAAAACCTAGCCCAAGAGCCAAACTGGACATTGAAATAACCGAATATATTTTTTGTCGTTTGAGGTTTCTTAAAGCAATCTTTAAATAATTTCTTAACATAGAAAATCCTCCAGAATACACGTCATCCGGAATCGAAATTAATATGCAATTCCTATGCCAAGTTTATTGTGCAGTGAGGGATAGGGGAGAGGATTGAGTCTAGATCAATATTATGTTCGGTAAGGATACAGCAAGTGTTCAGTTCCGAACAATTAGAGGGACATCAGAATTAATTGGGGACAGGCCCCAGAAAAAATGGGGCCTGTCCCCAATTAATTCTGATATCCCTCTAATTGCGGTATAATGTTCTCAAGAAAATGGATTTCACTTCTGAGGTTATCAGGTTGATTAAAGGAATTCCTAGAGGTAAAGTGGCCACATACGGCCAGATCGCCTATATGACCGGTCTTTATCCATCGGTTCGGCGTGTTGTCTGGATTCTCCATTCCTGCTCGGAAAAGGAAGGACTGCCTTGGCATCGAGTTGTCAATCGAAAAGGCACTATTTCTTTAAAGCCGGGTGCCGGATATGAAGAACAAAAAATGCGTCTTCTTAACGAGGGAATTGTTTTTAATGACAAAGATAAAATTGATCTAGAGGAATTTCTCTGGGAACCAGATGAAGATTTTTTGGAATAATTAGCTATAGCATCCCTTCTTTTCAACATTTTAAACATTATCAGCGTATTAATTTAAGAAAGTTTTTAAAACGAAAAAATTATATCTTGACAAAACGACAATTGTCGTTTATTATAACGACAGATGTCGTAATTAAATGGAGATGAACAGATGGTAAAAAGCCTAAAGCGAAAACTTTCTCCAGCCAACCTCGAAATCATGAAAGTCGTTTGGGAACAGGGTGATGTCACCGTCAATGATGTTTTTGAAACAATCAATACAAAGAGAAAAGACAAGATTAGAAGGACAACGATCCAGGTACAAATGAACAGGTTGGAAGACTATGGATGGCTAAAGCACAGGAAAGAAGGTCGTACTTACATTTATTCATCGGTCGTAGAAAAACAGAAGACTCGACGTGAAATCTTAGATGATATCACTCATCGGGTTTTTAGCGGCTCAAGAACAGAGCTCGTGAAATGTCTTCTCGAAGATTCGGATGTCTCCTCAGAAGATATCAAGGAGCTTCGGGATCTGCTCAAAAAAACTTAGAGAGAAAATACTATGAGTATCTTCAACAACGCTTTTTTGGCCGAATCGATACTCAACATTGCCTTTCAATCGCTTGTCATTCTAATAATAGTATGGGGGATTGTTTGGATACTGAGATCCAAGTCTGCCCCAATGAGGAGTACGGTGATCATTCTGACTATGGTTCTTCTTCTTGCCTTACCAATGATGAATGTATCCGTGTTTTCGATCCTAAATGTTAGATTTGGTCCAACTCTCTCTCTCAAATATGTAATCCCCCCAGCTTCCGAGATCGGTCCATCACCTAGTTCTTTTTCTGAAAATCAGCAACCCTCTTTGAAGCAAGGTGTGCTGGTTTCATCAGAGAATTCCGCACTCCTTGAAAAAATAACGGCTTCGGGTCTATCCTGGATACAAATTATCAATTTTTTTGGAATTCTGTGGGGAATTGGAACACTTTTGTTCTTAGTGCGGCTTCTCTACGGAGCTATCTCGCTAAAAACGCTGAAAAAAGGACTGATTCCAATGGACAACGCGGATATCAATAAAGTCCTTTTGGAATCAAAATGTGTTTTTCCACGTTCTGTAAAGACTAATATTTATGAATCAGCACATGTGAGATCCCCGTTAGTACTCGGATTCTTCAAACCGTTTATCCTCCTACCAAGTGTCTTGCTCAAAAAGATGCACAAGAACGACCTCAGAAATGTTCTCACTCACGAACTTTCTCATATTTATCACAGAGATCAAATGGTCGGTATTCTACAAAGGCTCATCACCACTCTGAATTGGTGGAATCCCCTTGTTTATACGCTCAGTGCCTCTCTATCCAGAGCTAGAGAAGAAATATCCGACAATCATGTTCTTCTCAGGAACAATTCAAAAGACTATGCAGAATGTCTTGTCAATCTGGCCGAGGATAAATCCTTTTTAGGTCGAATTACAATTGCCAATGCTATGGCTTCATCCCATATCCCTCTCAAGGAAAGGGTGAAATTTATTCTATCCAAGGAGAGAAATATGGAAACACGACTCAAAAAATCAACGGTTTGTATGCTTGTACTGGTCTCATGTCTTATTTTTGGCTTGATTGTTAGCTACAGGATGACTTTTGCGATGAAAATTGACGAAAATCAGCCTGTAAGTGCTGTTGTACAGGAAAAACAAGCTGAGAAAGAACAAATTGTTCGCGCCACCGAAGAAATTCAACCGCCAAAACTGATAAAAAAAGTTGAACCGATATATCCTGAAAAAGCTAAAAAAGAAGGAATTGAAGGGATAGTGATTCTTGAACTGACAACCGACAAGGAAGGCATAGTCCAAAAAATTGTGACTTTGCGATCTATCCCAATGCTTGACAAAGCCGCCGTCGATGCCGCTAAGCAGTGGGTATTTGAGCCTTTGATTTTCAAAGGTGAACCCCGAAGTGTCGTCTTTACTGTGCAATGCCGCTTCCAATTGAAAGACCAAGAAAAGGGTATCGTTGTACAAATTGGAGTTGAAAGTGGAGTCGAGGGAGGTGAAGAGGGCGGAGTGAAAAGTAGGATTGCAGCTAGGAGAGTTCGGAGAGTTCGAGGTGGAGTCGAGGGAGGCGTTGAAGGGAGAGTTATCGGCGAAATTCAAGGTGAAATTGAAAAAGGAGTTTTAATCCTTGATGAAGAGGACGAAAAACCCAAATTGATTAAAAAAGTTGAACCGGTCTATCCGGAATCTGCCAAGAAAAATGGAATAAGTGGAGAAGTCATCGTTCAGGTGACTAATGATATTTATGGTCGAGTTGTGATGGTGAAAATCTTAAAATCTATTCCGGAATTGGATGATGCAGCTGTTGAAGCCGTTAGGCAGTGGATTTACGAACCTTATTTGGTTGACGGCAAACCGGTAAAGGTTGCTTTTAAGGTTTCCATTCACTTTCGATTGAGATAGCCCTATTCTCATCTGTTTGGGATGTGGGTGTAAAGTCATAGCAAAAGAGCTGACAAAGTGGGCGCCCACTGAGGCTCTTGACTGTTGAAAACCGTCTGCCAATTTACTGGCAGAGTAAGTTAAGTATGATATCCCTCTAATTCAAATTTCCTGTCTTTACTAATTTGGATTTTTTTTATAGTATTGCCTTAAATTAAATTCGGAGGAAATGATGAATAATCCCAAACGTTTCCAAATTTATGCGCTCTTAACCTGTTTTGTTTTATTTTTTTCTGGAATCCTCTGCCTAGGCCAAGTCACACCCCCAGAAGAATTCTTGGGATTTAAGCCTGGAGCAGACTTTCATCTGGCAAATTATGAACAGGCTATAGGCTATTTTGAAAAAATTGCCTCCCAGTCGAATAGAATGCTGGTCTTGGATATGGGGCCCACCTCAATGGGGAGACGGATGAAATATGCCGTCATCTCTTCTGAAGATAATATTGCCAAACTAGATTTTTATAAAGAGATCAACGAAAAACTGACTCTTTACAGGGGAGTTTCTGAAGAGGAAGCGAAAAAACTTGCCGACGAAGGCAAAGCCGTGGTTTGGATTGACTGTGGACTCCATGCGTCTGAGTGTTCTCCCGCGCAGCATGCCATCCAATTGGCCTACGATATCGTTACGGGAGAAGACCGCTCAACACGTTTGATCCGAGACAACATTATTTTCCTTTTGGTTTTTGCCAATCCCGATGGATTGACTCTCATTTCGAACTGGTACATGGGCAACGTCGGGACAAAATATGAAATGAGCCGCATGCCCGAGCTCTATCAAAAGTACGCCGGTCATGACAACAACCGTGACTCATTTATAGCTAATCTTCAGGAAATAAAAAATATGAACAGAGCTACCTGCCAGGAGTGGTTTCCAGAAATTTTGTATAACCTTCATGAAACAGCCCCATTCCCGGCAAGAATCTGGATGCCCCCCGAATCAGAACCGATGAATCCCAACCTGCATCCCATCATCGTTAGATGGAAAAACCTAATCGGTGCTGCTATGGGCAAGGCATTTGAAGAAGCCAACCAACCCGGAGCCATTTCCCGTATAAACTTTGACAGCTGGTATCCCGGTTATGTCACCCAGTTTGTGGATGGACACAATATTCCATCCATTTTGACAGAGACAGCTAATTTCCGGTATGCCACTCCAAATTTTTATTCCATCAACGAATTCCCCGAACGCTACAGAGATCTGACTAGAGGCGTCTTTTATCCCAATCCCTGGGAAGGTGGATGGTGGAGATTGGGTGATGCCGTAGCCTACAACCTTACAGCATCCAAAGCAGTGCTGGAAGTTGGTGCAAAATACAAATATGAATTTTTGTTCAATAAATGGCGTGTGGCCAAAGATGTGATTGAACAGTACCAAAATGAACCACCCTATGGATGGATAATTCCCCGAGATCAAAAAGATGAGCACACCACGACTTTGATGATCAACCGATTTATCCTCAACGGTATTGAGATTTATACAGCTGATGAAGATTTTTCACACAATGGAATCGATTATAAGAAAGGCACTTATCTCATTCCCACCTCACAACCTTTTGGATTGTTTGCCAGGAATATGATGGAAAAGCAGGACTATCCTGACCTCAAAAAGTATTCCCATCTCTGGCAGGGGATCGTTGGGACGGCCTCTCTCGGAGCAGAACCCATAAGAGCCTATGACGGAGCAGGATGGACTCTGCCTATTCAGATGGGTGTGGACTATTTTGAAATGAGCAAGCCTTTAGCGGTAGCGAAAACACAAATCACTGAAACGGAATCTTCACCTGGAAGCCTAAGTGGAAGCGGAACACAATATGCCTTTTCCCACATGGATAATGCAAGTTTTATTGCCGTCAATCAAATTCACAATGCCGGAGGCAAGATCAGCTGCGCTCTTGCAGAATTTACTGTGGGAGGGAAAACATTTCCAGCCGGAACGTTTATCGTTGATGCCAACACTCTTGGAATGAACAAGCTTAAAGAAATTGCTTCCCAAACTCAGACAAAAATGGTCGGAGGAAGAATGAGTGTAAAAACTAAACCTCTTCGAAACAACAGAATAGCCCTATATAAATCATGGACAGCCAGTATGGATGCGGGATGGATATCCTATGTGTTTGACCAATACGAATTTAAATTCCATTTTCTCACAGATGCCGAAATCAGAGCAGGAAATCTCAAAGATCGTTTTGATGTCATCGTCTTAGCCGATCAGAGGTCCAGATCTATCATTAGCGGAAATTCAAAAGGAACCATCCATCCAGATTATGTGGGTGGGATAACAAGAGATGGCGTGGAGAATATAAAAAGATTCGTTAAGGATGGAGGCGTGCTTGTCTGCAATAAAGGTTCTTCAAGTTTTGCTATCCAGGAATTCAGGCTTCCATTCAAGAATGCACTGACGGGTGTTAAGTCCGAGGAATTTAGCTGTCCGGGATCCTTACTGAAACTAAATTACAAAACAGATCACCCGTTGGCATTTGGATTTCAGGAAGAAGGCGTAATGTATTTCTCGAGAGCCATGGCCTTTGAATATGAGTCCGAACCTTCAAAACCGGAAGTTAAAAAAGCGCCTCCGGAGAAAAAAATGGGAGCGGAAACGAAAACTCCTCCAGAGAAAAAAAGTGCTCCAGAAAAGAAATATGTTCAAGCAAAAGCAAAGGTCACTTATAAAGTTGTTGCGGATTTCCCAGATGAATCTCTGCTGTTGAGCGGATGGATTTTAGGTGATGAACTGCTGCGAAAAAAATCTGCTGTTTTGGATATCGACTTTGAAAAAGGAAAGTTGATTTTATTTGGATTTAATGTGCACAACCGTGCACAGT
>CAZLLG010000073.1:0-13616 GCA_964560275.1 uncultured Eubacteriales bacterium | reverse complement strand
TCCTGCTCCATCCTCGTCGAAGACTCTCCCACCTCACCATCATTCTCCTCAGATGGACGTGGATGCCGCCGGGCTTGTCTTCCAAGGACGGATTTCTCCATCTTGGCTGACTAGTTCCCACTACCAAAAAAAAACATAATAACTAATGGAGCCAGAGATTTGTATTTACGAAAAAAGGACAATTGTGATAAGTTTTAGGAAATCACTAAAATCTCAAGGAGGAAGAATGGAGTCCAATCGAAGGGATTTTTTAAAAAGTGTGGGTATCGGAGTTGGAAGCTTCGGTGTTTTTGGTCTAAAAGCAAAAACGGTCCAGGCGGAGCTCAAAAGAAAACTCGAGGACGTGAAACAGCTTTCTCCTCCAGATATCGCAAAAGACGAAAGTTTCTGGTTTTATGTCCAACAGGCATTTAATATTGATCGAAGTATCATTAATCTTAATAATGGCGGTGTCCATCCTTGTCCGACAATTGTCATGGATGCCGTCAAACGCTATATGGATTTCTCAAATGGTGCTCCAGTTTACAATTCCTGGCGAGTCCTCCGTCCGAGAAAGGAACTGATTCGAAAAAAATTGGCCGATACGTTTGGCTGTTCTCCTGAAGAAATTGCGATAACCAGGAATGTTACAGAATCCCTTCAAATCGCTCTTCTCGGCATTCCTCTCAATGCTGGTGATGAAGTGATCACCACAACTCATGATTATCCATCCATGAAGAACGCCCTCTACCAAAGACAACTTAGGGAGGGAATTATCGTCAAGACTTTTCCGTTCCATTATCCGCCTAAAAGTTTATCTGAACTTGCGGATCTTTTTGAGAAAAATATCACGGCCAAAACAAAAATGATCTTGATGTGTCATGTGACGAACCTCACTGGTCAAATCTTTCCTGTGAAGGAAATTTGCCAGATGGCCCGAAAGAAAAATATCGAGGTCGTGATCGATGGCGCTCATGCGTTTGGACATTTCGATTTCAAACAAAAAGACTTGGACTGTGACATTTATGGAGCAAACCTGCACAAGTGGATGATGGCTCCAATCGGAACAGGATGTTTGTACGTGAAAAAAGATAGAATCAATGATATTTGGCCACTTTTTCCGGCTGCGGATCCTTTGGGTGACGACATCAGAAAATTTGAGCATGTCGGGACTCAGCCTGAGGCTTTGAAACTTGCGATAGGGGATGCCCTGACTTTTCATCACGGAATCGGAGCGAAGAGAAAAGAAGAAAGGCTGCGGTACCTTAGGAATTATTGGGCCTTCTCCATCGACAAATTGAAAGGAGCCAAAATGCTTACTTCCTATGAACCCGATCAATCGTGCGGCATTGGGACCTACACGATTGAAAATTTCGATATGGCAAAATTGAGCCAGGTCTTGTGGCAAAAACACAAAATCTATAATATTACTGTTGGTGTCCCCTCTATGGTGGAAGGTGGAAAAAGTATAATTGGGATGAGGGTGTCACCAAGTATCTATACGACTCTGCGTGAATTGGATGTGTTTGTGGAGACGGTCTCTTCTTACGTGAACAATGGACTTCCGGATTGAGTTTTAGATGGTAGATCTGAACAGCGCTAAGGATTTCCAGACTATTCGGGATTTTTTTCCCATTCTTAAGAAATGTGTCTATCTTAACAGCAATTCTCTTGGGGCCGTTCCTACTCAAGTCGCAGACGATCTGATGTCGTTCTACAGAGCGTGGGCCGAGAGGGGGGTGAGCGCCTGGCAGGAAACTTGGTGGGACCTGCCACGCAAGATTGGACATAAACTGTCTTCCATCCTTGGATCCGAGAAAGACGAGATTACGATGATTCCAAACGCGTCCATTGCCCATTGGGTCGCGCTTTCCACGCAATTTGGAAAAAGAAACAAGGGAAACACGGCCAGAAATAAAATTGTGATGACCGATCATGATTTCCCCTCTTCACTGTATGCTGTATCTGAGATAGCTCGTTTTATGGATTGGGACGTTGAGCTTGTCCCCAGTCTTGGTCAGCCCGGAATCGAAGTCGAAACTATCATTAACAACATTGATGAGCGGACTCTCTTTGTTTCAACATCACATGTGTATTTTAAATCTGGATATATTCAAGATATTTGTGAGATTTCAAAAAGAGCACAGCATGTGGGGGCTATTACCTTGATCGATGGGTATCATGCTCCTGGTTCGATCCCAGTAAATCTGACCGATTTGGGAGTGGACTTCTATATTGGTGGATGTTTGAAATGGTTGTGTGGAGGTCCAGGCAATGCGTTTCTTTTTGTCAGCAAAAACTTGAAATCCAAAATTAAGCCTCAATTGACTGGATGGATGGCGCACAATAATCCGTTTGTTTTTTCATCTGATATGGAGTTTACTGAAGGATCCTACAAGTTTATGTCAGGAACTCTGCCTGTTCCCAGCCTTTATGCGGCTTCGGCAGGATTGGACATCATTGCAGATGTCGGAATCTCACAGATACGAAAAAAATCAAAGAAACAAACTCGTTTGATTTTAAATAAAGCACGGGAGAGAGGATTTGAAGTCTACTCTCCCCAAAATGATGAGTTGCGAGGTGGGTCGGTGTCTCTTGCTATTCCTAATGGATATCAAGTTAAGCAGGCTCTGGGGAAGCATGACATCATCATCGATTACAGGAAGAGTGCCTGCCGGGAACCTGATATTATTCGTGTGGGGCCGCATTTTTACACCTCGGATGAGGAGATCGATGCTTTATTTAATGCTCTCGATGAGATCTATTCTTCTAAGGAATACAAAAAGTTTCCGGCCGAAATTAAAACTGTCACCTAATCTTCCTTCCTTTCCTCTTGTTCTTCAGGCGCATAAAAGGCATAATAAAGACATAAAAACTGGAGTTAATAAAGTGGAATTATCCCCTTTATTAATTTTTAAGAATCGTCTTCTAAAGAAAGTGTCTTGAATTGAAGAGATTAAAGCTGACTGTTGGTTTGATTCTTATGTTGTTCTCTTTCCATTCTATCATTCGCGCTGAAATATTTTATGCTTGGAAAGACGTCTATATCGGCGCTTTGGAGGGGAAATCTTGGGTTGGCTTAGTCATAGCCCCACAGCCGGATTGTGCTTTTTCTTTCCGGTTCAGGGCAAAAAAAGACGATTTTTTAGCAGACAGTGAGGAGCTGTTCTATCTGATTTCCGAAGTCGGGCCACATTCACCTGACGGCCAATATGCTAGACTGAAGGTGGATCTAGGACTTCCATTTTATGAAAAAGAAGATACTCCGATCTTGAGGAAGCCATCCCCCAAACAGGACACCATGGTGCTCGAATGGTCTCGCCAGGATGAAAGGATTATCATCGGAAAAATTGTTGTACCCGATAAAATTGATTTACATATGATCCATTATTTCCCCTGGGACACTCAAGGAGAATATCGGATTGTTTCGGCAGATCAGGTTGGAGGTGAGAGCCTGTCTGCAAAAAAACTCCAGTATCTTCTCTGGACAAACCATGCCGGTAACGTCGACAGAGTGGCAGGAGCTTCAGAACTCATCGTTCCATTTGCTTTGCGGAAAGGCAGTGCCCTCTATTTTGTAGCCGGTGTCGGAGAAAATTTCGATATCCTGAGTGACCAAATCTACCGTTACAAAAATGCAAGATTGATTGATACAATTCTTAAACAAGAAAAAAATCGATATGAAAAATCCCGCGTTAAAATCGATGGATTGTATCAGGGCGCAGCTAAATCGATCACGAATAATCTTTTCTGGTCTCTCCTCTACCAGCCTGGAAAACACCGGATTTATTCTCCACCAAATCGCAGTCTGTCGTTATCCCGTCCGGCGGACAATTACGATTACTGGACTATTTTCGAATGGAATTCTTTCTTCAATGCGTTAGAAGTCTCCATAGAAAGTTTCAAACATGCTGGGGAAATCGTCACCTCAGTGTTAGAGACCCAGTATCCCAATGGAAATATTCCCAACTGGAGGAGCCGTTTTAGCGGAACTCCTGACCGGTCCCAACCTCCCATCGGCTCATATGTTGTGCTGAAGCTATTTCAAAAAAACGCAGACATTGGATTTCTTAAATATGCCTATCCTTTTTTAAAACAATGGCACTCTTTTTGGTTAGCAAAGAAGGAAAACGGACAAGCCCGGAGAGACGGGAATGGAGACGGATTGCTGGAGTGGGGATCGGACAAAAATTTAGTCTCAAAAAATGATAAACAAGAGAACAGTGAGGCCGATGGAGAGTTGCGGGCAAAATTGGAATCAGGCCAAGAAGACCTTCCAAGTTGGGATGGTGTTGAATATAGCGACAAAAGCGAAACTTTAGTTATGAATTGTCTCGATCTGAACTGTATTTATACCCTGGATGCTTGGTGTCTTTCTCAAATTGCCAATATTCTCGATTATAGGGAAGATTTTGAAACTTATCTGCGTGAATATGAATTTATGAAACGGCTTGTGGATGAATACTTTTGGAATGAAAAAGAAGGATTTTATTTTGATAAATATTGGAATGGAATGTTTTCCACACGCAAAGCCGCCTCAAATTTTTATCCTCTCCTGGCACGAATCCCGGATGAAAGAAAAGCTGGTTTGATGAAAAGGCACCTTCTGAACGACGGTGAATTTTGGGGGGACTATGTCATCCCAACAATTTCTCGTGATGACCCAGCTTTCAGGAGAAATCAGCAGAGTTGGAGGGGAACCATTTGTCCACCCACAAATTACCTTGTCTATCAGGGATTAAAAGCCTATAGGTTCGACACCGTCGCGTCCGAATTTGCAAAAAAAAGTGTGTCCATCTTCATGCGAAGCTGGAAAAATTTCCAGCTCTCTCCTGAAAACTATGATTCACGGACCGGAGAAGCTGCAGGGAGTCGCTATGTGAGTTGGGGGCCTCTTTTTTCTCTTATTGCGGTTGAGGAATATATAGATATCACCCCTTGGGATGGATTCAGGTTTGGGATTATAGCTCCGGAACGAAGGGGAAGGCTCTCACGGATTTCTATCCAAGGGAGGCATTACGATTTAGAAATATCCCGTAAGAAAATGACACTTCTCGAGGAAGGGAGGAGAATCCTTGAAACTAGCGGCGGGGCTGTATTTCGTCATTTTATCTATTCAGAATCTGAAATATCATTTGATTTTAAGTCCTTACGAAGAAGGAAGATCAACATTCGTTTACTTGCGAAGGGCAGGTACCAGCTTCTAGTAGATGGATTGGATAAAGGGATCTTTGATGGGAAACAGATCAGTCTCAAGATTCCCGATGGAGAACATTCTGTTCAAATTCTCTTGCTCGAAAAAACGGAATAAACTTATTTAACGGCTTCATGAATGGCCGCTATTCCAAATAGTTTATCTATGTGATCCACATCAGAAAAACCAACAGATTTTAGGATGAATGACAGCTCATCGCCACTGTAAAAGCGTGGGATCGTGTGGGCGAGGTAGCGGTATCCGGAGGAAGAACCTGAAATAAATGAACCTATGGGAATAACACAAGTTTTGATGTAGAAATGGAAAACTTTCTTGAGAATGGTCGATGACGGCTGGCTTGTTTCGACATTGATAAAAGTGCCTCCAGGTTTGAGAACCCGATAGAATTCTCCAAGAAAAGCATAAAGGATCTCTTTTCGCGTATTTAAATTCCGGAGAGCAAAAGAGATCGTGATCGTATCAAAAGTGTTGTCTTTGTAAGGAAGCTTGTTAGCTTCGGCCAATATGAAGGACGTATAAGATTTGAATTTTCTCAGTCTGGCTTTGTTCAACATGGGAAGACTGAAATCAGCCAAATAGATTTCTGCATTTTTTATATTTGCTTTTGAAAGAGACAAAGCCATCCCTCCTGTTCCACTGCACGCGTCTAAAATTTTAGGCCCGGCCTTTTTTGCCGCTTTCTTTGCTCCTGATTTTCTCCATCTGATGTCAAAACCAAGCGTTAAAACATGATTGACCATATCGTAAGTTTTGGCCACTTCGGAATATATTTTTTGCACTCCTTTTTTCATTATCTTGGTGCTCTTTAATGAAAAAAGTATTATAGTGAAATGGGCGGATCAAAAAAAGCCACTCTTTTGTTTTTCTATTTTTAATTACTTTTTTTCTCGATTTTGATAAAATCCAAATTCCTTTTATGGGGATGGATATTTAAATAAATTTTCCGGAAAAAAAGGAGGAACATGAAAAAACAAAAATTAATCCTATGTCTTTTTCTATCAGCAAGTCTTGTTATCGCTTCTCTTTCTGTTTATGCGGACGTAGGCCCGACTTACGCTATCGTTCATTGCACGGTTGTTCCAGTGAGTGCGCCTTCCGTTGAAAATGGTGTGATTGTAATCCGCAACGGTTTGATTGAATCGATTGGAGTATTTGGAGACATTACAATTCCCGAGGATGCTGAAATTATTGAAGCCGAGGAGATGTATGCCTATCCAGGTTTAATCAGCGCACACACAAATTTGCTCCTCGAGCCTGCTAGAGCTCCTTCCCAGACACAGAGAGAGGCCTCATCATCGCAGCAGTCCGATGAAAAGCCAGGATGGCAAAAAGCTGAGTTGATGGCCTTTGAACGTTTGCGGATCAAAAAAACCGCGATTGAAGATCTTTATAAGGCCGGAATTACGACTATTCTTGTCGCTCCTGAACAGAATATATTTGCCGGACAAAGTGTCATTTTGAATATCCGAGGAGAGAATAAAGAGGCCATGGTTCTCAAACAGCCTTTTGGCCTTCACATCAATTTCGTAACTGCCAGGGGAGAATACCCTTCAAGTTTGATGGGCACGATGGCTTTGCTCAGGCAGTCTTTCTTGGATACGGAACACTATTTTCTCTACAACGAACAATTTTCTAAATTTCCTAAAGGACTCAAAAGACCGGATTACAAGCCCTTCCTTGAAAGCCTCGTGCCCTATGTGGTTAAAAAAAATCCGGTTATTTTTAACTGTGCAAATATCGAGGATATAAAAAGAGCTATTAGGTTGACTCAGGAGTTTAATCTCAACGGCTATATCAGTGGAGCCAATGAAGCCTGGAGAGCGGTTGACTGGATTAAAAAAGCAAATCTGCCTCTATTCGTTTCTCTAAACTATAGGCCGCCTAATATGAGCAAATATGTGAGACAAGGGGAGGCGTTAAAGAAGGAGGCAGAAGAAAGCATCTATCCCGGCAATGCTGCAAGCCTTCATAAAGACGGTGTGAAATTTGCTCTCACGTCATTGGGTCTTTCCAAATCCGCAGATGTTCTGAAAAATTTAAGAACGGTTATTAAAGCTGGATTTCCTGAGGAAGAAGCCCTTAAAGCACTAACATTATATCCTGCAAAATGCCTCGGTATCGAGAGCTTAGTGGGAAGTATCGAACCGGGAAAGATCGCCAATGTCGTTTTGACGAAGGGGAAAATATTTGACGAGAAAACTGTTGTACAGAAAATTTTTGTAGATGGAATAATTTTTGAAGTGAAGCAGCCCTCAAAAAAAGTCGAACCTACCTCACTTGATATATCCGGAAAGTGGAAAGCTGTTGTAGAAAGCCCTATGGGAGCTATGGATATGACAATTGAATTCATCCAGGATGGGAACAATATAACCGGATCGTTTAACTCTGAGATGGGGAAATGGGATATCACAGATGGGATTTTGAGTGGAAAGGAACTCACGTTCTCAATTTCGGCAACTATTGGAGGAGAATCCATGACCATGGAATTCAGCGGTACAGTCGATAATGAATCCCTTGAGGGCAATATTTCTGTCCAAGGAGAAAATGCAAAACTTAAGGCAACAAAAATACCGGATGGAGAAGTGAAGGAGAATTCACTATGAAGAATAAATTCATTGGACTTATCGTGTTAGTGAGCCTATTGGGGCTGATGAATGTCTCCTATGGCCAAGACCTTTTAATAAAGAATGGGACTATCCTCACTGTGACCCAGGGAAAAATTCCAAACGGTGACATTCTTATTTTAGATGGACTCATCAAAAAGATTGGCTCGGTTATTCAGGCACCGGAAGGAGTTAGAGTTGTCGATGCCACGGGAAAATTCATCATTCCGGGAATTCTCGATTCTCATACACATATTGCTCTTTCTGGCACAAATGAAGGCACCAATGCCATCACCAGTGAAGTGAAGATGAGAGATGTTATCCATGCCGATGATACTGGGATTCTTACGGCTCTTTCCGGTGGAGTCACCATGATCCACACAATGCATGGGAGTGCAAATCCCATAGCTGGAGAAAATGTGACGTTAAAAATGAAATGGGGAAAAACAGCTGAAGAGCTTATTGTTCATGAAGCCTATAGAACGCTAAAATTTGCTCTTGGAGAAAACCCAAAGCGTTCTAGAGGAAGCGCGGCTGGTACACCTCCACGGTATCCTCAAACTCGGATGGGTGTAAATGCCATCATTCGACGGGAATTCGAAAAAGCCAAGAATTACATGGAGCAGTGGGACCGATATGAAAAATTGAAAGACCAAAAAAGACCACCCCAGAATCTGATTCCACCACGAAAAGATTTGAGGTTAGAGCCGCTCGCAGCCATGCTGCGAGGAGAGATTCTGGCCCGCTGCCATGCCTATCAGGCAGATGAGATGATTGAGTTTATCGATCTTTCCAAGGAATTCGGTTTCAAGATCGCCTGTTTTGAGCATGCATGGGAGGGTTACAAAATTGCCAAGGAAATTGCGGCGAATAATATTGGAATATCAGTTTTTGCCGACAGCTGGGCATACAAAGTCGAAGCTTCTCAAGGCATCGCGTATAATGCCGGTTTTTGTGCCAACCAGGGAGTGCTCGTATCCATCAATTCTGACAGCGGAGAACGGATCCGGCGTCTCTTCAACGATGCCGCAAAAACTATGAAATATGGAGGCTTAAGTGAGAATGAAGCCCTTAAAATGATCACATTAAATCCTGCTATACAACTTGGTGTGGACGAAATTGTCGGCAGCCTTGAAACCGGAAAACACGGGGATATCGCCATTTTTCATGAACATCCCCTGAGTGCCTATACCCGTTGTGAGATGACTATCATTGAAGGTGAGATCTATTTTGATCGTGTCCAGTATCTGAAAGAGAGAGAGGAAATGGAGAAAAAACAAAAAGAAACTGCAAAGAAGAAAAAAGGAGAAGGACAATGAAAAAGCGAATATTCTTCATTTTTTCCTTAATGCTCATCTTTTTCGTCATCGGGGGATTAAGTCAGGAAAAGAGCGCTGAAGTCATTGCTATAAAAAATGCCTCGATTGTTCCTGTTGTTGGACAGAATATTCCCTCCGGAATCCTTTTGATGAAAGACGGCTTGATTGAGGCTGTAGGCGAAAATATAGACATTCCCTCAGGAGCAAAGGTCATCGATGCCAAAGGCCTCTATGCATTTCCCGGTATGATCGACAGCACCTGTACCTTGGGTCTCCAGGAAATAAGTTCGGTGAGTGCCACGGTTGATGTCAGAGAGACAGGACGCATCAATCCTCAGGTCTTTTCTGTAGAGGCCATCCGTCCGGATTCTGTGCACATCCCAATTTCAAGATCTAATGGGATTACATCAGCGTTGGTCGTGCCAAGCGGAGGTTTGATTTCCGGGAAGAGTGGGCTGATCCGTCTTGTGGGTTATACTCCAAACGAACTTGTCATAAAAAGCCCTGCTGCTCTGCATATTGAATTCCCGTCCGGCCGCAGTTCCCGAAGACAGAGCACGTCTTCGACTCAAGAACAGGCTTCCCGCCAGATAGTGGAACTCAAAGACCTCTTGAATAAAGCCAGATATTATCAGAAACGAAAAGAAGCTGCCAAAAAAGATTCTCGACTCGCTCTTCCGGAATTTGACGAAATTCTCGAAAATCTATTTCCCGTTATTAATGGAGAGCTTCCGGTCATGATTTCTGTCCATGCGGAACAAGATATTTTAGACGCCATAAAATTTGTCAAGGATGAGAATCTTCAAGCAATCTTTTATGGAGTGACATATGGATGGAAAATTCCAGAAAAAATTAAGGAATCAGGAATTCCTGTTGTTTTTGCGTCCCTCTACGCGCGGCCTGCCAAGTGGGAAGATGGGTATGATGCCCTTTACAGAAATCCTTCAGTTTTGAGCAAAGCCGGTGTAAAAATCGCTTTTTCCTCTCAGAGCGCAAGCTTAGCAAAGGATTTGCCCTATCATGCAGCCAAAGCAGCAGCCTTCGGGTTGGACAAACTGGAAGCCCTCAAAGCCGTCACGATTTATCCGGCGGAAATATTTGGTATGGGAGATAAACTGGGAAGTTTAGAGAAAGGGAAAATTGCCAATGTGGTTCTTGCCGATGGTGATATTTTAGAGCTTGGAACAAATATCACACATGTTTTTATCGATGGGATAGAAATGGATATGTCGAGTTTGTACACGGAACTTCTGGAGAAATTCAAAAAAAGACATAAATAATTGGTCCAGGTTTGGCCGTAAAGATATCTTACTGTTCTTCAAGAATGATAACGGTGTATCCGTTTTGTTGAAGCCTTAACGCGATTTTTTCTGCATTTTCTCTAGTCTTGGCTTTAATTCTGACCCTGAAATAGGTTTGATGGCCGGTTCTAAATTCGGTGATATAGACGTTCCCGAATTTAGTTCCAAGCTCTCTTTTTAAATCGATGGCATTTGTTTTTTTTGAAAAGGAACCGATTTGAATGGAATATTTTTGTGCGGAAGGTCGGGGAGACAAGTGTCTTATGACTTCGATGGTCACGGGGACAACACCTAGTTCTATCATATCCAAAACCTTTGCGGCCGCGTAGGATAGGTCGATATCACGCCCTTCGATAAAAGGGCCTCTGTCGTTGATGCGAACGGTGACAGATTTAAAGTTATTAAGGTTGGTGACAATCACATGCGTTCCGAAGGGGAGGGTTTTGTGTGCAGCCGTCATATCATTCATATTGTAGATTTCCCTGTTGGAAGTGAGTTTTCCATGAAATTCTTCGCCGTACCAGGAAGCGAGTCCTGTCTGTACGTTCCCCTCAGGAAAGTACTTCGTCCTTACGCAGGCCGAAAAAAAGAGACAAATCAATGCTGTCAAGAGGATGTTCTGTTGTGTCCTGTTCATCTTTCTAGTTTCCGTCTCCTTCTGTAATAGGCCTCTGTCTCAAACCAAAAGTTTAAAGAGGTTATCTTTGAGAAAACTTAAGGCTTTATCGGGATCAGAAACATATTGGATGAGCCCAAAATCGTCTTCATCGATGGCTCCAGAATTGAGCATCGCATCAAAATCGATGATTTTTTTCCAATAATCTTCTCCATAAAGACATACAGTAATATCTTTTCTGGAGATTTTTTGAGTCTGGATGAGAGTCAGCAGTTCAAAAATTTCATCGCAGGTCCCAAATCCGCCTGGAAACGCGATGATCGCTTTTGCTTTATAAACCAGCCAGAATTTTCTTATGAAAAAATAATGAAAAGTGAATGATAATTCAGGTGAGACATAGGGATTGAGTTTTTGTTCATAGGGAAGTGAGATGTTCATTCCGATCGATTTGCCCCCGGCTCTATGTGCTCCTCGATTTGCGGCTTCCATGATTCCTGGACCACCTCCTGTGCAGATCACAAAATTTTTTCCATTGTGTTTTAACTGAATGGCCCATTTAACGAGTTCATGGGCCAGTTCCTCCGCTTCCCAATAGTATTTATATAGGGGATCTGTCTTGTCCAGGGGGTCGACTCTTGCCGATCCAAAAAATAACACCCAATTATTGACTTTGTATTTGTCGAACCTTGAAAGAGGTTCCTGGTATTCACTTAAAATGCGTAGAGATCGTGCTTCCCTTGAATTGAGAAATTCAAGGTTTTTATATGCTTTGACTGGCTGCCCTTTGTCGCTCATAAATTCCTCTTCAGTTGTGTTGTAAAAATTCTAACGCAATTCTTAGATCAAGACAAGTTCATAAACTTTACTTCAAAATGTTCCTGTGTTATCAATAGGTCTATTCGCCAAATCTATATTCTGAAGTGAGCCCGGATGACAAAAGGTCTTGAAAAACTTATTGAGAAGGACTATCCAGGAAGGATCATTATTATTGGTGCCGATAAAACGGGAAGGAGTCTTATTGTTTTATACGCAATCACAGGCCGTTCTCCTTCAAGCCAGGCCAGAAAAATTGAGTTCTCCGACCAAAAATTTCGGGTAAAGCCAACCGATGAAACGATTTTAAAATCAAGAAATGTCGATCTATTGATCTATCCTGCTATTCTTCTTTCTGAGGGAATAGTTGTCAGTAATGGGAAACAGACTGACGATATTCAGGCCGCCGCCCAAGGTGGTGGAAATGCTGTTGATGTTTTGGAAAGGTCTTTGGCAAAATGGAAGTATGAGCCTGACGCACCGGCGTATACACCAAGGATAAGCGGCTGTGTTCTTCCATCTAAAAACGCCGCTCTCAGTATTATCAAAAAATCAGGAGATGGTAGAGCTCAGCATATATATTATGATATTCCGCTGATTCCTGGGCAGGGGAAGATGATCTCAACATATACAGGAGAAAACAAAGATCCGCTTCCGTCTTTTAAAAAATCCCCGGAAGATGTTTATTTGTCCAAATCATCGGCTGAAGACATGGCCGAGGCTGTTTATCAGGCCTTGAAGCCCAATGAGGAAACACAGAGGGATTTCAGAGTGGCTGTCGCATGTGTCTATAGGGATATGAACAGTCACAACGATACTCTCTCAATTATTAACAGGATTGATAGGAATAAATAAAAAAATGAAAGATATCGACAAAACAACTCGTAAACAATACCGGACAAAAGTTGTTGAAGATTTTCAAGAAGAATTGGATTTTGGAGAGATCAGGTTTAAGAAAAAACTCTCTATGCGCTATGGAGAAAATCCAGGATATCCAGCGGCTTTTTACCAGGAAGTAGGAGCATCGGGTCCCAATATGGCGACCTTTGAAGTTCTTCAAGAAGGCTCAAAAGGTTTGAGTTTTATCAATGTCGGCGATATGGATCTTGGGCAGCGGCTCGCCAGAAAATTGACGGCAATCTTTAAAACACTGAAGATCTGCGTTCTCATCAAACATGAAATGCCAAGTGGAGTTGCAATGGGAACCCTGCCAGCTGAGACTTTTGAAATGGCGTGGAAGTGTGATCCCCTGTCAAATTTTGGGAGTGTGGATGTTTTTAACTATATGGTTGATAATACATTGGCCGAACTCATCACAGAGCCGGGAAGAAATGTCGAGGTTGTCTATGCTCCTGATTATTCTGCCCAAGCTCTTGAAATTTTAAGCTCAAGAAAACCCCTCAGGATCGTGAAAATGGGTGCCTTCTGTGATGAGATATCCGATGATTCTAATTTGGAATTTAAAAGGGTTGCTGGGGGTATTCTGGTTCAGAAACGGTTTGACTCTCGAATCACATCCACGGACTTTGTCGACGTGGTTTCAAAAAGACCCCCCACTTTGGATGAATTGAATGCGGCCTTATTCACTTGGAATGTGGCGTGTTTTACTCGGTCCAATGCCATAGTTATAGGGACAAAGCAGAAAGTCCACGGGATCGGTTCTGGGCAGCGAAGCCGTATCGATGCCGCGGAAGATGCCATCAAATTTTCTTTTCGGGGGTACGGCCCACAGGGATGTGTGATGGCTTCCGATGCGTTTATGCCTTTTAC
>CAZLLG010000072.1:0-13651 GCA_964560275.1 uncultured Eubacteriales bacterium | reverse complement strand
TTATCCCCAGTGTGAGACCAATCAATTTTTCCTTATGGGCTTTTTGGATCACAAAGATGTGTTATATATGCATCCACCAATCTTTTAAATTGGTTTTACGCTTCGTGTTTTTTGCTATTTCAGGATCTGTATAATAAGAATCTTCCTTTCGGTGAGTCGTTGACACTTCTTCAAAAATGACTCCATCTTCTGTCCAGAAACTATGGAGATCATTTGGCTTGATGGTTATGATTTCTCCGGGGTAATATTTTTTGGTTTCACCATTTCTCTTTAAATTGACCATTCCCCATAGTATTTGAAATGTCTCTTCCTTAATCTCGTGCCTATGTTCCGGATGGGATTGTCCAGGCACTTGAATGACTAATTTTTTAGCATACTCTCTATTGATGCATGTGATTAAAACAGCGCCCGTCTTATCAATGTGTTCCACGCCGTAATGATGCGACAATTCCACTTCAGAATCTTCATTGACCACGATTTCTGCTTGGTTGAGTTGGCTGTTCATAGTATGTATGACAAAGGCTATTTTGGAGCGCACATCGACTTCCTCGATTAAATAAGAATCTATGGCCTCGTTTTTCTTGTAATTTTTAGTCGCTTTAAATTTCAGATTAAATTTAGAGAAGCTTTCAGCCGTTAATTGCCCTTTAGAATTCGGCATGGCAAAATAGACATCTTCTAATTTATAAATCTCTCCCTCTTTTATATCTCTCTTTGCGAAAGCGCCTCGCTTAAGACTGATCAATGAATCGGCTTCCTCCGGCTTGATTTTGTGGTGTTTGAGGTTTGCTGGACCACAAATCTTTATGGCTGTATTAATAGAATGAAGCCAATCCTTTACTTGATCTGGGGTCGCAGAATATTGGTTCAGTTTGATTGTATCCGTCTCAACGCCAACATGTTTCTCAAAAATTATGGCGTTTTTACTGATGGCAATTGCAGCGGGGAAAAATTCATTTGGTTTTTCATGAGTAGAAAAGCCAATGGGAATATCTCGATATCGGCTATGAAACCAGTCTATTCTATTCATTGTCAAATCAACATGTTCTGTTGGATAAATACCTACACAGTGCATGAGTGCAAAGTCTTTGTTTTTATGCCTAAAGAAACTGACGACGTTATCCACATCTTTGATCTCTCCTCCTCCTGTCGAAGCAATGATTGGCATTGGTGCAGTGGCGATTTTCTCTAACAGTGGCCAGTCTCGGATTGACGCACTGGCGATTTTAATAAAATCATATTTGTGTTTTAAAACTTTATCTACTGAAACCTCGTCAAAAGGGGTACAAACCGTTTTGAATCCGTAAAATTCACATTCTTTTTTTAGCTCTAAAAACTCGTTTTCACTAAGACGTGTTTCTGAAAACCGTTTGACATACTTAATATCCTTCCTGTTTTTAAAATCTGGATGGATAAAAGTATCTAAATCTCTGTATTGAAATTTTATGGCAAAATCAAAATCAAAACCTTGCGAAGCTTCATGCATCTTTTGGATGATTAATTTTCCATGTTTTATACTACCCTGATGATTGTTTGCCATCTCAAAAATAATTAATGGACGTGATAGAACTAGCATGTGTCTGTCTCCTCAATTTTCTTTAAATCCTCCAGGTTATCAATATCATTCATTTCATTCTTATCCATCTCGAACATCAAAATTTTATCGCCCGTCATGGATTTATTTTTTATTATTGTTTTGGTCTTCACTATATCGATACAGGCATTTTGAAAATATATGGTAGGCAATTTTTGTCTTGGCAAATTATAGGGCTCTTTTATGTTGGGCAAATGCAGTAAAGGTCTGAGATATTTCTTGTCCTTATTCCACATTTTATATGGAGTCTGGGGTGCATTAATGACCGACCGGAGTGAATCGGCCTCATCAAAATACTTCAAAAAAAGTTGAATGGCTTTATCCAAATCACTCATTTTTCGTGTCGGATAAGTTGGCCTTAAGTGGACTAATATATCCGGAATTTTGTATTCATTATTGAAAAGAAAGGAGATAAAATGGTCAAAGACTTCAAAATCTGTGGAATCATCTCCTGAAATTTTTTTAGGCCGGAGAAAAGGAACTTTTGCACCAAAATTCCTCGCTATCTCTGCGTACTTTTCTGAGTCTGTGCTGACAAAAACCTCATCGATGAAGGGTGACTTTAATCCCTGAAGAAGAGAATGTGTGAATAAAGGTTTCCCTTTAAAATCAATAATATTTTTGTCTTTTATCCCTTTTGACCCAGATCTGGCGGGTATGAGTGCGAAAATAAGCTTATCTTTGTTCAAAATCCCGCCATCGGTGCATGTCATTTGAAGAGCTTTTTAGTTCACGAAGCTGCCTAATTTTGCGATTACGCGCCGGATCATGAGTTTAATTTTTTTTGATATCCTTTTTAATATTTTTTCGTCTTTATCATAAGCTTTACGCCAGAGTCTTCCCAACTCGTTATCTCTCGCTAGGGCATCTTGCTGCATTTTTTCTTCGTTCTTTTGTAATTCTCCTGTATTTTGTTGAGCATAGAAGAGGTTAATAAACTCTGGCACATAAGAAAGCCTGAATTTTTCAAACATCAGTGGGTAACCGAGATGATGCATTAGATATCCTGTTATCTTTTCGATTGAACGAATCTCTGGTTCAGTTAACTTCTTGTCCCATGATTGAAGGCGTGTTTTATCGACACCACTCGTAGGACCGAATGTAGAGTTTCCCTCCCAGCTGTTGCCAAAATACTGTGGTTTTAATAGAACATTTTCAAAGGGTATCCCTAAAAAATCCGATAAATCTCTCATTTTTTCTTCTGGATTTATGACCAAATCTTCATATTTCATTACGTAATATCTTTCAGGATATTTAATTGCGTTTTTAAATGCCTGCACACAAGCATTGATCCACTGCGTCATATGTGACTCACGGTAAGATTGAATATTCTTTTCCAAGTAATCGTGTCCCCATTTTTTCGAAATATAGACGGCCCGAGGATCCCTAACAAGTTGAATAATATAACCATCGGGAAATTCTTTAAATATTTTATCAGCCGGGATTAGCCAAGATCGGGCACAATGCCCGACGAAATATTGTACAGCATTGTTTTCTTTCCATTGTCTGCCATCGTCCACAACTCTGAAAAAAGTCTCAGCTTGAGATAGAAAAGCACGGCCCATGGTTCGCGATTCAATGTTTTCCTTTTCCCAAAATTGTCTGAATAGATCTTCGAATTTTTTATAATCAAAAGCTATATCAAATTGCTTATATTGTTGTTTGGAGAACAGCTTTGTTTTAGAGAAATTTCCCTGTGTGTTAAGCATCTTTTTGACGGCCTCAAAATCATCAGTCCGGAACATTTCAAGTGGAGGCAATTGGTCTTTGGCTATAGAAAATCGCATCTCATGCGGAAAGACACAAAGATTACTATGACCATCAAACATCCTTGCAAGAAGGGAACTTCCGCTCCTTGGTTGACTGTTAATCAAGATATAGCTAGGTTTGTGTTGTGTTCTCATTTAGAATTAATCCTTTCTGGAGTGGTGTAATTTTTAAAAAAACCGAATGGTCCTTTTAGGGGTCCACTAAACTTAGTAGATAAACACCTATTTTCTCGCCCGCATTTCCCCTATAGGGCCCGGCTTCATTTTTTACGATTTGCTTGCGTTTTTCTTCATCAAGACTTGGATTTTCCAGATACTGGTTGATACTATCATAGAGTTCATCCATATTAAAGACCGTTCTAACTCCACCTGTTTGGATAGTCCTTTGATTATGTGTCTCAATATAGTCAACCAACGTGTCCTGTTCGCTAGTACCCAGTTCAACTTTACATTTATCTCTTATACAAAGGTTTATCGAAGGCAACCGAAATATAGATGCCTCTATGACCATTGTAGAAAACATGTTGAGCATAACATCAGAGTGCTTTAATATCGACGCAACGAGCAAAGTTTCTGAATTAGAGAGATCGATATCAATTTTTTTTGAAACAGTTTCTGGAATACTGAGCGAAACACATGGATATTCGTTAGCTGTCCATAAATATCCCTTGATGACATCTTCAAATAAAGGTTTTCCCTTTGAGAATCTGTAATGGAGTGGATGTATCCGTACCAATAACTGAGGATGATATTTTATTTTACCCGATTGAATGGCCTCTGCGATTTCAGCTATCAGTTCAGGAGCCCAGGGGAATCGTTTGGGTGATTTTGTCGCAAAAAAAATGGTTTTTTTACTCGGGTCCAGGCCTAATTTATTAAAAAGCTCCTTCTTTTCCAGAGCTGCTTCGCTTTCGTAATAAGAATCAAAATGGGCAACACCGCCAACATATATCTTTTTTCTTTCGATATCATTGAGTTCGATGAGCTCCTTTTTCATGTTTTCTGTCCAAGCGACCACATAATCAGGATTGTAGCCCCGCATTCCTTTAGTACTCGGATTATCCCAACTCAACACGACACAACAAACAGGCACTCCAAAATAATGAGCTTCCCGGGCAAAAAACTCATTGTATTTGTATGCGCACAGGCCCGTTACGACAACAAGATCGGGTGAATATTTATTGAATAAATCTTCATGAAATATTGGACGAAATAACCGATTTTCGAAGACAATAAGTAGACGTCTTAAGATTTTGCTGTACTTCAATATCCTGTTTAACGTCTCCCAAATCAGTGCCTTAATCCTGCCGTGGTACCATTTGTCTCTTCGCCGGGCCCGTTTGATTCTGTTAATACTTCTGTAAATATCGAGTGTTGTCGTATCGTATTTTCCATTAAGGATATAAGCTCGTAATTTTATTAGATATCTCTGCAGAGTTGCTTTCTCGAGATAGGATTCATAGGCTTCATTCTTTATTTTTTCAACCCGGACATTTTCTGATTCGAAGCTTTTTCGGAATATTGGCTCGTCACCATTATGCGAAAGAATAACAACTTGGACCGAGCTCTTTCGGAGTGTCTTTAGGATATCTGTGCGTAAAAGATAACGCACTGCAAATCCCTGGCTCGTATAGAGAAATATGGTCTTTTTTTTCATGTATTCCAAATTGGACCGGCTAGCTTTGTTGACTTGATAAGCTCTCTACAATGGACATCGTGTATTTTGCGAGCTCTTGGATATCTTTTTGTCTTTCCGGACTACTGCGGAGAGAAAACTGGGTCTTTTTCTCGAGTAGGGTCGTATAAAAATCAATAGGTACGGAACGGCTCATAACTGCAGCAATATAGCTGACTAAAGATTCTTCATCAAAATGATGATTCTGCAACATATCAGCAAGAGTTTCACTCAACGTATTGAGATCCTTGATCCTTCTGACCATGTGAGTTGGTAAAATTTCGTAAGGAGTTTGACCAAAAGTAAGTACTGGTTTACCCAGGAGGACAGCTTCAAATCCCACAGAGCCTGCAATTGCAGTGACAAGCTTGGAATGGGTAATCAGAGACCTTGCATCCAGAGTTGGATCCGTGAACCTCACATTGAAAATATTTTCAACTTTCTTGTAGTAACTCAGCGGCCTCTTTCCCCGTGCAGCCGGGTGTTCTTTAACCACCAGGATCATTCCGGCAGGAAGACTGTAGGCAATATTTCTTATGACTTCGATCTGGTTCATGTAGGGTTTGCTGTAAACGAGCAGTGTCACTTCTGGCTCGTTATGCATTGGAAAAAAAACGTAATCGCTTTGTTTGAGTTCTGCTTCGGATATGTATTTTTTTGAAAAATAAGAATCGACCCTCCGAATCAGCCGAGGATTCAGAAGTTTTCTGTAGAGACTCGGAATAAAAACTCCAGGTAGGTGCCGGTCGCACTTTGGGCCGGTAAATCGATAGTGTTTTTCCTCTTCTATTAAAATTTTTGTTTTTTGTATCAACCTGGTTAATAAAAATAACGGGCTCTTTTTTTTGGGGATTTGAAGTATAGATCTCACTTGTGGGGGTTTTTGAGTAGGCAGGAACACGCCTTCATATCTGGCATGCTGATCCTTTACAAACTTCATATGCTCTGTGGCCTTTTTTGTCCACTTGTTTTCGATTTTTGAATTTTTAAATTGTTCATAGGCATCGAGGATGAGATCTGACGGTTCAAACACACTCGGCCCAAAAGTCATATAGTTTTGAACACGTGTTGGCCTGAGATTGAGGAATGGAATGTTCCTTGACTTGGCTACCAAATAGCTAACGAATTCACCCACCGTTGTGCAGATGAAGGATACGACAAAGTCTGGTTTCACTCTGTCAAAAAGTTTTTCTATTGCATCTATTGTCTCAGTCAGCAAACTTGTCGCTTCGTCGTGATTAAATCTCGTTTTATAATCCTGGCGGAATGTAAAATTTTTGCCCCACATGATGCGTCTGTCACAAAGAATGGCTCCCCAGAGGTTTGGGATATTGAGCTGCTCCTGGTACTTTTTCAATTTTTCTTCATCAGGCCTGCTCTTTTCTGCCTTAAGCATAACTTCCCACTCCTTGACTAAAATATATTTTCCAGAATCGATTTCAGGTGTTTCTTTACGAAAATTTCGAAAATAGGCAGAATCAGATATAAAAAATCCCGCTTTCTTGAGTTGATGAGATTCTTGCAGCTCCAACATCAAATCGTAAAAAACCTTAAGTGTTATGCTTTGGGTTAGAAATAATCCATTCATTTTTTTATCTCTTGAGAAACCAGCCTAATCCTGGAGCAGATAAAAACTGCCAGTCCAAAGAGGCATAGGGTTCATCCGTTAAGACAGTGCAGATTTCGGCAATGGTTAAACACCTCAGCCATGTATCGAACAGGCTGGAATCCCACAAAGACCGTTTGCTCCTGTTCCATCCTGTTTGAATAGCTGAATGGGCCTGTAATATTTTTTTTTGGTGGCTTCGAATGCCTATACGATTGATAGTATACCAATAATAGAGATCTCGATGCCGGATAATAGAAAAGAACAGCTTCCAATTTTCACTTAACTTCAGGCTTCGACGGTTAGACCAACAAAAACCTCCGTCCGGATTCTGGTTTTCCAGAATGGCGGATAGGGAACGTCTGAGGGAATTCCTTATTTTATCGCGGCGATAATTTAGCTTAAAGTAGAAGTGGACAAGAGGTGAGATCGCATCGATATCATCACATGAGCCTCCTCCTTGTCCTGGAAAATATAAACCATCCGGCTGCTGAAGTAGTAGCATCCTATCCACGATTTGTTCTGAATACTGCAGGGTGCGATCAAAATACTCATAGATTAAAAATTGATGATAAAATCCGCCCATTCCTACAAAGTAGTCTGAGTCACGGGATGTTCCCCAAAAACCCGTCTTAGGATTCTGGTTCCTGTCCATCCAGTCAAACCAAACATTGAGTGCCTCTTTTGCTTTTTCATCTCCGAAATGTTCGTAATTATAGGCAAAACATATTGCCAAAAACATGACCTTGTTCCCGCTGTTCCATGGATTTTCCCAATTGAGATTATCCAGCCAGGAGGTCAAAGGAGCTTTGCTTGTCCACTCATCCAAAAACAAAAGAGGATAATCGGGTTTGCCTCCAAGCGCCTCGATGGCACTGAGACAGAATGTGGTTAATTGTCTATCGAGGTGCTCCTCATCATGTGTGGGATCCGTCACCCTTGCTGATGCTTCAGGATCAACGAATAGACCTGTTTTCTCTTGTTGAAATCCTTTTATATATGTCAACCACTCATCGATCTGTTCAGGTGGAAGGGTTTTAAGATCATTGAAAAGATGTTTTAAAAAAACTGCAAAACATGATGTATAGACAGTTGCGTCAGAACCGGCGTTCATTTGATACGCCCATACAGGCTCTTCCTTTATATGCATTGTTTGAAGCCATTGTAGGACTTGATCTTTTAAAGCCCGAGCATTTTCATGTCCAAGGCTTTCTTTAACCTTGTTTTTCATGTTAATTCCTCTTTGAGCTGCTTCTCAACCATTGTTCAAACATAATGAGCGTCCACATTCTGTTGCCCGACAATATCGGAAGATTGTCTTTTAAAAATTTGCCGTTTAGAATTCCCTGTTTTATACATTCTCCATTCAAAAGAAAATGGTCAACCCAAGAATGTGATTGACTGCTCCAAAACGTCCATGGCAGACTAAACCCTTTTTTCCCCCTTTTAAGAATTTCTCTAGGCAAATTATTCTGCATGGTTTTTTTCAGTAAATATTTTTTCTCTCCATCCTTGAAGCGTAAGCTAGAAGGTAATTTGAAGACAAATTCAATTAATTCATGGTCCAGCAAAGGAGGCCTGACTTCTAAGGATACGGCCATACTGGCACGGTCAACTTTTGTCAGAATATCGGATGGCAGATATGTCTTAAGATCCAGATACTGGGCCCTGATAAGAGGATCGATATCCCTGTTCCAGTATTGGCGTAAATACCAGAAGTCGTCATATTCATGCAGGTTTTTTCCAATTCCACTGTCGAGTAAAAGCCTTTTTTCATCGGGTTTGAAGATTTGCACAAGATGAGCATAAGGTTCAAGTGTATCTTCGGAAGCAAGATCTTTTAAAAAGTGATATCCTCTTGTGTTTTCAGGCCATAAGATTGATAAGGGTTTGAAGAGCAGTTTTTTGATGAATGACGGAGAATTTATCCAGGGATCGCGCTTGAGCCATGTTGGATACCTTGGGTATCCGGTGAAAACTTCGTCCCCCCCATCTCCTGAAAGTGCAACCTTAACATGCTCCCGAGCGATTCTGCAAACCTCATAGGTTGGAATGGCTGAACTGTCCGCATAGGGTTCATCATATAAACTCACCACATGGTCCAGGCTCTTCTGCAGCGAATCGATGCCGATAACGGACTCATGATGTTCTGTATAAAAGCTGTTTGCTATTATATTCGCATAGTCGGTTTCAGAATGCTCTGCGACATCAAAGCCTATTGTACATGTGTGGAGTTTTTGAGTGCTGTATGTGCTGGCAAGGGACGTTACGGCGCTGGAGTCCAATCCGCCACTCAAGAGGACGCCGATGGGTACGTCGCTGACCATATGAGACTGGACCGCATTCTTTAACTTATCCAGGAGGAGTTCTTGAGCCTGAACCTCTGTGAGTCTCTGTTTCTCTGCAAAATCGATATCCCAGTATTTTTGTTCCTTTAAGGCTCCGCTTTCGAATTTCAAGACATGCCCCTCTTTCATTTTTCTGATAAAACTGTAAATGGTTTTTGGAGGAGGGATATAGAGATATGTCAAATAGTCAAATAAGGCTGTCGTATCAATATCTCTATTTGTTTGTGGATGTGCCAGTAGTCCTTTAATCTCAGAAGAAAACATAAAAACTCTACCGTCCCAGTAGTAAAATAAAGGTTTGATACCCAACCTGTCTCGAGCGAGCAGCATAATCTTGCGTTTTTCGTCCCAAATGACAAAAGCAAACATTCCCCTGAAACGGCGGACACAATCCTCTCCCCAGGTTTCATAGGCATGCACTATGACTTCGGTATCAGTATTTGAAAAAAAGATGTGTCCCTTCTCTTCAAGTTCTTTCCTTAAAGATAAAAAATTATAAATCTCACCGTTATGCACGACCCAGACAGAACCGTCTTCATTTTTTAGAGGCTGTTGACCACGAGATGAGAGGTCTATAATGGATAGACGTCTGTGGCCTAAAGCCACGGAACCATCTTTAGAAAGATATAATCCCTCGTCATCAGGCCCCCGGTGAATCATACAATCTCTCATTCCTTTTACAGTGTCACTCTCGATTTTTTCATGTGTGGATAAGATACCGACTATACCGCACATATCAATGGCCTGAGTTGTTTGTTGTCAATGTAGAATTAGATTACAGCAGCTTATATACTGTATTGGGATGCTTTAAATAATTTTGGATTGTCCTTGACCCACTTGGCCGTTACAGCGAGACCCTGTTCAAGAGAATATTGAGGTGTCCATCCGGCCCACTCTCTAGCCCTAGTTGCATCGCATAACAGTCTGTTGACTTCACTATCCGATGGTCGAAGACGTTTTTTCTCTTTAACAATATCTACCTCTATCCCGGTAATTTTCATTAAGGTTTTTGCTAAATCATTTATGGAAATTTCCTGACCAGAGCCTAGATTAATAACCTGTCCTCTGGCCTTATCACATAGGGCAGTCTTTATGAATCCTGAAACGATATCAGCGACGTAATTAAAATCCCTTGTTGGAGATAGGGCGCCTAGTTTTATATGTTTCTTGCCAATAAAAAGTTGGGATATTATTGTCGGAATAACAGCTCGTGCAGACTGTCTCGGCCCATAGGTATTAAATGGGCGAACAATAGCAACCGGAAGGTTAAAAGATCGATAGAAACTCTCTGCTATCATGTCTGCACCGATTTTGGTGGCTGAGTAAGGTGACTGTCCTTGGAGGGGATGTTTTTCATCTATAGGCACGTACTGTGCTGTTCCATAGACCTCACTTGTAGACGTATGAATTATTCGATGCACACTAACCTTACGGCAGGCGTTCATAGTATTGAGAGTTCCACCGATGTTGGTCTGCACATAGCTGTCAGGAGCAGAATAGCTGTATGGTATCGCAATGAGACTTGCAAGATGAAAGACTATCTCCTGTCCTTCAACGGCTTCAAGAACACGATTTGAGTCACGTATATCGCCTAAAAAAATCTCAATATTTTTCATGAGTGAAGAGTTTGTCTCATCTAGCCATCCCCTCCGGCCAAATGAGTTATAATAAACAAACGCCCTCACATGTGCTCCTTCTTTTGCGAGCTTCTCGGTTAAATGGCTGCCGATGAAACCGTCAGCTCCGGTAACCAAGACTTTCTTGTTTTGCCAATATTTGTCCATTAGATTTCCCGTGTATCTTTTTGTACTTTTTTAAGATCATCCATTTGACCTATATCCACCCAGTATTCATGAATGGGAAAGGTCGTGACCGGAAGACCCTTTCTAATCAGCTCTTTGATTAAGTCAGTCATATCAAATTCACTATCTTTGGGAATTAGAGATAGTGCTTCAGGATTGAGCATGTAAATACCGGCATTGCATAGGAATCTCTCTTCTGGTTTCTCTTCAATCCCCAAAAGATAATGGCTAGAAATATTGAGAACACCATAAGGAATGTTTAACATGAATTGTGTTGCGGCTACCGTCATGACACATCTGTGCTGTTTATGAAATTCGATGAACCGGAGGAAATTGGTCTTTGTTAAAACGTCACCGTTGATCACAAGAATTGGATTTGATGGAATTTCGGGTAAGAGCGTCAAGGCGCCTGCGGTGCCCAATTTTTTGTCCTCTTTCAGATAGGAAATATTTACCCCATATGAGGAACCATCTTTAAAATAACTTTCAATAATGTCTGTCTTGTAATTTACGGAGATGTATATATTAACAATGTTGCTTTCTTTTAGGGTATTAATAATACTCTCTAAAATAGGTTTATTGTCTGCTAGTTTTATCATGGGTTTTGGAATATTTTTTGTGATGGGTTTTAAACGTTCTCCCTTGCCTCCGGCCATGATGACAGCATATTGACAAACACTCTCCTTAGACACGATATCTCTGAGATGAATAATCTTGCTTGGACAGCCAGTGCTGTCAAGGATTGGAATATTACTCACTAAGTGTTTATTCATTAACTCTTTTATTTCTTTTTCTGATGTACCAAGAGAAACAGTCAATGGTTTGGTCCACATGACGCTAGTTACAGACTCATCGATGGCATGTCCTGCAAGAATAAAACGCCTAATATCACCATCTGTTACAGTTCCTACTAGACGTCCCTGCGTATCTAAAATAAGTGCAATGCCCTGTTTATTTTTGTCTATCACACTAATACATTTGCGAACACTGTCTGTCTCTTTTAAGCAAATCTGACTGATATTCTTGTCTTTTATCAAAATGTCATCCTTTTTTGGAGTAAACCCAGATTTATATTTGTTTTTGCCAGTACTTCCGCTATCTTTTCTCCCGAGTTTCCGGCGCCATAAGGATTTTTGCAATTCCTGCATTGTTTTCTGAATTCTTTGTCATTCAGGGCTTTTTTGACAGCCTTGATAATCTTTTCGCGGCTATAATCTACGTCAATGACATTGTCTGCTCTTAAGCGGCCATTCTGTCTTGAGCCGACGTTAACAACAGGACATCCCAGGGCTGGCGTCTCTTTTATTCCGCTGGAAGAATTTCCCACGCAGACACCTCTCCCTTTTTTTCCACAAATATTCAGGATTCCATGATAATTGTACCGTCCTAAACTCTGATAAATCTTAAGGTTATTGAGACTTTCCTGTCTTAATTTTTCGATCTCCGTGATAATCCTCCGCCCCCCTGCATCGTTATTCGGGTAAGTGACAATAACCTGGTTTCCCTCCTTTGCCAGGTCAAGCATGGCCTCCAAAGAAGGTTTGACTTGTTCAGCCGCATTTTCAAATTCAGTTGTTACAGAATGTTGAGTAAATAAAATCACTGGTTTATCAATTGTGATTCCATAGTCATTCTGAAGTTCTGCAGGTGTTGCAAAATTATTGCTGGCTATAAGATCTATTGCTGGGAATCCAACATTAAAAATCCTCCAGGGCTCTTCTCCAAGCAGGCGTACACGCTCCGCTGCCTGTTCATTCGTAGTGAAATGGAGGTGGGCCAATTTTGTCATGGCATGACGGACTGAATCATCCAGGGCCCCGCCTTCAGTAATATCTCCCCCTTCTATGTGGGCCGTAGGAATATTCATCTGAGTTCCTGTAATAACTGCAGAGAAACCTTCAAATCGGTCAGCATAGACAACTAGGAAATCAGGCCTTATTTTATCCAGGATGCGGCTGAGGCTTAAGATACCGGAACCAATAGCCTGAGCTGTAGAAAATAGAGTATCTTCTTCCATTTCAAGTTTAACTTCGGCATATACTTTTAAACCATCTTTCTTTATCTCCTCTAATGTATAGCCAAAGTCTTCCTGAAGATGTGCGCCTGAAACTAATAAAAAATATTCGAGTTCAGGATATGCATCTATGGCTTTTAAGATAGGGTATTGAAGCCCATACTCAGCACGGTTTCCTGTAAAAACTGCGATCTTTCTTTTATTGGATGTCATCTTTCTGATTTCAGCCTTTCAGTGTTAGTCTAAGACCTTCTGGTAAATTATATCTTGGCTTCCATCCAGCCATTTTTGACAAAAGACTATTATTAAGGATTATGATTGAATTTGAAGGATTTGAATCACTAAATGATTGAGCTTCATTCATGGGAACGGACGTTATTTGACTTGCCAAATTGACCAGATCAAAAACAGAAGTCCCAATCCCAGTCGATAAATTGACAACGGAACATTTTTGTTTTTGTGTCGATTCGAATAAACGTATAAGACCTTCAATAACATCGTCTATGAATATAAAATCTCTTATGGGATTAAAATTGCGAACAACTATTCTTTTTTCCTGTTTGACCTGTTTTACAATGGAACTGATGACCGAGTCTTGGATGCTTCCAGGTCCGTATACATTTCCTAATCTTGTTATAGTGCTGATTATTTTGAAACTTTTCGAATAGCCCTTTATGAGGGCTTCTGCAGATAATTTGAGGGCTGCATATAAATTTTGGGGAGATGGGTTAGTGTTTTCTGCAATTGGTTTTTTTTGAAAATCTCCATAGACAAGGCTGGTTGAAGGGAAGATGAATTTCTCAATGTTATTTTGTCTACAAAATTACAACACTTGAAAGGTAA
>CAZLLG010000071.1:0-13678 GCA_964560275.1 uncultured Eubacteriales bacterium | reverse complement strand
AAGCGATGGGAAATGTCCTTACCGAACAAGTGGGAAAAGTCCTTGACTTTTACAACAACCCAATTTTGGAATTCAAAGGGCTCAAGTGCTTCAAGCTCTGTCAATGTTGTGGGCATTCCAATAGAGTCAAAATCTTTGCCTTTTATTGCCCCTATTTTTTCTAGTCTTTGCTCTATAAGACTGATTGCTGTCGGTGAAATATCTATTCCTATCCATTTTCGCTTTAATCTTTGAGAAACAGCCATAGCTGTGCCACAACCACAGAATGGATCTAGAACTAATTCTTCTTCATTTGAGGATGCTCTAATCATTCTTTCCAATAATCCTTCTGGTTTTTGGGTTGGATATCCTAGGCGTTCAGCAGCATGGGCAGAAATAGGAGCGATATCTGTCCAATTATCTCCAGCCAAAACTCCTGGCATTTCGTTAAGATAGTATTTTTCCCTAATTGCACCGCTAGGTTTTTTGGGGAAGTGTAACCGCCCTTCATTATCTAATTGTTTCATCTTTTCAAAAGATACTGCCCAACCATTTGGGTGTGGCTTATATCCCTTATAATCATAAACCAGATTTGGCCGAGGATTTGGGCTGCGAAGACTTACCAGTTGATACATTCTCCCTTTTTCGTCTTTATGGCGGTAGTACTTCTTAATGTATTCTTCTGTGTAAGGAACATATTGTGGATTAAAAACATATTCTGAACTCTTTGTGTAGAATAAAATAACATCACTCAATTTTGCATATCTTTTTTTTGAATCACCATGTGAATGAGTGCGTTTCCAGGTTATTTCATTTTGGAAATTTTTATACCCGAAGACATCATCGATCATAACTTTTAAATAGTGACTAGCATGCCAATCACAGTGAAGATAAAATGAGCCAGTATCTTTTAACACATCGTACATCTTAACAACACGCTCTTTCATCCATTCAATGTAAACATTAATTCCACCTGACCAACGGTCTTTAAAGCTCCGGACTTCTGCTTCGTCTCCCCAAACGACTTCATATTGTCTGTTACTAAAGAATGGGGGATCAAGATAAATCAGATCAACCTTGATATTCTGTTTTTTCAGATCATCAAGGGCTTGAAGATTATCGCCACAGATAAGAAGATTCTTGAAATTATTATTACTTTTTCTCGTCATTTTCGTTCTCGTCCATATCGGGCAATAACAATTGTTCATTGGGTATTGGGTGTGCTCTTTGTAGATAACTGTTAAATTTCCTCCAGTTTGGAGATATTCTCATTAAGGTAGTTACAGAAGCAAGATGTTTAATTAAATGTGGATGTCCGATATCTTCTGTTAGAAATTGGAAGTGTTTATATCGTCTATGTCCTTTTCCAGTTTTGGGATTGCGTTTTTTTAATTCATCTAAGATTCCAGGGGGGAGTCGCTTGTAGACTATATCCTCAGTTAGCTTACCAACCAGCTTTGGCCTTTTCACTGAAACAGGATTATATTGCCAACCTTGCAAACGAAATAGGTGTTCATAGAACTCATTTGGAAACCTTTTTGTCCACGGCAGGAGTTCTTTTGAGATATAGGCTTCTAAAATTTTATGAAGATCATCCCTTCTCCTGATTTCTTGGTATCCAGTTGCTTCGTCTACTAAGGCGATAATACCCACCTGGGCAAATCCCCTCATCAGAATCTCACACCGGTCTGCTATATGGAGCTGTTGTTTTTGTAGTTTGCCATTCTTGCGTGCCTCTAAGACTGCATCACAAATATTGCCCAAGATAGTTGCTTCATACCCATAAGCGATTCCACCTGATGGCATTTTGAATTTTATGGGGCTTGTGATCATTTCCGTTAATTCATTTGGAATGAATGGGTTAATAGCCTTACCGGCCACAAATTTAACCAGTCGATCACCCCCCGATATTGAACGACTTCCTGTGCCAGGTGACATTCCCAATGCTTTTATCAATCCTGTTTGGACCAATACTCGTTTTTCATCTTCTAAAACGTAACACGGGATTTCAAGTTCTCCAATTTTTAATGGCCTGTCAGGTGCACCATATATTACTTTTAAAATTTCGCTCATGAAACAACCCCCAATGCTTTTTTTATAGTCAGCTCGAAAACTTCGTCATTATCTTTATTGTTAAACCTGTAGCAAAATTCATCGACATACTCATTAAGATGCTTAATGCTGACCTTGTGATATTGTCCCACGATTCCGCGTTTGAGTAAAGCCCAAAAGCTCTCGATTGAGTTCGTGTTAATATCGCCCACTGAGAAGCATTTGGTGTGATCGACAACTTTGTGATCCGCAACGTTTTTGAGTCCCCAGTAGCCCCTGAATTCATCTGTAATGATTAGGGAATTTTTAAGGTCAATATTTGTCTTTGCAAGAGCTTTCATCTTTTTAGCATTAAGGATTCGATCTAACTGTGCTCCTGCTTTGACCTTTCCGTCTCTTTCAATTATGCCGACCACTGGAGTCTTTTTTGTTCCACGACCTCGAATGTTTTTCCCCGCGGGTCTTTTAAAGTTTGTTTTTCTAGGCTTGCCTCCAATATAAGTTTCATCCATTTCGATAACACCTTGAAGTAATTCTCGATGCCAACGCTCACACATGGCTTTTCTGATTCTCATTCCCATGTACCATGCCGTGTTTTTATTGACATCAAGATCACGAGCAAGCTGTCTTGCAGAGATGCCTTTTTTCGCATTGAGGATTAGGGAAACAGCGAGAAACCATTTCTGGAAATCCAGGTGAGTTTTATGGAAGATCGTCCCCACCGTGACACTATAAGAAGTATTGCAGTTGTTGCAGTGATGTCGGTATTCTTTGGGCATGGGTGTTGAATTTTTTGACTGGCAGTAGGGGCAAGTTGGCTCGCCCTTCCACCTTATCTGTTCAAGATATTCCAGGCAATCTTCCTGGGTGGGAAATGCTTGATATATTCTTACGATATTCATTGCCCCCTGCCCCTTGGTTGTTTTTATTGTTTCTACCATTGTCTCATACTCTCTATATATAATATAGGACTTTTGGGGTCATTTGTCAAGTGTTTCAAACTACCTTTGTATGGGACGATTTAGGAGGTGCTGTGTCAGAATCAAAAAGATTTTTTAGTTTGCTTGTAGATTTTATTGAAAAAAGCAGGTTGAGACACTGTGAAAACTATGCCTGTCAAGAAAACGCTGAGGGGAATTGTGTACTGAAAGTCATTGATCTTGATGAAAGCGGAAAATGTGCATGGTTTACAAATGAATAGTATAGAGATGATCTAAGCCTTCGGGAGTTAACTTGATTCTGAAATATAAGTGATTGCCATCTCTTTGAATAGTGACATTTGCTACGTGTATCCACTCTTTATCAATGCAGTATTGAATACAGTCTTTAATTTCGTCTCTATCTTTATGATCCGGTAAAACCAAGCTGTCATCACCTATTGGTTGATGATATTTTTCATTGAGTTGATTTAGCATCTGTTTTATTAATGGATTGTTTGGGTCCACGATAAAGCCTCCTTTTGCACTTCCTTATTCTAATATAGATCAATTCCCTTGTATAGGAGTCTTCCGTCTTGCATAAAACCATCTCCTTAGATAAAATATTACAAAGGAGGTGGATGATGGAATTCGATCATTTCTATTTAGGAACCTTTATTGAAAACTTAAAGGACGCCGCATCTTCTAGAAGTTCTTATGCGGAAAAAGACGACGGGATGAACAATCCAGTTACTAAAGAACAATTTCTGAGCTTTGTTGATAGATTGAATGGTGGGTTAGAAATTTTATTACGAGACATGGAAAAGCTTGAGAAAAAAGTTGATGCATTAATACAAAAATAGCATCAAGTTAAATTAGCTTTTCTTAAACCCCACTACCGCTAACTAGGACATTCCGTTTTATGAATGCCTCTATTTTTTCTCTTTTTTTGCCCCTATTGTCAACACAAAATGAGCTTCAAAGCAATCAAAGATTCCCTTGACTCTTTTTGGGGAACCACATAAAATTTTGACCAAGTCACTCTTTATTTAATCAGAGTTAGACCAAATCAGGAGGAATGAAATGAAAAAAAATCTGTTACTATTAGGTTTGGTGATTCTGTGCCTTTTCATCGTGTCGTGCGCAAAAGAAAAAGCAGAATCAGAGGGAGAAGTTAATATTGAACAGAAAATCGGGCAGCTTCAAGAAAAGATGCAGGAGCTGGCCGTAAAGATTGAGACAAATCCCGAGAGCGAAGAAGCTGGTGTTTGGAGAGAAGAACACCAACGATACAGCAGAGAAATAGAAGAACTTATGGGCGGGGCCAGAGGGGCATCCCCCAGAGGAGAGCTTTCTGAGGAGCAGAGACTAAGAAGAGCCATGCAGGAGTACAGAGGGGCCTTAGAGCAGAATCCGGACGATAAAGATGCGGAAAAATGGAGAGAGACCCTGCATGAGTTGGAATTGGAATTTGAAAAACTGGCCGAACGTGGAGAGGTACAGAGATATCCAGAAATTGAGGGAGCCTTAAAGAATAAAGAGGAGCAGCTGCATGAAATGGAACTGCATCTGGTTAATCTTCGGGAAAAAGGGGAAAGTGAAGAAAAAATAAAAGCTGCCGAAGAACAGATGGATAAAATTCGGGAAGAAAAGAAAAAACTCCAGATCATGCTAGAAAATAGAAGACTTGGTATTCAGGAAGAGCAACCCGCGGCATATCAAAGAGAGCAGGGGGAGCTTGAGGCCTATGTGATTAGTGCGACAAAGGAGGCCGTGACAGTCAGAGTAAAAGACAGTGAGAAAGTCATGGTGTTTCGGATTCCAGCGAGGATCCGTGTCGAAGGAGAGCGAGTCGATAACACAGAAATGATAAATCTGGCATCCAAACTCAAAAAAGATGATTTGATATGGGTCGATTATCGGGAAGGAGAAGAAAGGGGCTCCTACTTTGCGGTTGGGATGAAAAAGGTTAAATAATAGAGTCAAGAACGAGGACCTCACGATGAAATCGAAATCAAGTACAGGTCTGGAAAATGTTGTTGAAAAAGGAATAGACAGGCGTCAGTTTTTAAAGAAAGCATATTTATATACTGCAGGTGCCGTTGGGACAATTGGCTATTTGGCATCTGGCCAACAGCCCAATGTATCCGGCAGTTCGATCCCTGGAAAAATGACATACAGGCGGCTGGGCCGGACTGGGCTGGATATTTCTATAGTTGTTGCAGGCGAGATGGATTTTCTTCCCATGCATGAACGGGCTTATGAACTTGGAGTCAATTATTGGCACAAAGTGGGCAATTTTGAACACCCAGGACCAGAATTCTTCAAAGGAAAGGATAGGGACTCTTTCTACTGCGACATGGTCATTGACACACTTGATAAAGAAGGTGCAATGGCTCAGTTCGAGTGGGGACTCAAGCAGTCCGGATTAGAGAAAATTGACTTTATGAAAATACATTCTCTTTACAGCGATCCTAAGGACATTAAAAAATACAGCGGCATTTTTAAGGCATTTAATTCGATGAAAAAACAGGGGAAAACTCGTTTTCTTTCCATTGCCCAGCATTACAATACGGCAGAAATCTTGGCGGCTTGTATTGAGTCCGGTCATTTTGATGCCATACAGCCCAATTTTAATGTCTTTTCTCCTCCAGAAATGTTTGACCTGATCGGATTGGCAGAAAAAGAGGATGTCGGTGTTATCTGCAAAAAGGTTCTTGCGGGTGGAGATCGGAATTGGCAGAGAAATCCTGCAAACAGGCTGAGAGTGGAGCAAGAATTTCAAAAATCCCAAGTGACTCTGGGTCAGGCCATGCTCAAATGGGCTTTGGACATCCCGGGCGTTACGGCCGTTGTCCCACTCATCACCAATTATGAACACCTTGAAGAGGATATAGCTGTTGGATTTGCTACCACGGCTCTTTCGCGATTTGAAGCGCAATCTAATAGGAACACCCTCGAAGATTTTGCAAAAAATGGATCCAGAGACTACTGCAGATCTTGTGGCCAGTGCGAGGCTGTGTGTCCCCAAAGCATTGCTGTTGCAGATATATTTCGGTATGAATTGTATTTTTCAGGATATGGAGACACAAAACGAGCTCGGCGGCTATATGAGGAAATTCCATTGGATCGAAATGTAATGCAGTGTGACAGCTGCCGTTCTTGTGAGGCTGCTTGTCCACACCAACTTCCCATTGTCTCCAAGCTGCAGCAGGCACATTCTATTTTAGTGTGATTTTAGTTTTTGATTTTTTTAGTGGCTGATACTGATTGCAATTCCACCACCCCCGCTTCCGAAACGGGGATTGACCACTTTGCTGTATATGGACCCGAAAGTGTAGCTCAATCCAACAGAAAAACCATAGTTATATGTGGTTGCCAATTCTCTGCGCCGGAGGAGGATTTCATCAAGAGTGGCTCCACCTCTGGGAAGGGAGAGCTGATCGTGTATAAGGGAATAGCTCGCATCGATGTTGAAATTAAGTCCTCTAATGAGTCTTAGAGATAGATCTGCATTCATTCTTAAACGGTTTTTTGAAAAATCATGGAAAAAATGAGAACCCGTGACAGTAGCGCTTAGGTTTCCCCACTTTTGTTTGACTTCCAAGATGGCTGACAGGGATTGTCCCCAAAGGTTTTCCTTTTTTTTCTCGTAGATGGTCTCTTCTCTGTAATTCACTGCTCTAAAGTTCAATCTGTATAGGAACCGGAGTTCTCGTTTGGTGGTTTCCGAATAGGGGAAGAGATTGAATTCAACAGCCGGTGCTGTATTGATAGCATATTTTGTGTTTCCATACGTGGATGAAGCAGCGGCAACATAGGCTCCAACTGACCAGTGGTCGCTGATACTTTTGACGAGAAGCCCATCAAACCCCTGACTGTTCCTCACACTTTCGATTTCATCGTCTCCGAATTTGAAAGTGCTTTTGTTGTGTGAGGCGCGAAGAGACATCCGGACTTTTAACTCTTCTGTTACTCTGTTGGCCGAGATATTTCCAAAAAAATCTCCACTTTTCATGCGGGACTGACCATTCATAAATGAGTTGACACTAAGACTGAAAACCCAAAAATTCCATTTGTCTTCAACCGCTGTGGGTTTAACGGTTTCCAATAATCGAATCGACACTTCTTTAGAGATAGGCGTTTTTCCCACATACCGCATCAATCCCAATTTGAGAGTGTCTGTCAGACCTTTTTGAGTCTCTTCTTCTGATGTCGCAAGATATTTTAAGGTGTCATCGTCGCCTTGAAATTCTTTTTGTCCCTTAAATGAGAAAGTGTACTGAGTTCCTCCGGATTCTCCTTCCTGTTTGGTGATGAGGACAAAAACCTGGGCATCACTGAGAGCTTGAACATGGTTGACAAACTTGATCTCTTCCCTGAGAAAACCGATGTCATAGACCTGACAGTCAATAAATACGCTGGGCGCATTGCCCTTAAAAATTTCTGAATTTGATTCTCCGGACTGAGCGAGTGTGGAAGGAATCGATACAAGAAGTAAACAGATTATCAAACTCATTGTTACGAATATTTTTTCTTTTGAATTCCTATTAGCGGCTTTAATATTCATAGTCATGTCCTTATTATTCCAGCTAATCAATTATGATGGAGATGCCGCCATGCCCGTTTGAACCGAAACGGGGATTGACGACATTGGTAAAGATAGAGCCAAAAGTGAAGCTCAAACCTACGGAGATAAAATAATTGTAACTCGTTTCCAGCTGCTTTATCCTCAGCAGAACGTCTTCGAGAGAAGCTTCACCCTTTGCGAGCGATAGCTGATCATGAACACTTGATCCAAATCCAAAGGCAAAGAAGCTTAATCCCTTAATAATCCGGATGTTCAGTATGGAAAAAATGTCGATTCGGTTTTTACTGAAGTCATGAAAATAATGTGAACCGGAGAGTGTTGTGCTGATGCTTCCCCATTTTTCTTTGATGTCGAAGGTGGCAGAGAGAGATTGACTCCATAAATTCTCAGACATTTTGTTATATATTGTTTCTTCACGGTAGTTGATGGTGTTGAATCCAAACCGGTAAAGAAATCGGAACTGTCTTCTTGTCGCTTCCGAATAAGGAAAAAGGTTAAACTCGATGGCTGGAGACGCATTGATTGAATATTTTATGTTTTCAAAGGTCGATGAATCGGCTCTGATAAATGCGCCTACAGACCAGTGGTCACTGATACTTTTGACAAAGAGGCCGTTAAAATTCATGTCCTTTTGTATGCGTTCTATTGTTTCATCTCCGTATGTGATGTCATCCTTATCGTGGTTTGCGGATACAGACATGCTGATTTTCAAGTCCTCAGTGATGCGGCTGGCAGAGAAAGATCCGCCTAAAGAAGAGCTTTTGTAGCTTTTTTCGCCTCTAAATCGCGTATCTCCGCCGATCCGGAAAATCCAGCTGTTCCATTTGTCTTCAACTGCTTTCTGCTCTGCTTTTTCACTATAGGACACTTTCATCCGGCTGGCGATTGGTGTTTTTGCAGCATAGCTTGCCAATCCGATTTTAATGAGATTGGTCAGACCCTCTCTGATTTCATCCTCGGTGTCTGCCTGTTCTGAAAAGTATTTCTGAATGTCGTTTATCCCTTCAAAATCGAGCTGTCCAATGAAAGAAATTGTGTATTCTCTTCCTCCGCTTCCCGTTCTTTGGGTTGTGATTAGAACATGGACCTGGCCTTCTTTCCTGTCACGCACATAATTGACAAATGTAATCTCTGTCCGGATGTAGTCGATATCACAACTCCCACAGTCAAGAAAAACCTTTGGGGCGTTTTTTTTCAGCTCTTCGATGTCCATTTGTTCAGTCTGGGGAAAAGCGAGTGGGATGGCGATAAAATGTAGAGTAATAAAACTTAATAATAATAAAATTTGCAATCTATTCATAAAAAACTCCTAAAAAAATAACGCATCAGAGGAGACAAAAGTTGACCTTAAGATAAGTAATACGTCTAAAAAAGGGGAAAGGTTACATTTTTTTGAATATTCATCCTTTTATGACCAGGGCGTTTTTGGCTTCGGCTGTTCAACACCTGCCACATAGAGCGCATCGACTCGTTCGTTAAAAAAACAGATCATGCCTGCAATCTTTGACGCTTCCATCGTGGGATAGGTATAATACCAGGCAACATCAGGAATAATCCTGTCTCCTATTTTTGCCGAATAGTATTGGGCTTTTCCCTTATAAGCACAACTCGTAGCCGTATTACTGGGGATGAGCAAATCCATGCGGACGTTTAATTTGGGCAGATAATATCTGGTTGGCAAACCTGTCTCAAATAGCAGAACTGGATTATGACTTTCAGCGACTGTCACACCCCCGATATTTATCACAACATGGCGTGTGCTTTGCAGTGTATCGATCCGCTTGTGGGGATCATGTGGGTGTATATACACCTGTTCAGCTTCCTCATACCAAACATCCATCTTGTCCCATTCAAATGCGATATAGCCACTTAGATTAAAGGAGTCGGAAACAGGTTTAGGGTAAGTCCATGCCGCATTTTCGGCGGTGCTGTCTCCAACAATAACCGTATAATAATGAGCATCTCCGAATATCGGCGAGTGCTCTCGATGACGAGATGGATGTAAAAAGTCCATTTGGATATCTGCCTTGGGGAAAAAGTAATTGGGAGGTCCAATAGAACTAAGGAGATATATCTGTTTGCTATCGGCAATAATTGTATTATTTAAGACTGCCCTTACCCATTTTGGGCTCGGTTCAAACACAAACTCCTGGCCGCCCGGGGTTATGACTTTTTGTATCATTGTTCTTCCTCTAATCCATATTTTTTGAAAAATATCCGATTTTCATACACACCTATATGATATGATAATGACATATTAATCAAAAAGAAAGTTTAATTGGAGGGCAGAAAATGAAATGCCAGACTCATTTAAAAAACTTTGCTTTGTTGGCGATTGCCTGCTGTTTATTTATGCCAAATTCTGTCTTTTCACAAGCTTTAAAAACACCACTCTCTCAGGAAGTTTTATTGATTCTGACCAATGAAATTTCAGGTCAATTTATTTTCAACAATGAGGTTTTGCTTGCCGGAGCGCCCTGGGAACGAGAAAAAAATGAATTTGTCGATACTTTTTATGAATCGGGAAAAATTTATGAATTGGTCAGGAATTATGGCATTAAAACGGTGGAGCTCAGGCGGCAAGCTCGTGAAGGCACTTTTGAATATCCAATTGAAGGTGAATTTTGGGTTGTTGAACCAGGGCAGCGGTTGGTTGCACGGTTAGGGGCAGATGCTGCACTCGTGGCAAGAGGTTCGCAGACATGTGATGTCACCGGAGAACTGGTCTATATCCCTCCGCTAGAAAAAGAGACAATCGAGGCTATGATGGCTGCTGGGGAACAGGAAAAATATAAAGATAAAATTGCGCTGATGTGGTCTCATGCACGCGGTGATCTCGCTGAGGCGCTGGATGCTGCAGGCCTAAAAGGAGTGATCTCGTTTTCGTCACGTGACAGATATTTTGATCCCAATCAAGTTGTGTACGGATCCGGTTCATACAGTGAGGGAAAAAACCTCCAATTCGGTTTTTCTGTTTCGTGGCGTCAACGATAATATGAGCGGCTGTGTGATTCAGTTGGAAATTCTTAGAGCGCTCACAAAACTTATTGCCAATGGTGTTTTGCCGCAGCCTCGAAGAACGATCTATTTTATATGGCCCAACGAGATCAGCGGCACGTATGAATTTATTAAACAGAATTCTCAGTTGGTTGACAATTGGAGTGTTAACATAAATATGGACATGGTAGGTGAATCACTGCGAAAGAATAACTCGTGGTTCACAATGAGTGAATGCCCCAATTATTTACCCAGCTATCTGGATGGCTTAGCCAAATCGATTATGAACTATGTCTGGCGAACTAACGATATTGTTTATCTTCGAGATGTGCCGCGCGGTAGGCCGGGGGGACAGTATTTTCCCATTCCGATGATGGAGAAAAATGGAACCATCGATGCGTTCAGATTTTTTATCCATATCGCCACTGGTGGCAGCGATCATATCTGCTTTAATAATTCATCAGTGGCGGTTCCGGGCATTGAATTCTTTGCCTGGCCGGATCAATGGTATCATGCCGATACGGACACGCCCGATAAATCTGATCCAACACAGATGAAACGTGTGGCCTTTATCGGTGCAGCCTGCGCGTATGCTGCTGCATATTGTACGGATGAAGTGCTGCCTGGTTTGCTCGATGCGGCAACAGAATTTGGTTATCAAAGAATTGCAGAACGCGAACACGTAAAAGCGTTACATTATGTGGGTGATGCGACAAAAGAAAATCTGGATGTCCAGACTCACAAAGCGCTCAATCTTGCTCAATTCGGCATGGAGCGCGAAATTGATGTGATCAGGTCGATTGAAGACATATTTACAGGATCACCATCTGCAAATGCCTTGTTGTCAAACAGAATCAAACAATGGGAGTTCTATGCAGGGTCCGTAAAATCTCAGATTTTAAAATATGCTGCGTTAAGAGCGAATCAGTTAGGAGCTTCCATTCCCAAAGAGGCAAAAAAAAGAAACCTGGAGAAGAAATATGACAAAGTTTTTCCTGCAATTCACTCAGATGTCAAAAATCAAAAATTTTCACTCACGAGTGACGAAAAATATAAAGAATATACAGCTGCTTCTCCAAAGGCGATCGAGGATTTAAAATTATCAAGAACTCAAACTCGAGCACTTTTAAATTATGTGAATGGACGTCGTTCAATAACAAAAATACGAGATTGCATTGCCGCAGAGACGGAGAGTGATGTCTCTCTGGAAAATGTCGCGGCATATTTGGAGATTTTGAAATTAATAAATTGGGTGGTCTATTAGAATGAAAAAAAGATATTATCTCTCGATGTTGAGTCTGTTTCCTTTGATTTTGGCTTTTGACAGCATCTACTTCCTTATCCACATCTCATTAGAAACTCTTATGGTTACGGCTTCTGCCCATTTTGTCCTTTTTGGACTCATAAACTTCGTTGGAGGCTATATCCTCTATAAGCCTATTGACCATGTCTTTATTCAGAAAGAAGACACTCAACAGGCTAAAAAACGGATCAGAAACCTTACAAGATATTCTACAGGTTGGATATTTTTTCTTGGTTTCTTCTATGTGGCCATTACTTTTTTGTTCCTTTTTTTGTTGCCAACCAATGTCGAGGGCTTTAATCCGGAAAACGTACCTACAATATTCCTGTTTCTGAACATGATTCCTTCGTTATTGTTTATGTATGCCATCCTGCCAGCCTTTATCACCTATTTTTTGATCAATGATTTCAACCTTGATCTCAAAACTCATGTATTTAGAAAATTTCGGATCCTTTATCCGGTAGGGAAAAGGAAGATATGGAAAACTTTATTATTTGTCTTTTTAATCCTTGTTTTTATCCCGGCTCTGTTTGTTTTAATGGATTTATCATTCCTTTCAAGTATGAATGAACAATATATTCAGTTCATGAGTTATAGTCCTCTTGGAATCGCAATAATAGATCGGGTAGTCGTTTTGGTGGGGATGATTTTTGCAGTCATATTTGTAACCCGATCTTTTACCAAACCCATTTATTCACTTCTTAAAGTTATCAACAAGGTACGGGAAGGAGATTATTCAACCCAAGCGGCAGTCATTACGGAGGATGAAATTGGTGTGCTTACGAAAGAATTTAACTTGATGGTGCATGAACTGGAAATTTCACACAATAAGCTGGAAGATTACACGCGCACACTTGAAGATAAAGTCAAAGAACGAACCCGTGAACTTGAAGAAAACCATGTGAAACTTCTCCAGTCTGAAAAAATGGCAGCGCTTGGCCATCTTGTAGCTGGAGTCTCTCATGAGATCAATAATCCTATGGGAGCGATAAACAGCACAAATGAAGGGACATCTAAAATTCTTGAACGATTATTTAGCATGATTTCAGAAACAAATACATTGGAAGAGCTTCGGAAAAATAAGAAATTTCAAAAATATATCTCTTTAATTCAAGAAAACAACAAAGTCTCTACGCTGGCAGGTGAGAAAATTACAAAAATTGTACAGACTCTGAAAAACTTTGCCCGCCTCGATGAAGCAGAGTTCCAACTGGCTGATATCCATAAAGGTATAGAAGATACCTTGGTGTTGCTGCACCATGAATTAAAATATCGCATTGAAGTGAAATCAGATTTTGGCCGTGTTCCTAAGATCTACTGTTATCCAAACCAGTTGAATCAGGTATTTATGAATATTACCATGAATGCTATCCAGGCTATCGAGGGAAAGGGAGAAATCAACATTAAAACCTATTCAGATGAGACTCTTGTATACATTGAATTTTCTGACAATGGCAGGGGAATTCCAGAAAATAATCTCGAGAAAATATTTGATCCTGGATTTACTACGAAATCTTCAGGTGTCGGTACAGGTTTAGGCCTGTCCATCGTCTATAATATCATTGAAGCCCATAAAGGTTTTATCAAGGCTGAAAGCACTGTCAATAAGGGGAGTAAATTTACAATAGAAATCCCAAAGACAACATAGTCTCTCAAATTCAGTTGCTGCAGGTGACAATCTCTTCATCATCTTTTATAATGTCTCTTCCGTGGGCGGTTAGCTCAGCTGGGAGAGCGCGGCGTTCGCAATGCCGAGGTCGTGGGTTCGAGCCCCATACCGTCCACCTGATCAGCGACAATTATTTTTACGGGTCAACGACAATTAAAATTGAGGTTTTT
>CAZLLG010000070.1:0-13704 GCA_964560275.1 uncultured Eubacteriales bacterium | reverse complement strand
ATTTTCAATTGAGATTTGGGGGGGGGCCAGTGCTATTGTCCCGATGAAGAGAGATTTAAATGAACAAGACTTACAAAACAGTTAAGATTCCCAAAGACCTTATCAAACAAATCGAAGAAAAAATAAGTAATTCAGATATATCCTCTGTGGCGGAATTTATCACAACACTCCTTAAAGAAAAGCTCTCCAGCGATAAAACAGAGAGTGTGTCGCTGAGCAGCGAGGAGGAGGAAAAAGTCAAAGAGAGACTTAAAGCTTTAGGATATATGGATTAGCAGAGACAGGGAGAATCCAATGGGCCAACGCGCCATCAATTTAGAAAAAAAGATCAAATCTAGAAAAGCCAAAGTTGGAGTGATCGGACTTGGATATGTCGGGCTTCCTCTGGTAAAAACGTTTTTATCCAAAGATTTTTTTGTCTATGGTTTTGATGTGGATTTAAGAAAAGTAAAGATGCTGAATCAAGGTAAAAGTTATCTCATACATGTGGATGCAAAGGAATTAAAAGCAAAAATTGCTTTGCAAAAATTTATGGCCACAGATGACTTCAGTAAATTAAACGATACCGACGTTATTATTATTTGTGTGCCCACTCCTCTGGATTCACACAGAAATCCGGATCTATCCTATGTTTTGAATACGACAAAAATCATTTCAGAATATCTCCAACGGGGGCAGCTTATCGTTCTTGAAAGCACGACCTATCCTGGGACCACAGAAGATGAAATGCTTCCTATCCTTGAAACCTCTGGTTTGAAAGTCGGGAAGGATTTTTTCCTCGCCTACTCGCCTGAACGGGAAAATCCGGGAGATAAAAATTTCTCGACAGCCTCAATCCCCAAAGTCGTCGGCGGATTCACAGCGGACTGTCGGCGCTGTGCAAAAGCTTTTTATGACCAGATTGTTGTGAGCACTGTCCCTGTGAGCTCTCCCAAAGTGGCCGAAGCGACAAAACTCTTAGAGAATATTTTCCGTTCAGTTAATATAGCTTTAGTCAATGAGATGAAGATGATCTTCGATCGGATGGAGATCGATGTTTGGGAAGTGATCAAAGCGGCATCTTCCAAACCTTTTGGTTTCATGCCATTTTCTCCTGGACCAGGGTATGGAGGTCACTGCATTCCAGTCGATCCTTTCTATCTGACCTGGAAGGCCAAAGAGGTCGATTACCAGACAAAATTTATCGAGCTTGCCGGGGAAATCAACATTCTTATGCCTTACTATGTTGTCGGCAAAACCATAGATACTCTGAATGAAAGAGGAAAATCTGTTAAAGGGACTAAAATATTGGTGCTTGGATTATCCTATAAAAAGGATATCGATGATCCAAGAGAATCTCCTGCATTGAAGATTATTTCCCTTTTGCAGGAAAGAGGAATAAAAGTTTCTTACAATGATCCCTATCTCCCTTTTGCTTCAGGATTTAGAAATTACCCAGATCTTAAGCTCGAATCAGTCAAGCTTACGGAAAAAAGACTGCAGTCGTTTGATGCTGTAATTATCGCAACCGATCACAGCGTCTATGATTTTGAATGGGTGGTGAAAAATTCCCATCTGGTTATCGATACACGAAACGCAGTCAAAAAGAAAAGAAAAAATGTTATCAAGGCCTAGACAGTTCGATGGGATTAAAATTTCCAGATAAATGGAGGCAATATGAAGATAGGTATCATCGGGACTGGTTACGTCGGGATGGTGACAGCTGTATGTCTTGCCGAAATGGGCCATGAGGTCATCGGTACAGATATAGTTTCAGAAAAAATCGAAAAAGCTTCCCAGGGCATCGCCCATATTTACGAACCCGGTCTTGAAGATCTTCTAAAAAAAGGTCTCAAGCAGGGAAATCTTTCTTTCAGTATCGATTTACACGGAACGATTCAAGTTTCTGATGTTCTTTTTGTCTGTGTCAATACTCCTCCCAGAGAGGATGGGAGTCCTGATATGTCCTATGTTGAGGATGTTTCGAGGACCATTGCAGAAAATCTCAATACTTATAAAGTCATTGTGGAAAAAAGCACAGTTCCAGTCCAAACTTCGATGTGGATAAAACGGATCATTTCGCTTTATAAAAAAACTGACCAGGAATTCGACGTGGCTTCAAATCCTGAGTTTTTAAGAGAAGGTGTGGCCGTTTCCGATTTCCGGAATCCCGACCGGGTCATTATCGGCGTCGAGTCGGAGAGAGCCAGAGACATCCTTGTTAAATTGTACGAAATATTCTCCGATAAGATTCTTGTTACAAACATCGATACGGCTGAACTCATCAAACACGCCTCCAATTCGTTTTTAGCCCAGAAGATCTCTTACATCAATTTGATTGCCGACCTGTGTGAGAAAACGGATGCCGATGTAGAGCTTATTGCTCGGGGAATGGGATTGGACACACGTATCGGTCCTCAATTCTTGAATGCGGGTTTGGGATACGGAGGGTCGTGCTTTCCAAAAGATACAAAAGCGTTGATCCATATCGGGGAGGAACTGGGAGTGAATTTCGACTTTCTAAGAGAAGTCGAGAAAATTAACACTAACCGGATCCGTGTCTTTGTAGACAAGATCAAGAAAGCGTTGTGGATTCTTAAGGATAAAAAAATCGCCGTTCTCGGCCTGGCTTTTAAGCCGGAAACAGATGACATCCGGAATGCTCCATCAATCCGTGTAATTGAAGAATTGTATAATGAGGGGGCTGTGCTGAGGCTCTATGATCCCAAAGCCATGGACAACATGAAGAGAATTTTTCCCGAAAAAAAACCGGATATTCAGTATATGTCAACTCTGTATGAGGCTGTGGAAGGGGCAAATGCACTTTTGCTGATCACCGAATGGGAAGAGTTCGCTAAAATGGATCTAAAAAAAGTCAAATCACTTATGGACAATCCCATCTTTATCGATGGGAGAAATGTATTCGTTCCAGAGGATGTCCGCAAAATAGGTTTTGAGTACTCTTCAATCGGAAGGAAATAAACCGGGATCCTCTGAATCCTCCAGCTTTTTTCCCAGTTTCATTTTTTTTGAATTTCCAGGGTGTGCTTTTTGAAATCCGTATCCAAAACGATATAGGTATCCTTGTTTATCCTGGAGATGGAAAAAGGAACAGCCCGGCCGTCCTTGCTGACGAGGAGAGCAGCAGATAATTTTTCCGCTGATTGCTGCGCTTTAAGGATCCATGGGGAAAGAATTTTCACTTGGCCGCAAGTGTCGATGTTGCTGTTGAAGGCCATCTCAATTTTATCTTCATCAGAAAAAAAGGTGTATTCATATGCAGCAAATGAGTCAGATGCCGGGAGATAGATATGAACGCGGCCGCTGTCTTGAGAGAGCCGGGGTTCAAGTTGAAGACTGTCTTTGGTCAGTTTGATACCCAGATAACCCTCAAAAAGAGCTCGCCCCAAGCTTCCGGCACTGCCGCAGAAGAGGTCGCTTCCTCTTCCTCTCCCTTTTTGATCATCCCATTCAAAGAAACCTCTATTGGAAATATTTTTCGAGATGATTTCCAGTAATTTTTCAGAAGCCTGCTGACTAAAACCGGAAGAAAACATGGTATAGACGAGTCTTCCCCCGAACCAGTCCCACTGGGCACCATTCTGATACTCGAACGAAGAATCAAGCAAAGGATGTTTGAAAACACCCTGAGGATAGGGAGGAAGAAGAGTCCCACTTATTGTTGACACCGAGTAGAGTTTTTGTCTTTCAAGTGCCGTATTGATAATTTTCTTTATCTGTTCTATATCGGCCAAGCCGGCCAGAGCAGCCGTAATATTTCCACCCATAGCAAATATGTCACTTTCATCAAAATCATGTTTTAGGGACTCCAGATGCACATGAATCTTGTAAAATCCTTTTTCTTCCTGCCAGAGACATGTGTTGGCATTTGTTTTGATGGATTCCGCTGTTTTTTCCCAGAATGTCGCTCTGGTCTCCTGTTCTAATTCTCTATGCATTTTAGCCAATTGAACAGAAGCTAGATAAAACATGCCTTGATCATATATATCCGCCGTCCAATGTGTTTTTGCGTCTACATCGACAGACCTATCGTCGGTATCGACCATATCCACATCCCCCCAATCAGCCGTGTGTGCCCCGGTTATCAAACCCAATTTTTTATCGAATCGATTTTGGAGAACAAACATCAATGCCTTGTCCAAGCGGCCAATAATGTTTTTACCGTTAATCTTTTTCTGAAGCCATTTCGGCCCGATGAGCTCAAAGACCTGATATGCGGATTGGACAATGCTGGTCTCCTGATCGGTCTCGGTCGTGTTTTTTTCGGAATGTCCTTGCGCATCGATCCAATCCTCAAGGGATCCGCTGTCTTTCTGATAAACAAGATGTTCTTCAATCCATGACGCGAGATAATGCTGGCCATAAAAAAACTTGGAAACAGCAAGGATTGTATTGGCATCTCTTGACCAGATCTGCGGGTATTCTGTCCCAGCTGAGAAGCCAAAAATGTTTCCGTTGTGTCCATCAAAATCGACCTCACATTGCGCCAGTGTCGATCGAATGAGCCGGTAGAGGGTGTTAAGTTCTTCGACATTTGAAGTGAATTTGGTAAATGTCCCGTAGTCGAGCGTCCATGCCATCCCATCTTCAAGCCATTCCCTGTCAAGGACAGAGAGTGTGATTTTAAGAGTTTTTGAGCCGTAGTCTTTAAACCAGGATAAACCCTCTCTCAGAAGATCAAACTCGAGGGTATAATTGCCTTTCTGGAGTGGGCTTTTGATATCAATAGGGAGTTCAATTTTTTGGCCTGGAAGAATGTCCCTTGGAAGAATAAAACGGCGGTTGTCATACTGGTCAATCTGACCGTCAATATCCCAAAGATGATAGGATAAAAGACACGGATTTTCGGCTGAAGAACTCCAAATTTTTAATCCCGTGTTCTTCAGTTGAAAACCGATGTTCAGTTTATCCCCAGCAAAAACCGAATATTTTTTTTTCTCAGCTCGAATTAATGCTTCGTACTCTAAAGACCCAGCCCCCTCATTTTTTTGTGCCTTGCACGAAAGAAGAATACCAGCTGCGAGAACAAAATTTATCAAAAAGATGAGGCTAAAAGTCTTGATCCAATTCTTCATTTTTCAACAAATATAAGATTACCAAATAGACCTCAGTAGGTCTATCCCTTTCAAAATCTAAATGATGTTCATAATGGGTGTGTTTTAAGGGGTGAGGTCTTTTGACAATTGAAAGGTGAGCCCCTATAATTGGTGCTATGCTCGAGGATTTGAAAGACTTTGTAAAACCGGGAACCGAAGAAGAATCTTTTGCCAAAGAGATTGACTACACCCGTTTACCTAAACATGTGGCCATCATTATGGACGGGAATGGACGTTGGGCGAAAAAAAGGCGGCTACCTCGAATTGAGGGGCACCGTGCGGGATCAAAATCCGTACAAGAAGTGGTGGAAACTTCGGCCCGGATTGGGATCAAATACTTAACTCTCTATGCCTTTTCCAAGGAGAATTGGAAGCGTCCGAAAAGGGAAATCTCCACTCTCTGGAGATTGTTGAAGGATTACTTGAAGAAAGAGGACAAGGCACTCATAAAAAACGATCTGAGATTGAAAGTCATCGGACAGACAGAAGATATTCCTATGGATGTTCGTAGTGAATTGAAGCGTGTCGAGGAACTCACAAAGGATAATAAGCGGATGACGATTGTTCTTGCCCTCAACTACGGAGGGAGAGCAGAGATTGTCGATGCAGTAAAAAAAATACTCAAAGATAAGACTGTAGAACCGAAGTCGTTGAGTGAGGAATCATTTTCTTCATATCTTTATACAGCTGGAATACCTGATCCAGATCTGCTCATACGGACAAGTGGTGAACAGAGGATATCAAATTTTTTATTGTGGGAGATTGCTTATTCGGAGATATTGATAACACCCGAGCTTTGGCCTGACTTTCGCAGAAAACATGTTCTCCAGGCTGTAGTTGAATTCCAAAAAAGGGAAAGGAGGTTTGGAGATATTCACCCTCCTGAAAACTTGAATGGCTAATCGACTCGCCGATGACCCCGCGGCCTCTTTCTGGGGTATAGTTAAAAAAACTCTTAAGGAAAGGTTCCTGGTGGCCGTCGTATTGATGGGGATATTATTTTTAGCCGTTCAATATCTTCCTGATCTTGGATTCTTTTCTGTATTGCAGATTTTGATCATTATATCTCTCTTTGAATTCTACAAGCTTTTTCAAGGAACCATAAATCCTCCCTATCATGTCCTCGGTTTATTCATGTCCCTTTTGATCAGCGCTTCATTTTTATTTGATGCTGTCACTCTTGAAATGGCTCTGCTCATTAGCCTGTTTTTAGCTGCAGCTTATCCACTAGTTTTTTTAAAGAAAGCTGAATCTCTCGTTCCATTTGCCAACGCCGTAGCTTTAACTCTTTTGGGGCCGCTGTTTGTAAGTCTCACACTCAATTTTGTCTATCTTCTCCGTCTAGAGAATGGGGTGGTCTATGTGTATTTTTTGGCGATCATTATAATTCTTGGAGATACGGCCGCTTATTTTGTCGGAAAATTTTGGGGAAAGCACATGCTGGCCCCAAAAGCAAGTCCTCGTAAAACATGGGAGGGTACCTGTGGAGGATTAGTTTTTGCCGGCCTAGGGGCCCTGTTTGTTCAACAGGTTTTGATTCCGGATATCCTGCTCTGGAAGGCAGTTGTCGTAGCGGTTTTGGTCCATGTTTTTGCTCAAATTGGTGATCTTATGGAATCCCTTTTTAAGAGAGCTGCTGGGCGTAAGGATTCATCTAATATATTGGCTGGTCATGGTGGTTTTTTGGATAGAATAGATAGTTTTGTGCTGGCAGCCCCCTTTTTCTATTTCATTTTAAAAATAATTCGGCTGAATTAAATGAAAAAGATTAACATTGCCGTATTGGGTTCGACTGGTTCGATAGGGAGAAGTACGCTCGATGTTGTCAATGTGCTGTCTCATAGATTCAATGTGATCGGCCTGGCAGCCGGGCGTAATTCAGAGTTGCTTGCCAGTCAAATTCAACAGTTCAATCCTCAGATTGTCTCTCTGGAGAAAGAGAGTGAAACAGATTTTCTCAAAGCTCAAGATTTTAGTGATTCCGTTCAAATCCTCTTTGGGCAGGAGGGGACTGAAGAGATTGCCGGCTGCAAAGATGCCGATATTATTGTGGCGGCCATTACCGGGATAAGCGGTCTAAGATCAACCATTGCGGCCGTAAAAAATGGGAAAAAAGTGGCGTTGGCCAATAAAGAGTCCATGGTTGTTGCCGGGCCTCTTATTCAGAAATTAGCGAGAGATTCTGGAGCTCAGATATTTCCTGTTGACAGCGAGCACAGCGGAGTCTTTCAGTGCTTAGCCAAGGAAGACAAAAAAAATGTAAAAAGAGTCATTCTTACGGCTTCCGGAGGTCCTTTTTTCCAAAGCACAAAAGATGAGATGGAAAACTCATCGATCGAAGAAGCTCTCAGACACCCCCGGTGGGAAATGGGGGAGAAGGTGACTATCGATTCAGCCACAATGATGAATAAAGGATTGGAGTTGATTGAAGCCCGTTGGCTTTTTGACCTTCAGCCTGAACAATTGGATGTTCTGATTCATCCTCAGTCTATCGTTCATTCTCTCGTTGAGATGCGCGATGGATCGGTGATTGCCCAGCTCAGCCAAACCGATATGAAAATTCCTATCCAGTATGCCCTCACATATCCTGAAAGAGAAACGGGTCCACTTCCTTCACTCGATTTGAGCCAAATAAAGACTTTGGAATTTTATAAAGTGGACACAGAAAAATTTCCGATGCTTTTATTGGCTCGAAATGCCTTGAAACAGGGGAACAGTGCACCTGTAGCCCTAAATGCGGCCAATGAAGCAGCTGTAAAAGCCTTTCTAGAGAAAAAAATTGCTTTTTCAGATATTTTTGTTGCTGTTAGCACAATCATGAAGAAGCATAAAGTGAAACATGTGGATAATCTTGAAGATATATTAAACGTCGACCGGGAGACGAAGCTGCAAACCCGGAATTTATTGGAGCAAAGTTTGTAACATGAGCGCAATACTCACAGTCTTAGGCCAAATCTTGGCCTTTGCAATTGTCTTTGGTGTGTTGGTCTTTTTTCATGAATTCGGTCATTTCTTCATGGCTAAACTCGTCGGAATTAGGGTTGAAGCTTTTTCTTTTGGCTATGGGAAGAGACTCTTTGGGATAAAAAAAGGAGATACTGACTATCGGATCAGCATGATCCCCATCGGAGGATTTGTCAAATTTACTGGTGAAGATGTATTTGAAAAGAAACGGGAGATCGAACCTGGAGATTTTATGGCTGCTAAACGGTGGCACAGGTTTCTTGTCATGGTCATGGGATCGGTGATGAACATTATCCTGGCCATCCTTCTTATGGCCGTCATCAACATGGTTGGCACTTCATCTCCCGTATTCCGGGAACGAGCCCCAATTATCGGTTGGATTGAATCCGGTTCTCCAGCCGAACGGGCCGGTTTTCTACCCAAAGATGAAATCATCAGAATTGACGGGAAAGAGATAAAAACGTGGACCGAAATGGAAATAGCTGTCGGAACGCGTCCGGACAGAACATTAAAAATAGAAGTGAAAAGGGATGGACAGATTTTTCCCATTGACCTAACGACAGAAAGCAGAACCCGATTGGCTTTTGGATATGCGGGTTTTAGGGCTCAAGAATGGACTCAGGTGAGCATGATCTCGGCAAATTCACCGGCCGAGAAGGGTGGCCTTGAAAACGGCGACATTATTTTAGCCGTAAATGGAGAAACAGTTTTCTGGGAACAGTTCATAAAGGTTATTGAGGGCAGCCCTGAAGTGGAGCTTGAGTTTTTTGTAGATCGGAACGGGGAACAGAAGACTTTAAAAATCACACCAAAGAGGGAAGGCAAGATTGGGAAGATAGGTATAATGCATGGTCCTGAATCTGTAACTAAAAAATATGGGCTTTTTGCAGCCATCGGTCAAAGTGTTAAATATAATGTCGATTTGACTTTTATGGTCATAGATTTTTTGAAGGATTTAATTACAGGAGAGGCATCGGCCAAGCAGCTTGGCGGACCGCTTGAAATTGCTAATTTTTCCTATGCCGCGCTTCGTGCAGGTTTTATGGCTATGTTGGGTTGGATTGCATTTTTCAGCCTTCAGCTGGGAGTTATCAATCTTTTCCCTATCCCAGTTTTGGATGGGGGGCAGATACTGGTTCTAGGATTAGAGGGATTGTTTCGACGAGATTTCAGCCCTAAGGTCAAACAAATTGTCATGCAGGTAGGATTCGCGATTTTCATTGTTCTCATTATCTTTGTGATACTTAATGATATTGCCAAACGACTGCCCAATGGGTGGGGGAGTCTTATCCCCTTTTAGATTCACATTTATAAAGAAGAGCTCATGGATTTTAAGCGCCGGAAAACTCGACAGATACACATCGGCGGAGTGCCAATAGGTGGAGGAGCACCCATTGTTGTTCAGTCCATGACAAAAACCCATACCTGGGATATCCCCTCCACTTTGGTTCAAATCAGAAAATTGGAAGAGGCAGGATGTGAGATTGTTCGTGTGGCTGTACCCGACCTTGAATCAGTCGAGGCCCTTGGCAAGATTAAAGAGCAAACAGCCATTCCCATTATTGCGGATATTCATTTTGATTACAGACTCGCTCTTGCTTCATTGAATAAAGGGATTGATGGATTACGCATTAATCCTGGGAATATCGGTGTGCGTGACAATGTTCAAAAGGTTGTGAATGCCGCCAAGGAAAGGTGCATCCCCATCCGGATTGGTGTGAATTCCGGTTCAATCGAAAAGGACCTGTTGGAAAAATATGGCGGGGCCACTTCAGAAGCTATGGTTGAGAGTGCTCTTCGTCATGTGAGAATCTTGGAAGACATGGATTTTTTTCTTTTGAAAATTTCACTTAAAGCCTCCGATGTTATTCGGACATTGGATGCGTACCGGCTTTTGGCCGAAAAGGTCGATTATCCATTCCATGCAGGGATAACTGAGGCCGGCAGCCTTGTCCGTGGTGCTGTGAAATCCTCTGTTGGTCTTGCACTCCTTATGAGTCTTGGGCTGGCTGATACCATACGCGTGTCTCTGACCGCACCTCCCGAAGAAGAGGTAAGAGTTGGCTTTTTGATCCTTGCTAGTCTTGGACTTCGTTCTTTTGGACCGAATATTGTGTCCTGTCCAATCTGCGGTCGCTGCGAGGTCGATTTTTTTGGTATTTCTAAAAAGATAGAAGAAGAGGTCGCTTTTCTTAAAGAGAATATCGATGTGGCCGTCATGGGATGTATGGTCAACGGGCCCGGGGAGGCCAAAGAGGCCGATATCGGCCTGGCCTGCGGAAAAGGCAAAGGAGTTGTGTTTAAAAAGGGAAAACTTATTCGTCAACTGAAAGAAGATGAAATTGTGACAGAGTTTGTGGCAGAAGTGAAAAAGTTCGCTAAAAAAGGAAAATAATGAAAGGAAAAGGAATTGGAAATAATAACAAATTGGAGTTAAAACCGGAGACCCTATCGAAATTTGAAAGACTCAAGAGTATTCTCAAGGATATGGACTCTGTTCTGATAGGATTTTCTGGAGGAGTTGACAGCTCCTTTCTCCTTAAGACGGCACAGGACGTATTGGGGGATGGTGTGTTGGCTGTCATTGCTAGATCTGAGACCTATCCTGAAAAGGAACAGGAAGAGGCCATCAAGATGGCAGAGGAATGGAATGTCCCTTTGAAGATTGTTCAGACCGATGAACTCAATAATCCTGATTTTGTTCAGAATCCACCAACTAGATGTTATTTCTGCAAAAATGAGTTGTTTTCTAAATTGAAAGAGATTGCATCCTCTAAAGGTATTCATTTTGTGTGTGATGGAGCTAACTATGAGGACTTGGATGATTTCAGGCCTGGGGCTAAAGCTGCGGAGGAACTTGGTGTGAGGTCTCCGCTCAAGGAAGCCGGGATGGTCAAAGATGAGATTCGAGAGATTTCACGATGGATGGGTTTGCCGACTTGGAATAAACCTTCTCTAGCGTGTCTGTCTTCCAGGTTTCCCTACAATACAACAATTGACCGGGATTCCCTGAAACAGATTGCTCAAGCCGAAGATTATCTGCGGAGCAAGGGATTTACACAGGTGCGTGTCCGGCATCATGGTCAGATCGCCCGAATCGAAGTGGAGCTGGATGAGATCGTGATTATGATGGATCCCGAACTGCGGCGAGATGTGGTGGAAAATTTTAAGGCCTTTGGGTATGCCTATGTAACTCTAGATCTAGCGGGTTATAGGACCGGAAGCATGAACGAACCTCTTCCTGACGAGATCAAAAAATAAATCGATTCTCTTTCACTATGTCTATACCACTAGGTTGTCGGGTTTTTCCCCTCTAAGCGCCTGGACAAGATTCTTTGCTGCCGTAAATGCCATCCTTAAACGGGTTTCTAAAGTTGCGCTTCCGATATGAGGGAGGAGGACGATGTTATCCAAACCGAACAGCTTTGGGTGGATGGTTGGTTCATCTTCATAGACATCCAATCCCGCTCCCCAGATCATACCCTTCTGCAGAGCGTCGGCCAGAGCCCTTTCTTCTACTACTGGACCTCTGGATACATTGATGAGTATGGCCGTTTTTTTCATTAAATGGATATTTTTTCCGGAGATCAGATGGAAAGTTTTAGGTGTGAGTGTTGTATGGAGAGTGATGATATCGGATGTACGCAGCAGACCTTCTAGAGAAAGTGGAGTGGCTCGGAGACCGGCTTGTTCTTCAGGACTGAGTTTTACGGAGGGATCATGATAGACAATGTCCATGTTGAAAGCCTTGGCTTTACTCGCTACAGCGTGCCCTATTCGCCCCATGCCAACAATTCCGAGGCGTTTCCCATGGAGTTCTTGTCCCAAAAAAAGATCAAGCGCCCAACCTCTATAGAGATTATCTTGAGTATAAATATGGGCTTGAGGAATCCTTCTTGCCACCGCAAAGATGAGTGCCCATGTCAGCTCTGCCGTTGTCTCTGTAAGTACTCTGGGTGTATTGGTGACCATAATTCCTTTCTCTTTTGCAGAAGTGATGTCGATGTTGTTGTAACCTACGGCGCAGTTTGCGATGATTCTCAGAGATAGTGCAGCATTTAGAACATCTTTATCGATCGTGTCTACGAGAAGGGGGAGCAGTCCGTCCTTATCGGTTATTTTTTTTAAAAGATCTTTTTTTGAAATATCCCCATCGGGTTTTCCAATCTCATATTCAACATGTTCCTTGAGAAAAACGAGGACTTCAGGAAACAGGTTGTGGGTGATAAGAACTTTAGGCTTCATTTTTTTCTTCTTCGAGGATAAACGGTAAGAAATATTTATTAATATTTTTATGCAAAAGGGGACTGAAAAATCCAATTTTGTGTTTTTCCTCAGTAAGAATGTCACTGACCAGCATCAATGCTGCGGCTTGGAGACCGTAATAGTCCGCTAGAGCAAAGACTGCGGATGTTTCCATGTCTACGCAGCCGATATTTTGCTGCTGTTTCTCTTTTAGCCAGGATCGAGTTTCACGAAAGGGTGCATCTGTTGTGACTAAAGTATTTTGGTTGTAATCCAATTTTTGTGAGTCCAGTTTTGCTTCAATCCAGTTCCGAAGAGAAGGGGAAGGCGAAAACGACCGCTTCCGAGGGAAATAGTGTCTGGATGTACCCTCTTCTGAAATAGCCCTGGTTATGCTTATGGCATCTCCCATTTTGGATCCAGTCAACAATGAACCACAGAATCCAAGGATAATGATTTCTTTGGCACCGGAGGCGATGAGACGTTCGAGCGACAAGACAGCTAAAGGAGAGCTAATGCATTGGTAGAGAATGATTTTGTCGCTAAAAAGGAATACTTGGCCGAAGGGAGTCTGTTTATTTTTTTGGATATATTTTTTAAAATTTCGATGGATAGTACTGGTTGGTGAATCTATGGGGATGTAAATAATCCTTTTTTTGGAGAAACCTCTTACAGGCTTAGGTTTTGCTAGCGACTGCTCTCTCATTTATTCCCCATGATTGTATCATTTGGGACCTGGCTTTGAAAATTATAAAATGGGGTAAAAAATGGGGACAGTCCCTAATTAATTATTAATTAGGGACTATCTTCAAAGCCAGGCCCCAATTCTTGAGATGTGGGGGATTTTCAACTAAAATAAGGGGTATGAAAATGAAAAAAGTTCCGATTGAAGACATCGATCTGACCGATAAGCGGTTCCGGATTTCTTTTTTTTGTTCCATAGACCAGCTCGCTCATTCCATTCGGGAAGTCGGATTGATTTATCCGCCCGTAGTCACACAACGGAATGGATTTATAGTTCCTGTCACAGGATGGAAGAGGATTTTAGCCTGCAAACAACTTTCCAGGTCTCCAATTCCAGTATATATGAGTAAAGAGACGGATGATCTAAAGAGTTTTAAACTGGCCTTCTTTGAGAATTTATCCACACGGGATTTCGATCTGATCGAGCGGGCAGAAATTTTGAACCGATTAAAGAAATTCGGCGAAACTGAAGAAAGTATAATCCAAAGATATCTTCCTCTTTTGGGAATTCCTCCGACATATGACTATTACGATCTCTACTTGAAAACATCTCGTATGAGCAGTAAAGAGAAAGGTCTTGTGAGCGAAAAAAAAATGTCCCCTTCTGTGGTTGAACAGCTTGTTCAATTTTCTCCTAAGGAAAGAAAACTGTTTT
>CAZLLG010000069.1:2431-13754 GCA_964560275.1 uncultured Eubacteriales bacterium | reverse complement strand
GTCTCCAGGCCATTTTTCGATAAATAAAACTCCTCAAAAATCCTTCGAATTTGTTTCTGCTGCTCCGACTGCTGCTCTTTTTTTCAAAATCCGGACGAAGTCTGCGAAAAAGGCAATTTTATCGAAGAGACCAACACCAAAGCCTGCATTGCCTGCGGCAGTTGTGTAGACGTCTGTTATTTCAAAGCACGTGAAATTAAGGATGGGGAACTTGTCGACCACAGGGAAAAATGTTATGGATGCGGCCTCTGTGCAGACGTCTGCCCTATGCACTGCATAACTATGATCCTTCGCAAAGACAGCGACAAATGAAAAATCTGATCACAAGACGAGGTTTCATCAAATCGTGCTCTGCAGGTTTGGCCGGATTGTCAATGTCTACGCTTTTTTCTAGATGTCAAAGCAAAGATCGTCCCAATATTCTCTGGATTATCTCTGAAGACACATCTCCGGACCTGAGCTGCTACGGTCATCCTATAGTTAAAACTCCCAACCTTGACCAACTCGCACGTGAAGGCACATTATTCACCCAAACTTTTGCCAGCTGTCCTGTCTGCTCTCCTGCCCGATCAGCCCTTATGACAGGAATGTACCAAACCTCAATTACTGCTCATCAGCACCGCACACGCAACAAAATATTTTTGAAAGAACCTTTCAAAGTTCTTACGGAATACTTTCGTCAAGCGGGCTACTTCACAGCAAACGTGACAACTCCTGCCCCGGGTGTTCCAGGGACAGGAAAAACAGACTGGAATTTTTTAGTCAACGGCGACCCTTACGATGGAACTGATTGGAATCAAAGGAAAAACAGTCAGCCTTTTTTTGCAATGATCAATCTCAGGTTGACACACAGACCCTTTGAGAGGGACGAAGAGAATCCCATCAACTCTGAAGACGTGAGCCTCCCTCCCATGTACCCCAATTCTCCACTCAGCCGCAGGGACTGGGCCGACTACCTTGAATCCCTCCAGGTTCTCGATAGACAAATAGGGAAAATTCTATTCCGCCTTAAAACAGAGGGATTGGAAGACAACACCATCGTCTTCTATTTTGGCGATCATGGACGACCCCATGTCTGGGATAAGCAGTGGCTCTATGAGGGAGGAATACGAGTCCCCTTGATTGTACGCTGGCCTGGACACATCCGAAGACAAACTGTAGACAACACACTTGTGAGCCTCATCGATATGGGGCCAACGGCCATGACCCTTGCTGGAATAAAAGTCCCTCCTTTTTTAGACGGACATTCTTTTATGAAACACAACGGCCAGATTAACGGGAAACGGGATTATATCGTGGCCGCAAGAGACAGATGTGATGAAACCGATGACCGCATCCGCTGCATTCGCACCAGCTCATATAAGTATATCCGTAATTTCAACCCTGAAACACCTTACACGCAGTTTAACGCCTACAAAAAGAACCAGTATCCTGTCGTTTCTCTTCTCCAAGTGCTTCAAAAACAAGGGCAATTGACTCCCCAACAGGAAAGGTTTCTGGCCCCGAACAAACCCAAAGAAGAACTTTATGACTTAAGAAACGATCCTTTCGAACTTCAGAATTTGGCCGACAACTTTTCATTTGAAAGCACTCTTAAAGAAATGCGAGAAACTTTAAATAACTGGATAGAAAAAACAGGAGACAAGGGCGAAATCCCTGAGCCTCAAGAAGATAAAGAATATTGGGATTTACGAATGGCTGCACAATTTCAAAAATGGATGGATAATAAAGGATTGACTGAACATTCAAGTTCGGCCGAACACCTCAAATTCTGGGAGTCCAAACTTCTCGGAAAATAGACAACCAATAAAAAAGTATCCCCTTTCGGAATACCTATTTACACATTAATACATATACCCTATAATAATAGTGTAATTAAATGCACAAAGGAGTTAAAATGAAATCTCGATTTTTCCTCCTTATAACGATGACAATTGCTTTTGTTGGAATGGCATTCCTGAACGCAAATTATCTGCAAGAAAACAAGACCGATGGAGATGTTAAAGTGAAAACTCAGATAAAAAAAACAGACAAAGAGTGGAAAAAAATACTCACGCCTGAACAGTATAAGGTGCTGCGGAAAAGCAGCACAGAACGTCCCTTTACAGGGAAGTACAACATGTTTTTCGAAGAGGGAACCTACTTATGTGCGGCCTGTGAGACACCCTTGTTTAATTCAGAAGAAAAATTCGATCATGGATGTGGATGGCCCAGTTTCTCTGCCGCTATTGATAACGGAAGTGTTGATCTCCATGCGGATAACTCTCTCGGTATGAAGCGTATTGAGGTCAGATGTGCAACATGCGGATCCCACCTGGGACATGTTTTTGATGACGGACCTGCTCCAACGGGAGAACGCTACTGCATAAACTCAGTTGCGCTGGATTTCCAATCCGCGGAAGCAAACACATCCGCCCAGGAGGCTATCGCCACATTTGCAGCCGGATGTTTCTGGGGAGTGGAACATAAATTCAGCCAGATCAAGGGAGTCTTATCAACCCGTGTTGGCTATACGGGTGGAGACATTAAGAATCCTACATATCAATTAGTCTGCACAGGAAAAACAGGGCATGCCGAATCCATTGAAATCACTTTTGATCCTTCGGTCGTCAGCTACAAGGAGCTTTTGGAGCACTTCTTCAGCCTCCACGATCCCACTCAAATCAACCGCCAAGGACCTGATGTCGGAACACAGTACAGATCGGTTATTTTCTATCATTCCCCTTCTCAAAAAAAAGAGGCCGAAGTATTCATCAAGAACGTAGAAAACTCCAAACGATTTCGCAAACCCATCGCCACAAAAATCAATCCCGCCGATGTCTTCTACCAAGCTGAGGATTACCACCAAGATTACTATGAAAAACTAAAAATCCGCAAATAGCTTCCAAACACGCCACACGACTATTTGACATCCTTGATAAACAGATAGGCAAAGAGGTCCCTGCCCACTGCATTGAGATGGCCTGTTTTTGGATCGGCGATAATGCTCACAGAATCCTTCTCACCGATGTTTTCCGTACTTGTCACCAGCTCAAACACCTCTTCCAGAAAGGTTTCGAGCATGAAGATCTTTGTTAAACTGTGTTTGGGATTGACTCCTGCCCATTTTGCGGTGTGCCATCCGTATTGATCCTGACAGTAGCCGTACCCCACGAAGAAATGAGCTTCGCTCTTATTTCTCACCTGGAGGAACTGACCATATGAGGCCCAGGGATAATCTAAGGCTTCATTTAAATCTTGAATGGCTTCCCTCAAGGGTTCAACGGGGCCTTCAAATCCATCTCGATTTTCTATAAACCATTTCATTTTTCGAGGAAACTGCAGATTTCCCTCATACAATCCCACTCTTACGTCGACGACTCGATAATCGGCTCCATGGGACTCATTCATCAGATAAATGGTGTAGTAAGTGTCCGTTTTTGGAGCTATGAGTTCACACTCACCTAAACGGCTGTACGCAACTCGCCTCCACATTCGGCCTTCCCTAACAACTATCCGCCGTTCGTCCACTCCATTAACATCGAACTGATCGATATGCAATTTTAAGGTTTCACCCTGGAAGGCCCTCTTTTCAAAACTCTTCAAAAATCCCTGTGTATGGTTGTACAGATCGAAAAAGAGAGTCACACGGGAAATATTATCGAGCACATAATCCTTTCCGTCCGGCTTTTTCTTTGCCTTTCCACACGAAACAACAAAACAAAGACACAAAAGGAGCAGTAATGTAGGGATGTTTTTCATTCTGTCTTATGGTTATACGCCAGCCGAAATGTCCTTGTTTAGAATAACCATATTCAATCTATGATGTGTTCTATCTTGAATATCCAGGCATATTGGCAAGGGATATCAGCCGGTGTTACAGCAGGAGGGTCAATTAGGATTGTATTTGATTTGCTTTCCCATTCCACTTTTCCATTAAAACCCAGTAAAGAGATTCGTGTTTCAGATGTTTTTTCGCTGCCCTCAATGGAAACACTGTTTTCGGGCCATTTTGTGCAAATCAGATAAAGAGTCTTCCCCTTCTTTGTAAAAAATAGAGATGGATCTTTCGCTCGATTGACTGCGGCTTTTGTCCAAATCCGCGTCCCATAAATGCCCTCACCGTTGATGCTCAACCAACTGCCTATATCGACGAGGCGCTGCTGCATTATGACAGGAATGCGGCCATCTGCCGTGGGCCCGACATTCAATAGCAGATTCCCTCCTCTGCTTACGATGTCGATGAGCTCATGCACCAGATCTTCCGATGTTTTGTAATCATCGATATCTTCATCTCGATTAAATCCATACGATCCTCCGACACCCCGGCTTTCTTCCCAGGGATGACTGATTCCCACTCCATCGGCATCCTGGTACTCACTCGAAAAATAATCCCCATGTTTTCCGGGCATGTCTTTTCCGAACCTGTCGTTGACGACCACCTCATTTTTATTTGGAGCGCTGTTGTACAGCCAGGCTAGAAAATCCAGGGTTTTCCATTCTTCGGCCGTTCTATCCCATTCGCCTGCGTCACTAAAAATCACCGCTGGTTGATAGGTTTTAACCAGGTCCTTCAGCTGAGGTATCATAAAATCGTCGATATATTCATTTTCTGGAATTTTGTATTTGTCCACCAGATATTTAGGAATAAAATATCCACTTTCTGTGCGATGGGTCCAAGTGGATTCCCATTCGATAATTGAATAATACAGACCCATTTTCAGGCCTTTCTTTCTGACGGCCAAGGTGAGTTCTCCAAGTAAATCACGCTTAGGCCCAATATCAATGCTGTTCCACCCTTTTTTATATGGGCTTTTTGTCGGCCATAAGCAGTAACCATCGTGATGTTTGGAGGTGAGAACGACATATTTGGCACCGGATCGCAAAAACAATTCTGCCCAATCATTTGGGTCATATAGTTCCGCCTTAAAAAAAGGTGCAAAATCCCGGTATTCAAAACCTTTACCATAGTTTTGGATGTGGAACTCTTCCCCTCCCCCTTCTCTATCAAACATTACGCGGGCATAATACCATTCGGCATAGGACGCATAGCGCCCCTCGGTTACTTTCCGCCATGCGGGCACAGAATAGACACCCCAATGGATAAAGATTCCAAATTTTGCATCCAGAAACCATTCCGGAATTGGCCTCGAGTCCAGAGAATTCCACGTAGGTGCATACTCTTGAGCAGAGAGGATGGGATGAGCAATCAAAAGTAAGGCTATACAGCATAGAGTCACTCGGAATTTCATTATTATTGACTCCTCATTTCTTTGTTCCTTTTCTCTTTAAAAAATATTCTTCCTTGCTCTTCAAGGGAGGGATATGATGAGGCATAAGCTCGTAGGACGTATCTTTTACAGGGGCAGGATTTTTGGGGATAAATTCGGACATTCTCTTTATTACTTTTTGATATTCGGGATTTTGAGCTAAATTTGTCCACTCTTCAGGATCCCTGTTGTGGTCATAGAGTTCTTCACTCTCATCGATGTACCGGGTATACCTCCATCTTTCCGTACGGATAGAAAATTCAGAGATATCATAGGTGGATATAGCCGGATAATCCCATTTGATTTTGGGATTTTTCAGAAGCGGAACCAAGCTGTGCCCATCCAATCCTTCATTTTGCGGCAGGCCACACAACTCTACCAACGTTGGATAGATATCCATCAACGACGTGATGCGGTCACATCGGCTGCCGGACTTGGATCCATCAGGAAGGCCAACACAACCCTTAGGCACTTTAATCATAAAGACGGTTTTGAGGACATTTTCCCAAAGTGCAAATTTTCTCCAGTGCTCCTTCTCCCCCAGCTGCCATCCATGGTCCGACCAGAGTACAACAATTGTATTTTGGGCATACGCGCTGGACTCGAGTGCATCGAGAAGCCTGCCCACCATCGCATCGGCGTAGGCGATAGAAGCAAGATAGCCCTGAACAGCTTTTTTCCACTCCCCTGCCTCTAAAACATGAGAGTGATAGTTTCCGGCCCGAGAGGCCAGCTCGCGTGCCCTTTCTCCCACATCATCGAGGTCGTGGTCTAGGACTTTAGGACGTTGAACAGATTCCAATGGGAACATATCAAAATATTTTTGAGGCACATACCAAGGGACATGAGGCCGATAGATCCCGCAAGCAAGAAAAAACGGATCACGGTTTTCTTTCTGCAACTGCTGCAAAACCCAATCGACGGATTTGAAGTCACCGGTCTCCTCATCGGGAATTTCAATCGGAGACCAGTCAAAATCACCATACATGTCTTTAAAACGGGGCATATTCACGGTTTCGCCTGGTTTGGGATAAAAATATCGAGGCATGTGCCTCTCTTTTGAAGGGAAGTAATCATCCCAGGATTGAGGATCAGGCATATTGTTGTGGAATATTTTACCTGCACCTCCGGCCCAGTATCCATTGGATGAAAAATACCGGGGAAGAGTCGAAGCATCGGGAAGAATCTCTCTCCAGACTTGATAGTTTGAGTACATCCCGGAATTGTAACAGTGAATTCCGGTCAATAACGCAGTTCGAGAGGGATTACATGAGGGGGATGCACAGTAATTATGTGTGAAATTTACAGCCTGTTCTGCCAGACGGTTTAAATTTGGAGTTTTTGCCTGAGGATGCCCTCCCAAGGGTTCGATCCAATCGTTGAGGTCATCGACAGAGATGAATAGAACGTTAGGCTGTCTGATCAAGGTTCTATTTGATTTTGATTCAGAACGAGATTTGCAGCTTGAAACAGCCGCAGAAGCCAAACCCATGCCCATATTTTTCATGAAATCCCGGCGATTATAAATCTTCATGTCCCCTCCATCCTTTAATGTTTTTGGTTATCTCGACAAACTCAGCAAGAACCATTGCCGTCGCTCCCCAAATTTTATGATCATTGAAGGAAAAAAAAGGAACCTCGACCTGTGTACCGTGCAGAGTCCATATTTCCCGCCTCAACGTTTGCGGATCTAGGAGATGATCAAGAGGAATTTCTAGCACTTCTGCCACTTCATACGGAGAAGGCTTAAATTGAGGCGATCCTTTCATCTGCGCTACAACTGGATAGATACAGTAATTGGTAGGAGGAATATAGAGCGGTGTCAGTTTGCCGAGTATCTGGATCGCAGCCGATTGGATCCCGAGTTCTTCTTTTGTTTCTCTTAAAGAAGTCTGTTCGAGACTTTCTCCCTCATCCTGACGGCCTCCAGGGAAAGATATTTGGGACTGATGGCGCTCGACCAAGTCAGTACGACGCGTGAGAACGACAAACACACGCCTATCCTTAAGATAAAGGAGAACGAGAACCCCCGCTCTTTTGCATGAATCCTGCACCTCTGTATACACTTGATTTCCGGGGCGGGGATCGGTAACCATATTCAACTGGGCAGTCAAACCAGGCAGCGGTTTATTCAGAATCTCCTTGAGATTGGAAAAAAAACGAAAAGATCCAGTCCCTCTTTCCATTGTCTTTTTGTTTACAGGATTTCATTCCTTGGGTCAACGAGAATTTACTTTTTACTTTTTGCGTTTGATAAAATTAATTTTCTATTATATTATTCTTTGCACGATGATAAATCCGAATGGCCTTTCGGAGCTATGAAACTCAATCAATTAAATTTCAAGGAGGAAGAGATGGATTTTAAGGGAAAGAAATCACTAGGTGTACTGGGTATTTTCTGTCTGCTACTCACGATTTTTACGGCAGGTTCCGCCTATGCTCAGATGGAAGCCAAGGGAATCGCAAAGGCATTCCCATGGAGGAACATCGGGCCGGCTAATATGTCGGGAAGAATCTCGGACATCGAGGCCCTGGACAATGATTTCACCTTTGTCATCATCGGGTCTGCATCAGGTGGTGTATGGAAATCAGTCAATGCAGGCACTACTTTTGAGCCCATCTTTGACACTTACGGGTCGGCCTCTATTGGAGATGTCGCCATCTTTCAGAAGAATCCTGACATCATCTGGGTCGGGGCAGGAGAGAAAAATCCCAGGAACAGCATAGCCTGGGGAGATGGCATCTACAAATCTATAGACGGAGGCAAGACCTTCACACACATGGGTCTCAAAGAAACCCATTCCATTTCTAAAATTATAACTCATCCTGAAGATCCGGATACAGTTTTTGTGGCTGCCGGAGGTCATCTCTGGGGATATTCCGGAACAAGAGGACTTTTTAAAACAACCAATGGCGGAAAAACTTGGAGAAAAGTCAAAGGCGGGCTGCCCGATGACGGGAAAACAGGCGCCATCGAACTCATAATGGATCCAGCAAATCCTGACATCCTCTATGCCGGTTTCTGGCAGAGACTCAGGAGGCCGTACCGTTTCGACAGCGGTGGGCCAAACGGCGGAATTTTTAAATCCACAAACAGTGGCCGGTCCTGGGAAAAACTGACCAACGGCCTTCCCAAAGGGGACACCGGGAAAATCGGTCTCGCAGTCTGTAGAACTAAACCCAATGTATTGATGGCATTCGTCGAACATGGTTTTCAACCCCGTGAAAATCTGCCCGATGGATCAGAAAATCCCGAATACAAAGATATGACCAAGCTGGGCTCCGGTATTTACAGAAGTGAAGACAGTGGTGAATCCTGGCAGTATGTGAACCGCTACTTCAACCGGCCTTTTTACTACAACCACATTTTCCTCAATCCCATTGACGACAAAATCGTCTATGTTGTCACAGGAGGCTATCTCATCTCCTATGACGGGGGAAAAACCCTCGAGCGGCAGAACACAGGAATCCATGGAGACTACCATGCCATCTGGTCAGATCCCACCGACAAGGACCGCTACTATATCGGTAATGATGGCGGCGCAGCCCTGACACACGATCATGGAAAAAATTATCTCTTTTTCGATAATCTTCCTCTCAGTCAATTCTATGCCATAGGGGTTGACAACCGCGATCCCTACTATGTCTACGGCGGGCTGCAGGACAACGGTACCTGGGGAGGTCCCTCGAACAGCAGGGACAGCCAGGGCATTCTCACCGATCATTGGTTCAGGATTGGCGGCGGCGATGGATTTTATTCCGCACCGGATCCCAACGACTGGCGCACGGTCTATGTAGAAAGCCAGCAGGGCAGTATCAGCCGGGTCAATATCGAAACACGCAGGGGTCAATCCATACGGCCTCGTCAAAATAATGTGGTCAATTATGACGACTATGTCACGCAAGAAATCCTCGATCTTCAAAAAGAGGCGGGATGGGGAGACAATAATCCTTTCCGTTTCAATTGGAATTGTCCGATCATTCCCTCTGAACATCACCGTGACACCGTATATTTCGGCGGCAACTTTGTGTTTAAAACCATGAACAAAGGCGACACCTGGGAAATTATCAGTCCTGATCTCTCTACACAGGATCCCGTTAAAATGAATCGGCAGACCGGTGGCCTGACTTTGGATATGACCGGGGCGGAAAATCACTGCTCTGTTGTCACAATCTCCGAATCACCGATGGCACCGGAGCTTTTGTGGGCCGGGACAGATGATGGGAATGTCCAGGTGACACGGAACGGGGGAAAGACTTGGACAAACGTCCGGGCAAACTTCAAGGATGTCCCAGAGGGCATCTGGGTCAGCCGCGTGGAGGCCTCTCATTTTCATGAGGGCACGTGTTATGTCACTTTTGACGGCCACAGGAGCGACAACTTTATTCCCTGGGTCTTTAAAACCTCGGATTTTGGACAAACATGGACAAATATCTCCAACAATCTTCCCGATGGGCAGGTGGCCTATGTCATTCGTGAAGACCCCATCAACAGAAACCTTCTTTTTGTAGGGACCGAATTTGGTTTGTTTGTCTCTCTCAATGGGGGTGCACAGTGGGAACGATTTATGAACAACCTGCCCACCGTTGCAGTTCATGACCTCATCATCCATCCACTCTATAAAGATCTGATCATCGGAACTCATGGACGCGGCATCTGGATCTGTGACGACATCTCCGCCCTCCAGCAGATGACAAAGACAGCATCTTCATCTCCGGCATATCTCTTCGATTCACGCCCGGCCACTATGTGGACATCATTCAGCCGGGGAGGATCACGAGGCCAGTTTCTCTTTCAGGGTGAAAATCCACCTCGGGGAGCTCTTGTCCACTATAAGCTCGGAGCAGAAGTCAAGGATGCAACACTCGAGATCACAGACATGAGTGGTGAGATGAAACTCACGGTCAAACTGGAAGGAAATCCAGGTCTCAACCGTTACGTATGGAATTATTCTTTCAATCCCCCTGAACTCAACGATGACGAACAGAAATTACTCGATTTGTATCTGAAAGCAACAGAATGGGAAGAACGGCGTGAAATTGGTGAAAAGCTGTCCAATTCCCTTGAAGCCCGAGGACAAAGATTTGCGGGAATAAATAGAAGAACTAATGAGCTCAACAGTATCCGCGCCGATGCAGGAGTGTATAAAGTGACTCTCATCACAGAAGGGAAAACGATCGTCAAACCACTGACAGTACGCATAGATCCGATGCTAAAATAGCATAAGAAGTAACTCGTTCAGAGGCTGATAGAGAAGTTTGGCCGGGGACACGTTTGTACTGTCCTCCCCCTGTTTCGAATGTACGCTTCCGGACAGAACATGTACATCTTCGGACATATCCTTACATGTCCGGATTGATAAGCTAATTTGTTCCCCAGATTCTCCAAATTGGCACAATACTTGCATTTTAATTTTTGTGTTGAATTCAATCCGAAATAAAGAACGAAAATTATTTTAAATATATAGCAACCAAAAGTCGTTCAATTGCGTATATAGTAAGTGACACCTTAGGAGAAGACAATATGAGTTTAAGAGACATCTTGGAAAAACTAGTTCAAGGGAACGCACCTATCCTCTTGAGTGACAGCAACAAGGACTGGGAAGCTGCAGCGTTACTAGAGACATTGTCCGAACCGATGTTAAAAAGAACGGCGTATTTTCAGCCGGGCATGTATATTGCTGAAATCAACGAAGGTGGCTATCTCGGAACCGTACTCTACAAAATCAAACAGAAAGTGGACGCATAATTCATTTCGTCAGCTAAGTTTTTCAACCCTCAAAAAGAATCCGTATCAGTACCAGTACGCCTTGAAGTCATGTCTTTTTCTGCATGTCATAGAACCGAAACATTTACGAGGGGAAATACGTATAACTTTATGTGAAGCATCAACATTTCAATAGAATGGTGCACAAAATATTTTTATTTCTCGTCAACTCTTTGCTCCTATACCGAGTCTTATTGTTAGACATCATGATTATTCAATCTAAGAGTTAACCGTTGTCTGTTTTAAGGAGGAGCCATGATCAAGAATTTCATTATAATCGCACTGCGGAATATCAAAAAACATAAAG
>CAZLLG010000069.1:0-2421 GCA_964560275.1 uncultured Eubacteriales bacterium | reverse complement strand
CGAATAAAAATGATAAAATCTCTATCTATAAAGGTGATATAGCAATATTTGATTTTTAGTTGTTTATTGGAGGTAGTAAGCATGCTTAAAAACTATATATTAATTGCCCTGAGAAATATCAAAAAACATAAAGGCTATTCTTTTATCAATATCACCGGGCTTGCTGTGGGAATGGCCTGTTGCCTTTTGATAACAATCTGGGTTTTGGATGAATTGAGCTATGACAGATTCCACCCAAACGCCCAGAACCTCTATAGGGTGGAAGAAAACCAGGATTACTCAGGCAGGGTTTACCATGTGACTGTGACACCCTATCCGTTAGCTCCCATGCTCAAGGACGAAGTCCCGGAAATTGAAGAGGTCACCAGGTATGTGTATGCCGGAGGAAAACTTCTAAGAAATGAGGATAACGTTTTTTTCGAGAATAACATCAGAGCCGTCGACCCCTCTTTTCTTAAGATGTTCGCTTTTCCATTAGCGCTGGGAACAGTAGATGCTGCCCTTGAATCCCCCTATTCCATCGTTATCTCAAAAGAGATGAGTGAAAAATATTTCGGCTCTAAAAATTCCCTTGGAAAGACAATTTCAATCAACAACGAGTTTGATTTTTTAGTGACAGGCGTCTTAGAGAAACTTCCTCATAATTCCATCCTGCAGTTCGGTTTTTTGATCCCCTATGAATTTCTCAAAGTTACCAAAGATACTGTAGAAAGTTTGGGGACAAATTCCATCCAAACATTTGTTCGACTGCATGACAATGTCACAGAATATCAGGTCAACGAAAAAATCCGAGATTTCCTCAAAACGCATGGTCCACAGGGAGGCACAACTCTCATCTTGATGCCTTTTATCCGAATCCACCTGCATGCCTATTTTGGGTGGGACCGAGATCCAGGAGCTATCCAGTACGTCTATATCTTTTCCGTAATCGCGGTGTTTGTACTCCTTATTGCCTGCATCAATTTTATGAATCTCTCCACGGCCCGCTCTGCAAATCGTGCCAAAGAAGTGGGGCTTCGCAAAGTCGTTGGCGCACAAAAACATCACCTTATACGGCAGTTCTATGGAGAGTCGGTGGTGTATGCCTTTATCGCTTTAGTCTTCGCCATAATCCTTGTGTCAATCCTGCTTTCTGTGTTCAGCAAACTCGCTGGGAAAGAAATGACCTGGAATGTCACAGGAATTGGCCCATTGCTATTGGGATTGATCGGTCTAACAATTTTTACCGGTGTTTTAGCAGGGAGTTATCCTGCTCTATTTCTATCCACCTTTCAACCTGTAAAAGTCCTCAGGGGCGGTTTAAAATCCGGGGCAGCAAGCTCGACTTTTAGAAGAGTGCTTGTTGTGGTTCAATTTTCGCTCTCCATCCTTCTCATCATAGGAACAACCATCGTCTATAAACAACTCAGCTATATGAAACAGAAAAGTCTAGGATGGGATAAAGAACAGCTTCTCTATGTGATTCTCAGAGGGGATATAGGAGATTCCTATGAAACGTTAAAGACAGAATTGACTAAGGATCCTCGTATTCTGGGTGTTACTGCATCCAGCCATATCCCCACCAATATCGGCAGCAACTCTGGCGGTGCCGATTGGGATGGGAAAGATCCTGATTTTAATATTCTTATCAGCAACAGCGCGGTGGACTTTGACTATATCGAAACTCTCAAGATTGAAATGGCAGAAGGACGAAGTTTCTCTAATGAATTCCCTGCGGATTTATCCACATCATTTATTGTCAATGAGGAAGTGGCTAAAATCATGGATAAAGACTCCGTCATCGGTGAACGATTCAGCTTTCAAGGAAGAAACGGAACGATTGTGGGAGTCATGAAAAATTTCCACTTTCAATCTGTACGCAGTACAATCGAACCGCTAGCCATAGCTATTTTTCCCGAATATTTTCAAGTCATGCTCATCCGGTTTGCCCCCGGGAATTTAACAGCATCTACAAAGTATCTCGAAGACACCTGGAAACGGATTGTGCCCAATTATCCTCTCGAATTCACATTTTTGGATGAACGTGTCGACAGCATGTACAGAACAGAGGAAAGAATCGGGACGCTGCTCAAATATTTTGCTATTCTAGCTGTTCTCATTGCATGTCTTGGTCTTTTCGGCCTGGCCTCTTTTACGGCCGAACAGAGGACAAAAGAAATCGGCATCCGCAAGATTCTGGGAGCCAGCGCACCAAATATCACTTTGATGCTCTGCAAGGAATTTTTTATTCTTGTCTTTTTATCAAATGTCGTCGCCATCCCCGCCGCCTATTTTCTCATGCGAAACTGGCTTCAGAGCTATGCCTACAGAACGAATCTCAATGCTATTATCTTTTTGGCAGCCATGGCTGTTGCTTTAACGATCGCATTAATCACAGTCAGTTTCCAGGCCATTCGAGCCGCTTTGACAAATCCAGCCAAT
>CAZLLG010000068.1:0-13793 GCA_964560275.1 uncultured Eubacteriales bacterium | reverse complement strand
ATTCACCCGGCATATCTCGCGTTATTCCATTGATAATATGTTCCGGCCTGGCATTGTTAATGTATGAAGAAGCCGATACCTCTGCCTTTCTGGCTACATCCATCGAATCCTGATTTTTCACATTTCTAATCGTTTGGTCGTCTCGTAAAAGTGTTTGCTGTAAATTTTGCATCTGCACGCTGTTCGCTCTTAATTCTCGGGGAAGAAGATGGTTCTTAACACAAACCGCTGCTGCTGTTCCCACAGCCTGGCCTATTACACTGCAGGTGGCCATAACTCGCGTAGAAGAGAATGCAACATGCGAACAACTGATGTTTCTGCCGGCCATCATTAAATTGAAAATATTTCTTGAATACAAAGCTCCAAACGAAATGTTGTACGGTTCGGGCAGGGGAATCGACTTAAAAGGTTGTTTTTCCGACGCATCAAATCCCTCGGGTGGATGATCATCCATTCCCCAACCGCCCATGGCTACTCCATCTCCAAACATTTTCCACGCGCCCTCTAAATCAGATTGAGTCAAAATATGGTCACCCAGTATGCGGCGTGATTCTCTTTTCCCTGGAATCATGCCTACTGTCTCTAGCGCCCAATGAGATGAGTCAGGATGGTCTCCACTATTTTTGATGTAGTCCCAAACACCCAGTACAACACTCAGCAATTCGAATCGAAGCTGTTCATTATCGCGAATTGTATCCAGCATTCCGCCTAGTTCAATCCACCAATATCCATATTCCCAGGAACTGATGGGCCGGAAACGCAGCTGTTTTTTTGTTATTTTACGGGCCCAGACAGGCGGTTTGAAAGGAATGGATTTATCATGTTTTTTGGCCGTAAACAAAATACTGGATCCTTGAGTCTTTGAATCTTTTTTCTCAACTGCCAGAGATTCGCCAAATAACCCCTTATTTTCTCTCCCCACTCGGTATTCTGCAGCCGCTTCCAGAGCTAAACGGCTGTCTCCAGTGCAATCGCAATATATTTGAGCTTTCACTCTGTAAAGGTGTTCGGTTTTATCACAACGTACCATTACAGTCTGGATCTTGTTGCATTTCCTTTCTGCTGAATAGAGGGTACTGTCTAAAAGAAGTGTTATATTAGGCTCATTTATGCACTTATCATAGAGCAGCAAATCCCACAATTCCCATGCACGCTGTGGATTACATGCCGCATCTTGCAAGCGCAGTTCTTCAATCAAACCGCTTTCTCGCCAACCTGCTTGGCTCCCATGAGAATCTGCACCGACAATATGCATCCCGATCTCACTGCTGGCATTCCCTCCTAATCGAGAACGATCTTGAACCAAGAGGACTTTTGCACCATTCCGTGCTGCAGAAATTGCTGCGCATACGCCAGCCATACCTCCGCCGGCCACAAGCACATCGCAGTCAATATCCACAAGCCTCATGTTGGGTTCGTAATCTATTGAACCAGGAGACGAATTTTTTGGCGCCAAACAATTAAATTCTTTGAAATTCTTATTTTGTTGGCCAAAAAGGGGATTTCCCACTTTTACATACAGAGAATAACCAGTCAAAGCCGAAACAGATAGAAATTTTCGACGATTTATTATTTTGCTCATTCCAAAGCCGTGAGTCATTGTAAATCAAGAATAAAAAAGGAGTCAACTCAAATACAGCAAAAGAAGAAAATGTGACAATTTCATTGTTAGGAAAAAGTTGACCGGGAAAATGATTTCCCATAAAATTTGTACACCAGCAACTAAGAAAAACATTATTCAGACTAAACGTTTCGTTCTACAGATAGGCAGGAAGGAAAATGAAAAACAATGTCATCGATGTCCACATTCATTTCGGTGCTCCAAAGGACGAACAGAGCGGCTGCTACTGGTCTGAGGAATTTACAAAGCAGCCTGCTTATTATGCCATGCTTCTCATAACCAACTCTCTATTCAAGAAGGTCGATATCCACTTAGTCCGAAAACACCTGCTTAAAGTTATAAACGACTCGAAATATACGGATAAAAGTGTTGTCCTGGCATTTGATCAGGTCTACGATGAAAACGGAACCGCCCTTCCAAAAAAAACCAACCTGTATGTTCCCAACAGTTATATTGCTGATTTAGCAAAACAGAACAGCCGTGTTCTTTTCGGAGCTTCTGTACACCCGTATCGCAATGACTGGAATAGAGCGCTTGACGACTGCCTCGAAAAGGGAGCTGTTCTGTGTAAGTGGATTCCTTCAGCCCAGATGATCAACCCGGAACACGCAAAATGTGTTCCTTTCTATAAGAAGTTGGTCGAGCATCAACTGCCGCTACTCTGCCACTGCGGCCCGGAATATTCCATTCCCACCGCAGACCATACTTATGATGAATACAATAATCCCAAGTACCTCCGCATGGCTTTAGATGAGGGCGTAACTGTCATTATTGCCCACTGTGCCATGCCTTTCTGGGGAATTTTCGATAGGGAATATCATGACGATTGGGATGAGTTCCTCAAGCTTTTCGAAAAAGATGAAGAGTTCGGATGGAACCTTTATGCCGACCTTTCTGCTGTCTGTACGCCGTTTAGAAAAAAATATATTAAAGAGATAATGCAGATGGTGGAAAGAATTCCCCCCGAGAGACTGCTCTATGGAAGTGACTATCCAATCCCAGTTTTCGAAATCACTTTAAATAAAAGCATGAATTTTTTCAGATGGTTTGGATTTATAGCGAAACTTCTGTTCATGAAGAACCTTCTCGATAAAAACTATCTGGTGATAAGAGAGATGGGATTTGATGATTGTGTATTTACAAATGCCTCAAAACTATTTGAAAAGATCAGGTATCCCTCTTGAACAATAAAATAGAAAGTATCTTTAACTGTCACTCGCATGTTTTTACTAATAAGATTGTCCCCGTCCATTTCTTGCCTTTTGGGTTAATCAGATTCTTAAGTAAACGGCGCATGAGCCGATGGCTGGGTAGGCTTCTAAACAGGATTAATCCCCGAAGCACAAACGATATTTTTGATAGATTCGCTTCCTTTATGAATATCGGAAACAGGGAATCTCAATTAGAAATATTTGAGCTATTAAAGGGTTTTTATCCAAAAAATAGTAAATTTTTTGTCCTCTCCATGGATATGGAATTTATTGAAGCTGGAAAAGTCCGACAGGATTTTATACAACAGTTAAACGAACTCTATGATCTAAAAATTAAATATTCTGACCAAATTTTCCCTTTTATCTGTGCCGACCCCCGAAGACCTAATCTGACTGCCCTGGTAAAAAAATATATTGAAAAGAAAAATTTTCAAGGGATCAAAATCTGTCCTCCATTGGGCTACTATCCTTTTGATAAAAGGCTGTATCCAAGCTATGAATATGCTGAGGCCCACAAAATCCCGATTATGACTCATTGCGCTCCTCCAAGGGTATATTATAGGGGAAAGATCACGAAGGATATGTTGATTCATCCGAGAACTGAAAAAAAGCTTAAAAGAAAAAAGAATCAGGGATTCGCACAATATTATACGGATCCTGAAAACTACAAATTCTTGTTAGAGGACTTCCCGGAGCTAAAGATATGTTTAGCCCACTTTGGGGACAGGAATGAATGGAAAAAATATTTGCGTACTCCCTGGGGACAAGGTATGGAAAAAAGCTGGTTCTCAGTGATCCTGGACCTTATTAAAGAAAATACCAATGTTTACGCAGATATTTCTTATACTCTACATGATGTTGCTCTGTTGCCGCTGCTAAAAGTGATTTTAAAGGATCCGAAAGTAAACTCCAAAGTGTTGTTCGGTTCAGATTTTTATATGACTGAATTAAATATTTCAGAACGCTCCTTCAGTATCAATTTGAGAGCTGCTTTAGGAGAGAATGACTATCAACAAATTGCAGAAACAAATCCTCAAGTGTTCTTAAGGCATAATAATTCCGTAATTTCAACTTAAAAATTGAATTCGAGCAAAAACATACTCTAATTTATCCTCCTCCAGGATCTGATACATATAATTTGCCGCTGTAGCAACTCCAGGAAGTAGCGGTATAGTCCAAGCTCTTTGATCTTTATGTTCATTGCGTTTTTTGCTTTTATCATAAAGTAAAACCAATCTTATATTCGTTTCACAAAGTTCGATACACGTGATACCGCTCTTGTGAAGACAGCTTCCATCATTGAAATAGCTTGGAGTGAACAACTCGACTTCTCCCAATCTCAGACATTGATCTTTTTCGCTTTTATCTTTTATGGCCTCATTAAATTCCATTTTTTTAGTTTTTATCTTGTCTCGAATTTTTTCTTTTTCATTTGGATTGGTTTCGTGTATGTATTGCCTAAGCAGATTCTCAATATCTATACGAAGAGAATCTGCCTCGGCTAACGATGCGAACATTGGCCGGTGTGTGTGTCCGGCAATAAAAAGAACTTTGTTGTTTTTCGCCCAATTGTAGTATTCTGTTTCATCTTTTCTCCTTTTTCTGTAGTTTTTTGCCGGACTGGTTCCACTTGAAAAACCAAAGGGACGAGCTATCCATCGGAGCAGTATTCTGCCAAATATCCCTAATTTATCATTGATTATATCGCCCTGATGCCCATGCGTTAAAAATATGGAGTTTCCCTTCCATTCGAGCCTTAATCCTTCTACTATTTTTAACCCGGGCATTACGTCGTGAAGATGTTTTTCCACCCTTTTTGATACTTTCCAATCTATATCATGGTTTCCAAACATTCGGTAATATCGGCCCTCTTGAAGGAATTTTCTTTCTTTGGGATACACAACTTTTCCATACTTTTCCTTTAGATGCTGGATCCCATATCTGTGGAGTTCTTCATAATCACCTGTAATGATCAGTTTGAATCCCTTTTCGAAATAATAATCGAGTGCATGGAGATATAAATCCATATTTTCGTCAAACTCCGGCATGCCGATATGGCAGTCACTAAATACTACATATTTTTCCTTTTCCGGATCGAAGGGAATTGAGTCTGCCCGGTCATACACTTTTGAAAGAGCCTTGGCTTTTGATCTTCCCATAATTAACTCACTTATTTAAAGATAATCCCTTTGCGTTTTGCGTTTTATTGAATCAATTCAATTTCCAATTTAAATATATCATCATGAATCAGGAAGTCAACGCAATCAAAATTCCAGGTTTCCAATTTCTCCGAATCGGTGCATTTTCAGAGGGAAGGTTTCATGGAAGCTTCATAAACAACTCTAGTGTTCTGGAGTCCAGGACACAAGTGATGGGAATGCCTTGATCTTTCTGATAGCGGCCGATGGCGAATTGAGTTTGTTTTCCCAGGACTCCATCGATTTTCCCATCATAAAATCCCATTTCCGTCAATATTGTTTGAACAGCTTTTACATCATCGACAGATCTTTCCTCTTCCAGAATATTCTTGTCCTTCTGAGAGAATTCATGACCGAATATTAAAACCGGAATTCCAATTTTGATTGAAGGGAGATTGAGAATTTCATCCATATCGCTGTTCCGGAGAGAAATACATCCCCAGGTCCAATTCCGATGAATACTCCCCCAGCTGGGGGCTTGGCCGTGGATTTGAATTTCGCCTCCGATGCCTCGGCCATCTGGAATAAGTCCCTCTTCCTTCATAAAATCGTACCGGATTCCATCCAAAGCATTGGGGTAATCGATATCGATAGCTTTATAAAATGTGGCTTTAGTCTGCAAATTTATGATTTTGTAGGGGCCTTCCGGAGTGGTTTTGTTGTCTTGGTGGAGTTTTCTCTTGAAGGGATCTCGTCCAAGGGTCATAGGATACCTCTTGGCTGTTTTTCCTTTATTTTGAATTTCAAGATAGTAATATCTTTTGTTGACAAGTATGATTGGATCTTCCAGTTCCTCGATAGTCACATCAGGTATCGAAACTCTGATTGTGTTGCTGGCGGCGAAAATTCCTTCCTGATTTTGCTGTTGGATAACGGCTAAATAGTTGTATGTCACATTGTTGGCAGCATATCGATCATAAAATGCTGTAGGATTCTGTGTGGAATTTATCCGGAATTCAGCGACCGGATGTCTTATTTTATTGATTTTTGGGCCGGTCAGTTCCGCTGTGCTGCGAAAAAGAATGATTTCACTATTCCTGAGGCCGGCTGGAGTGTTGAAATCGAAACGGATAGTATGGGGATTCACAACTTGTGCGGAAATCACAAAGTCTTGAGCCAGAAGGAACCAAGATAGGAAGAGATAAAGACATGTGAAGGCCGCTAAGTGTAAAGGATATCTTTTTTGACTCATTTTTTAAAACGACTGCAAAGAAACAAGTTTAATGTCTCCAACAGTAAAATCAAGTGAAGAGATAGATTATTTTAACAATGGCTTCGAATCTCAGAATTCGATAGAGGTTTTATTTTAATCGCTAATTTGATATCTTAGACGGACTGTATAGAAAACTATTAACTCAAGATTTGAAAATTTGGAGGAATAGATTATGACACTCAAACAATACGGCAGCCCACCAGAAATGCAGATTAAAACCGATAAGACTTTAAAAGTGAAAATCGAGACGACTCAAGGAGACATTAACTTAGAGCTCTATCCCCAGCACGCTCCCAAGACGGTGAACAACTTTGTATTCCTAGCAGGAGAAGGATTTTATAATGGAATCGTGTTTCACCGTGTAATCAGCGATTTCATGATTCAGGGAGGAGATCCTACTGGGACTGGTGCAGGCGGACCAGGATACAAGTTTGAAGATGAATTCAGAGATAATCCCCTTATCCACGAACAGGGTGCCATCTCCATGGCAAACGCCGGACCGAATACGAACGGAAGCCAGTTTTTTATCACTCATTCACCGCAGCCTCATCTCAACGGAAATCATACGGTTTTTGGGAAGGTCGTCCAAGGACAGGATGTCGTGGATGCCGTCCAGCAGGGGGATAAAATCGTGAATATAACGGTCAGTGAGGATTAAATTTTGAATTAAGTCTGATGCCTATTCATAAGTTTATTTGTTATCGGCTTTGAGGACAGAGACAAAGGCGCTCTGAGGGATCATAACATTTCCGACCATTTTCATGCGCTTCTTGCCTTTTTTTTGTTTTTTGAGGAGCTTCTGTTTTCGTGTGACATCTCCCCCGTAGAGCTTGGCTGTGACATCTTTTCGATAGGGAGACACTGTAGACCTTGAGATAATTGTACCTCCAATAGCCCCCTGGATGGCAATCTTAAACTGGTGTCTAGGGATTTCATCTCTTAAGCGGTCGCACATCCTGACACCCCATTCTCTGGATTTGTCACGATGCACGATGAGCGAAAGGGCATCCACTCTTTCGCCGTTAACCAGAATATCCAGCCGCACAAGATCACTGGCTCTGTAGTCAATCAGCTCATAGTCAAAGGATCCATATCCTTGAGTGATTGTCTTGAGTGTGTCATAGAAATCGTAAATCACTTCTGCCAATGGCATATCCATAAAAAGCTCGATGCGCCCTGGAGTGGGATAACTTGTACGGGGGTTGCTTCCTCTGCGTGAAAGACAGAGTTTCATGACAACTCCCATATATTTTTCCGGAAAAAGGATCGAAGCCTTAATATAGGGTTCTGCTGTGCTTTGGATTTGCGAGGGATCGGGATAGTACTGCGGATTATCAAGGACAAGGATCTTTTCGTCTTTGAGTGTAAATTTATATTCGACACTTGGGACTGTCATGATGATGGACTGGTCATATTCCCTCTCTAAACGCTGCTGGAATATTTCAAGATGAAGAAGTCCAAGAAATCCACATCTGAATCCCTGCCCTAAGGCCGCAGACGAATCCTTTTGATAGGTTAAAGAGGCATCATTGAGTTCATACTTCTCCAGAGTTTCCCGCAGAGATTGGTATTCATCTGAAGCCATAGGATAGATGGAAGAAAAAACAACGGATTTGGCCACTTTAAATCCGGGTAGGGGCTCAAATACTGCATTGGATTCCAGTGTAATTGTATCCCCTATTCTTGTGTCTCCAAGGTTTTTTATCCCGGAAATAATGTAGCCCACTTCTCCTGCAGAAAGACTCTCTTGGGGTTTGTTATCTATCTGAAAAAGTCCGACTTCCTCCACTTTATGCGTCGAACCTGTCGACAGAAGACGGATGATATCCCCGGGACATAAACGTCCGTCAAAGATACGGCAGTGGATAATCGTTCCCCGAAAGGAGTCATAATGGGCATCAAAGATCAGAGATTTGAGAGTTTTATCCGGATCTCCTATTGGGGGAGGGACATATTTTACAACAGATCTAAAAACATCATCTATTCCGGTTCCCTCTTTCGCTGAACAAAGGATAGCGTTATCAGAATCAAGGCCCAGTTCATTTTCTATCTGCTCTCGTGTTCTGTCGATATCCGCAGTTATCAGGTCTACTTTGTTGATCACCGGAATGATCGTCAAGTCATGCTCCATCGCCATATAAAGATTAGCCACTGTTTGTGCTTCCACTCCCTGGGAAGCATCAACGATAAGTAAGACACCTTCACATGAGGCAAGAGCTCTGGAGACCTCATAGGAAAAATCGACGTGGCCAGGCGTATCGATTAGGTTAAGAAGATAATCCTTGCCATCAGAGTCCCTATAAGGAAGAGTGACGGTCTGGCTTTTTATCGTGATGCCTCTTTCTCTCTCAAGATCCATCGTATCGAGTATCTGATCCCGGAAATCTCTCTGCGAGACCATACCGGCAGCCTGAATGAGTCTGTCCGCCAAGGTAGATTTTCCATGATCGATATGAGCAATGATGCTGAAATTTCTAATATTTAGCATAGAATCATTCTAACATAGATACCTATCTGATGAGGAGAATCCGGTCAGCTATGGGATAGAGCCACTCGATGCCATTTTCTGTTACAATGGCATCATCCTCGAGAGGAATCCTGACTTTTTTCCCTCCCCATTCCGGTGCGGCCGTGTAGGCAAAAAATTCAATCGTGAACATGTTTGTAGGTTGGATTTTAAATGTCAAACGCAGAGGATTAAACCAGGCTATAGAAGGGCCTATCCCATGCCCCCAGTTGCCGACCGAATGACACCCTATGATCACTTCCGTCTTTTTTGTATCTGTTGGAGAATTGAATTCTATCATGACTGCAAAACCTTCCTCTTCAATTCGTTTATTCAAAAGATCGAGTGTCTCTTTGGCAGTGGGGCCCACTTTTATGTTTTGTCTAATCACTTCTCTGACTTTGACGGCCTGATCAAATGCATTCTGGAATCCGGGAGGGGCTTGTCTCTCCCCTTCTCGCAGCACATAGGCCATTCGTTTCATATCGGTATAAAGATTCAGAAGACCGACACCCCAGTCAATCATGATCAAGTCGCCCCTCTGGATGATGCGGTCGTTGGAGACAGCCTCAATGCCCTCTGGTCCTGTGATATAAATGGACGGCAGTCCAAAGGAAGCTTCAAGTCCCCTCTCTAACAACCGGTCCTCTATCCACCAGGCCACATCCTCCAGCATCGTCACCCCTGGAATGATGACCTCATTGGATAGAGCACGCTCCGCTATCTCCCGGGAAATCTCGCCCGCCTGGCCAAAGACCACAATTTCACTGGTCACGCGTCTCGATCGAAAATCGGAGACAAGCTTTTCAGCCGAAACCAGTCGGTTAGCGAAGGATTGGCCGAGTGTTTCGACGAGATGATTGTATAAGGTGTGTGAGAGGCTGTCCGCGGCTCCAATATGTTTGGCCGTATTGACACCAATCCGTTGGGGATTCCGTTCTTTGACGATATCAACAAAATCATTTGCCGATCCAAACTTGTCATAGGCTCCGCACCGTTCGATCTTATATCCACTGATCCCTAAAACAATCCGTTCGATCCGATCCGAACCATTATCAAAAAAAACAAAGTAACCGATATCCGAAACATAACCTTCTCCCAAATCAAAATAGAGAGGGCCATAATTGCCTTCTCTCATCACGGTGATCCACATATCGATGTTGTTTTCCCTCATCACTTTCGGCAGGATAATATCGAATTTGTCACGCCGGATCTGATTGAGGATTTCCCAGCGCTGACGCGCGCTCGTTGGCTGGGCAAGTATATGCCCAGAAAATATAATAAATCCCAAAAGACCTACGAAAATTTTTTTATAACGCACTATTTTTTCTCCTTTAAGATAAGGTGACTTATTGATATCAAATTTTAGAAGTTTTTTAAATAAACGTTATTTGAGAAAAAATCAAACATGTTTTAAAAAGGGGTGAATAATCTCCTTTAACGAACTGTATTAGAGATTGAGAAAGATGAAATACTTATATCCATGTTAAGGAGAGCACAATGATCGCGATTGAAGAACAATTCCAAAAAGATCCAATTTGTCCCTTCTGCTCAGCGCAGATAGATAAACTTTATGCAAGAGAAATCAGATCCTTTCTTGGAAGACGATATATCTACTACTGTTCTAAATGCCTAAAAGTACTAGGCCTTTCACACCGAAAAGGTTTTTGGATGGGTTAAAACTCATAACCAAGACCAATATGAATGCCTACATGGTGCTGTGACTTGTTGAATTCAAGATCATAGATAGCAATATAGAACAATTCAAAGTCCTGGGAAAAATCAAAAAAACTCACATAGTCTCTTACGTCCAAAAAAAGTCGGAGATGTTTCACAGGATTGATTGCTATTCCACTTCCAAAATTCAATAAAAGTTTTGTTTTTGTCCTCAATACATCGGGTTTCAAAGTCAGAACTCCCAATCCGCCAGTCACATAAACAGACAGGCAGTGGATGGGAATTGAATAGAGAACATTTCCACTGTAGGAAAAGGATTTAACATCTGCAATCTTAACGATCCCTAGAGGGATTCCAGCTAATCCAATTCCGACATCGTTTTGAAATTCTGAGATTCCGTAAATAAACGTTCCCTGAAGTTCAATATGTTCAGATATTTTATATCCGAGACTAAAGCCTATTCGGATACTTTTACTCTTTGACTGGACTTTGATCTCCGGAACATCGGCCGTATTAGGAAGAGGGAGGAGCTTGCCAAACTCATAACCAAAATGATAGCCCACAAATGGCATTAAATAAAAACTATTGGTCTCTGGCTCCTTTTGGGTTTTTCCATGGAGATTCTGAGAAAAGATTATCAGAACAAGAGAGATAAGAAGTATCGCTTTTTTCATCATTTGTTTTTTTCCATTAATAATTATACTCTATTCAGCACTAAAAGATTGCTATCAAATCAAATGTAAAGGTATTTGACAAATATCGGAAGTATAATGTAGATTTTCAAGAAAGGAGGGCCAATGAAAAAAACACTTTCCTTCTTAACGATAATGCTTCTTTGTTGTGGATTGATTGTCCTCGGTAGCCAAAAAAAACTCAAACCCAAGGAAGTGGAATATATGAAAAAGGTTATGGACGCTGAACTCCGATTCAAACTTCCTAGTGACGAGGCAGAAAAAACCTGGAAACGGATAGGAACATTTATAAAGAAATTCAGTTCCATGAAAATAAAGATTTCAAATGACACGGTCATAGAAACCCTAGCTCCAACAAGAGGTATGACACGGTATGGATACCGAGCCACTCAAAATTCCTCGGGAGAAGACATGGAATTTGCCGTAGCCTGCTCATTTGGAAATGTTTATTCCAGAGAACAATCAAATATAAATGCCCATATCTTGGCTTACTATGCCCAAACAGGAGAACTTATCGCCAAATTTGTCGACAAATAAAACCTTCCCTTTCTTATCCGTTTAATCTCCCTTTCTCAATTATTTCAACCAGAACCAGGTGAATACGATTGACAAAAATTGGATAGAAGTTTGTTCAAAATTTGGAGGCCGCTGTGACAAAACAGCAGTTTTTATTCACCTTCAAAAATGGACAACTCAAGTTGAGAGACAAGAGTTATCTGGAGAGAAAGTAGAATTGCACGTATCCAATGGTTGATGTGGGCCTGCGAACTCCTTCTTCTTCAGTTAGATTTTCCTGCGTCGAGGTTCTTGTAATTCATCATGGCGTTAAAAACTAGGAAATAGGATCCATGCGTCTGATTTCTCCAGAAAGGATTGATGCTGAACATAACAACATGTCCTTTCCCCACTTTAGCATCAACAACGGCTGGAGAGCCGGCCAGTTCATTGCCTCCATTGATTCCGCCACTAATCAGGAGTTTTTTGACATCACTCTGGAATGCCAAGACAATCCTTGGGCGTCTGGAGGCTGCTCTACTCGTTGATGTGGACGGTTTCTTTTTTTGAGCCTTTCGAAATTTTGCTACTGTTTCCTTGGCCATATCCCTCAAACGTCCTTGAATGATATCTCTTTCATCAGCTCCGCCTCTTCCTGAAGGACGAGCTGTGGTCGAACCTGGAGTTCTTACTGCTGCAGGAGAGGCCCCTCTAGACCGGCCACTAAAAGTGCTGAAACTGAAAACAGGTGAAGAATTAAAATTGACACCCAGATCCTCTCCGTATCCATAGGCTATGGGACTTTTTCTGTCACGGAATGTGGTGCTGTAAACACCGCCCCGGGCCCAAAGATTCTGGGTTTGCTTAATCTGCAGACCTTGTGCCATGCCATATTGAATGGGAATTGAAGAGCTGTTAGTGATCGTGATGAATAATCCCCCCTGTTTCAAGAAATTATAAAGATTATAAATGCCTTCAAATTCAAGCCCGCCGCGCATGTCATCGGTTTCATCCTGAACTCCGATATTTGGCGTCAATTCGGATTTTTTCCAGGGTATAGGATCTCCTGTTAGAGGAAGGCCATTGACCACGCTAAACGCATCCCTTCCCGACGGCCCAAAAACTATCACGTCATACTTCTCTCTTAAATTCGGTTCATCACGAACATCCAATACAGAAATGTAATCATATGGAATGCTAGTCTTGTCAAAACCCATCCTCAACCATCCTTCAGTCTGTGTGTTCTGCCAGGTGTGCATGATTGCTATACGCGGCACTTCCAAAACGTGTGTGGCAATCTCCGGAATCTCAGAGACAGAGTAAGCCGTAAATTCAAATTCGTTTCCCGCTTCTTCCAATTGTTCTTTTAAATCGTCAGGATTGTTTTCTGTTTTCAACAAAAAGGAACCCGCATTAAATTTTGTATCTTCCACTTCAAATTCTTCTTCAGCCGCTTCTATTTCGAGATCTTTTTTAGCAAAGCGGAAAGTCGCTAAAGAATTCGATGCGTCATGGTTGATAATATAGGCCTGAACCTTGCCACCAGAAATCTTATCTACTCCACCCTTTAGCTTCAATTTCCCTTGAATTAAATCCATTGGAGCCGAAAGCACGGCCACATCTTCGATTCGGACTGTTTCGACGTTGTACAAAGGTCCTACAGTCCAACCCACGTCATCATACGGCCTGGGATCGTTGACATTAAAATACTGTTTATCCATAAGAAGATCCGCCATACGTGAATAAGGCTGGTCTAATCTCACAACAAAACTTCCTTCAATAAATTTGCCTTCTTTTGTCTCAAAATCCTTCTCTGCTTTGTGAACTTCTATGCCGTGTTTCTGGAGCAGCCGGATGAGGGAGGCCGATTGAGCAGGCCTGGGATTATCTCCGGGAATGACATACGCCGCAGGCCCTTCAGTCTTTGCTTTTTGGACTGATCGTAGGCTCTTGAGATAGAAATTTCCCATAAATTTATCGGCATTTTTAGCCATGTGATTCATTGCGATCAAGATCCCGCTCTGCTGATAGTTGATGTTGTTGCGAAAAGACCAGACCGCTTCTCTTAGAGGAGGATTGGGTCTGTACCAGGATCGATTTTCGGATGACCGGATAATTCGAGTGCTTCCATCACGAGCAGTCTGTGTTTCATAGAACCTGCCGATGGAGTTATGCCCGTT
>CAZLLG010000067.1:0-13805 GCA_964560275.1 uncultured Eubacteriales bacterium | reverse complement strand
GATTGCGGATTATATGTTAAATTTAGAAAATAGCCCTTCATTCAATTCAGTCAATCTCATTTCATCTACACAGCAAAGAACAGGAGGGGATGAATATTTGGAATTCTCTTTAACAGCAAGATATGTTCTTCCTCCAAAGCTGCTTTCACCAGGAAAGGAAAACACTGAAGAGGAGAAAAAATGAAGGATTGGCCCTGGTACAGTCATTTGATTGCAGCCATTGTTCTTTTTGGTCTTGTCTTTTTAGTGTTCCTGAAACCACACAATGAAAAAATTGTAAATGTTAGAGAGGAAAGAATCCGCATAGAAAATGAAGTCCTTCAACTCAAATCGAAAAAAAGACAGCTGGATAAGATTGAAACAGAGCTGCAAACATTGACAAGCACACTTAAAGAACTTGAAATCGTTATTCCTCAACAGAGGGAAATGTATGATATTCTGAAACAAATCCAAGCATTGGCATATGACTCTAGTCTGAACATCGTCAAATTTGTCAATCGAGGAGAAATCGATAAGGAATTCTATTGGGAATGGCCAATTGCGATAGAAATCACCGGAGGCTATCACAACCTGGCTTTATTTTTCGACAAGTTAAGCCGCTTCTCACGGCTCTTTAACACAGAAAATTTTGCCATTAGAGGCCTCCCCAGACAAAATGATGCAGTAACCATCACCGCCAATACAACGATTAAAACCTATATTTTTAGAGAAACAGTGGCTTCTAATAATCCTCGGCCAAAGCCTCCAGGGAAATAAAATGAAACAGACACGAAAACGAATAGTTCTTTTTTTCACATGCTGCATTTTATTTTTATGCGGATTCTCCCCCTTCTTTTCTCAAGAAATAGAAACACAAGAAGCCAAAACATCCCAAGTTCAGAAAAAACTGTCTCCCACCTATAATCCAGCAGGAAGACGGGATCCGTTTCGGGATCTTCTCGGAGGAAGGGATGCTAGAACTCTGACATACGTCGATGGAGTTCCTCAAATCTTTATAGATGATGTGGTTCTCATTGGAATCGTCAAGGCCCGCGGTGAAATATCGGCTATCATAAACGATGGGCAAGGTTTTCCTTCTTATATAAAGGCCGGCGAGAAATTCGCCGACGGCTTTGTCCTATCGATCGAAGAATCACGAGTGATTTTTAGAAAAACTCAAGAAAGAGGAATCCCCCTCCGTGAACCAAAAGATGTCATAAAGGAAATATATCAACAGGAGCAATAACATGAAAAGGGCAAGACCAATTTGGTTGGCTATCTGTACATGTCTCTTCCTAGCCTTCAGTGGCTTAACCCAGAGCCCAGATCTCTCCAACATCATAGATCAGGTTTCAATAATCCAAGGAGAGCTTTCAGCTCAGATTGTCCTTCAATCCAATTCAACCCTTCCACTTTTCCCGACATTCTATTCTGCTGAGCACCCCGCAACTATCATTGTTGACATAGGAGAAACCATCGTCAATATCAATCAGCCTTTCCAGATTGCTGGCCACAAAATTGTCGAAGATGTCATTGTTGAAGTCAATAAATCGGGGCATTCTCGACTTCTCTTTCCTCTAAAACAAAAGGTGCCTTATCGTCTGTACAACGGTCAAAACGCAACGATCATCGAATTAAATATATTTCAAAATGAACGCGGTAGAGATTATGTACCGAGCGACATTGAAGAGAAACTGCAGAACACAACAAAAAATTTCAGCTATCTCAAGGATGTCGATATCAAAGAATCAGAAGACTGCCTGGATGTTAAAGCCAAACTGAATGGAGAAGCTGTTGTCGATATTTTTGCACTTGAAAAACCCTTCCGGCTTATAGCCGACTTCTACAACACAAAAAATGCCTCAAAGATTCCTGAACTGGAGATCCATAAAGAGGGAATTGAAAAACTCAGAATTTCACAGTTTCGTGTGACAAATCCAGGCCCCATCACCCGTCTCGTTTTCGATCTCGAAGAACCCAGACAGTACAATGTGACCTCGGAAAAAAATAATATTTTTATTTCTTTCAACACTATGGCAGAAGAGCCTGCTGTTGAAGAAGACACTCTCGAGTCAGAAAACTCAGAATCAGAGGAAATATCTCCCTTGGATGTTGCGGGAGACATAAATTTTGGAGGCGAAAAAACTTCCAAAAAGACCGAACCCGTAATCGTGTCTTTCCAGGAGGAAAAGAAAGGAGATATTCCAACTGATCCACCTTCATCTGAAGAGATCAGAGAAGAAGGCAATGGCGACAGCACAGTCGAGTCAACTTTCTCTCCACAGACAATCGGTTCCATAGAAGATATTTACTCCGGAGAATTGGTCGACATTAAGTTTAAGGACGCCGACCTGCGCGATGTGGTTCTCTACTTAGGGAGCGAAGTTGCCGAACTGAATGTCGTATTTGATCCAGGAGTCCGAGGTTCGGTCACTTGTAACCTTATAGCCGTTCCCTGGGATCAGGCACTCGACATACTGCTTAAGAATAATAAGATGGGACGGACTATTGAAGGAAATATCCTGAGAGTCGCTCCCATTGATATTCTTACTAGAGAAAAGGAAGATGAAAAGCTGATCAAGGAGAGCAAGGAATTCAGCGACCCCATCCTTATAAAGCACTACCCTCTCTCCTATGCCACGGCTGCAGAAGTAAAACTTCTCATCGAAAACAAGCTTTCCGAACGAGGAGAAATTATTGTAGATAATCGCACAAACACTCTTATCATTTCCGATATCGCGGACAGAATCGACATAGTCGAACAGCTCATAGTGGCCTTTGATAAAGCCACTCCTCAAGTGACCATCGAAGCCCGGATAGTGGAAGCCACGTCCACATTTGTACGCAATCTGGGTATTCAATGGGGATGGCGTGGAATTTCGGATCCCTTCTATGGGAACCAGACTTCCCTCCAATTTCCAAACAAAGTTCTCGTGGATGGGGGGCTCATTCCTCAAGGCCTTGTGACAAAAGGAATCGGTGGTCAATTGGGTGGATATGCGATAAACCTCCCCGCTCCTGCCTTCGATTCGGCCTTAGGGCTTTCCCTCAGCAATGTGCTGGACACGTTTGGGTTGGACATGGCTTTAACAGCACTGGAATCTTCAGGTGACGGCAAAGTGATTTCGCGTCCAATTGTCACCACACAAAACAATATCCAAGCTGAAATCATTCAAGGCAAACAGATACCGGTACAGACATCGGCTAATTTTACAGTCACGACAACTTTTATTAACGCGGCCCTTGAACTCAGGGTTAAACCTCAGATCACTGAGGACAATACGATCATAATGTATCTGGAAATTAATAATAACACGCCGGATTTTGGTAATCTTGTCAACGGCATTCCCCCTATCACCACGCAGAGCGCGTCCACAACTGTCATGATCCCCGATGGAGGAACCACGGTTATTGGAGGAATTTATCAAACAGATGATTCCGTTTCTAAAAGCAGAGTGCCCTTTCTGCACAAAATACCTCTGCTCGGAAATCTGTTCCGTTCATCATCGCGCATCGAAACAACCAGGGAGCTGCTGATCTTTATCACTCCCAAAATTATAAGAAGATAGAGTGAAAACTATGAATAAAACAAAAATTTTATTTAAAGCATTCATCCTTTTAGCCATTTCCCTTGCCTTCATCTCATGTAATCCTCTCGAGAATGACACTCTTTCGAACAGCATTCTGGTCATAATGAACATGACTGGGCAGGATATCAATGGGAACACATCGAACTTCCTGCAATCCGATGTTGTCACGAGCACCAACTCTGTAATGGCCGATTCAGCTAAAGTGACATTTAAAGCCCAATTGCTCAATCCAGATCCCACTGGAGTCTCCTCACATTACAACGGTGTTTTAGTGACTCGTTATGTCGTGTCATATTTCCGTTCAGACGGAAAAAACACAGAAGGTGTCGATATCCCCTATTCTTTTGAGGGATACTTGTCGACACTTATTGAGATCGATAGTGTTGTGGAATTGTCCTTTGTTCTCGTAAGAGAAGTGGCTAAACTCGAATTACCTCTAATCAATTTACACGATGGACGCGGAGACGGTGTTCTTCAGCTAAGAGCCAAAGTGGATTTTTACGGCCATGATATGGCCAACAAAGCCGTAAAATCAACAGGATATTTGAGCATCTTTTTTGCCAATTATGCTGATGAATGAGGACGAAAATGAAACAAAAAAATTTTATTGCAGTCACTATCATTCTTTTTATATTCCTGGTACTTCTTTCATTTTGTAAAAGAAACGGCGTACAGGAACCCAATCCCTTTGGTCCCTCCACTTTTTCCATTCTCCTCAAACTTGCGGCCGCACCAAACGTCATTTTCGCGGGAAACACGAGAGAATCAACAACAGTCACCGCCACTCTCAAACGGTACAATGGCAGCCCTATCGCTAACACAGTTGTTCATTTTGATATTCGTGATGTGACAGGTAATAAAGTGAATCTCGGTTTTTTTGAAGGGAACGAATCTGTAAAAACAAAAACGACTGACCAAAACGGCAGGACCTCTCTTAGCTACTACGGACCATTTTCTCAAGAATTAACGACAGATAGGACGATCTATATATCGGCCATAGTGGCATGGGAAGGTAATGAGTTCATAAATGAGATAACACCTATTCACCTCATCCGAGATGCAGTCGATCTGACATTCACTCTTATTGCCGATCCAAACGTTCTGTTGGCGACAGAAAGCCGTCCGCAGTCTCAGTTAAAAGCTTATTTTAAAACAGTCGATGGAGTTCCGCTTGCCGGAAGAAGAGTCTATTTTGAAATTCTTTCTGGTCCGGGAACATTCTCTGGCGACGAAAGAAAAACTTTTGCTTTAACAGATGCCAATGGCTATGCGGTTGTGACCTATTTCGGCCCGACAAAAGGCGAAATCGATAATGACCAAACAGTCACAATACAGGGGCAACCAGAAACAGCAACGCCCTTTAGTATCCAGGAACAGGTCGACATTCGTCTGATCAGTGAGGAATCCACTTCTCCCCCCTTGCTCCAGCTAGCGGCTACACCCAACGTCCTTATTGCAGGAAATACGAGAGAATCAACAACAGTCACCGCTACCTTCAAACAGTCTGACGGTGTTCCTATCCCGAACACAGATATTCATTTCTCAATACGGTACGCGAATGGAAATCCAGCCAATCTTGGTTTTTATGAAGGTAATACAGCCGTGAAAACAGAAACCACCAACCAAAATGGAACGGTTTCCGTCACATATTACGGACCCCTGTCTCATGAAGTGACGGCAGATACGACGATCTACATCGATGCCAGGGTTGCTTGGGAAGGCAGTGATTTCATAAGCGGGCAAACGCCCGTCTACCTCATTCGAGATGCCGTCGACCTGACATTTACTCTGATTGCCGATCCGAATGTCCTACAGGTGACAGACACTCGGCCGCAATCCCAGATAAGGGCTTACTTTAAGACAGTCGATGGGGTTCCACTGGCCGGACGAAAAGTCTATTTTGATATTCTCACGGGACCGGGGACATTCGAGGGAACGGATGCAAGAAGAACAGTTGCTTTAACAGATGCTCTTGGATATGCGGTTGTGACCTATTTTGGTCCGACTATAGACGAAATAGATACCGACCAGACTACTACAATACAAGCCCAGCCAGAAACAATATCCCCCTACAATATCAAAGCAGAAGTCGACATTCGATTGATAAGAGAGGAATCCATAACCACACCCACCCTCCAGTTAACCGCTGTGCCCAACGTAGTTATAGCAGGAGCAACACGAGGATCATCAATTATCTATGCAACACTCAGACAGCTCAATGAGGATCCAGTCGTAAATACAGAGATTCACTTTTCCATTCGTGATGTTTCAGGGAATCAAATCAATCTCGGCTATTTTGAAGGGATTGAATCTGTAACAACAGAGACCACTGACAATAGCGGAACCGCTTCTGTCCTCTACATAGGACCGCTCTCAGGAGATTTGACGGCAGATACAACAGTCTACATACAAGGCCGAGTGGCATGGCTAGGCGATAACTTCATAACAGCGCAAATACCTGTCTATCTCATTCGGGACACAGACGGAATGACCATCTCTTTATTGGCAAAACCACTTTTTCCGTTTTTGACAGAAAGCCATCCTGATTCCCGAAGAAACGTGTCTTTTATCGCTGTTTACGGAATCTTGTTTACGGAGGGAAGAGAAGACGATTTTGAGAAGCTCTTTAATTCAGGAGTCCTCTCTAGATCATATAATTGACACAAATTATTACAGAACTGAAGCCAATCGGATCTACACATAATTTTCGTACACAAAGACCGATTTCCGTATCTTTATCTGGGGTAAGGAGTGACTGAGGATTTTATCCAACTCCTTCTTCTTTTTCGATTTCAGAATGACCTGCACCCGATTCATTCCCCTGACTTTTGAAACAGGTGCAAAAGCAGGGCCCAACACTTCAACCTGGTCGGAAAGTTCTTCAATCAAAGAAAGTAATTTTCTCGAATTTTTCGCCAAAACACGTAAATTTTCACCATATAATATGATTTCTACCATCGACGCAAATGGAGGATATCTCATCATTTTGCGGAATTTTATCTCTTGATCATAAAAGGAAATATAATCACTATTAGCCGCATACCGGATGCTGAAATGAGGAGATAGAGATGTCTGTATAAGAAATTCAGATAATGGCTCTTGTTTTAAGAAAGATCTCATCTGACTCAAATTTTGAAAAGTTCTCTGACTTGCTCTAAAGTCAGAGAAGGAGAGAGAGGTCTCGGGAAAAAGCGCGACAACCAGGGAGACTGGAGGAAGCTCTCTTTGGTGCACAAGAAGCTGAGTTCCGAGAAGAATATCAATCTCACCGGCAGAAAAACGTTCTATTGCCTTTTTCTGTTCTTTCTTGCTTCTGACGGCATCCAGATTAAATGAAGAAATTTTCGCCAGGGGCAAAAACCTGTGCAGTTCCTCTTCTATCGCTTCGATACCAATTCTTTTCCCAAAAATCATTTTTCTCCCACATTCCGGGCAGCGATGGAGTTGAGGAAGAGTAAATCCACAGGTATTGCATATCATTTTCTGTTCAGTCTTGTGGTAGGTCAATCCGATATCACACCGATGACATCGCGGGATATTCGAGCAGTGTGAACAGATGAGAAATGGGGCATACCCGCGGCGATTGAAAAAAATGAGGGTTCGATTGTTCTGCTCTAAATTTTCTAAAATGCGCTGTCGAACCCGTGAATCAATGTTCCAGATGTTTGGCCGACATTCGACTACACGAGTGCGATAAGAATGTTCTCCGTTGGAGAGAGAAACCAAGAATTTTTGTTGGTTTGCATAAAAATTTCTTTCGACAGACGGTGTCGAAGAACCATAAATCAATACAGCAGATTCTTGTTGCGCCCGTATCCAAGCCCCTTGTCTCGCATCATAAGTGGGATTCTCCTTCTGATAATAGGATTCATCCTGTTCCTCATCAACTATAATCAAAGCCAAGCCCTCGAGTGGAGCGAATAGGGCTGATCGTGGTCCCACGACGATATGTGTGTCGCCCTCCTTGATTCTTTGCCACTCGGTCCTCCTCTGTTTTTGCGTCATTTGGCTGTGAATGAGGGCCACTCTCTCCCCAAACCGCATTTTCATTTTGTTTGTAAAATCCTCAGTGAATGAAATCTCTGGAACCAGAAAAAGAGTAGATTTTTTTAGGGCTATATTTTTTTTTATCAGATCAAAATAAATCGGTTCTCTCTTTGAAGATGAACCCCTGAGGAAAAAAGGCGAGAAAATTTTTTCCCCCATATGGGAGGAGATTTGCTTAGAAACCTCAAAGAGTTCGGCATCAAGAGAAAAATCCATCTCGAGCTGAGTAGGAGTTATCTTTGAAAGGATTTGTGTTTTATGAGATGTCTTTCGGATCGTTTTTTCGATTCTGATAAGATCTTTTTTTTCCAACCGACTAAGCAGCACAGAGATATTTTTAAGTCCAGTTTTTCTCTTGACAAATCGCTCTGAATACGAACCCTTCTTGTACAGATCGAGCAGTTTTCTTTCCTCGATAGGGAGTTCATTTTCCCCGAATTCCTTTTTACCCTTCCCTGTTATAAAAATTTCCTGTTTACTTTTCAGGACATAGCCGATAGGAAGGGCTGCCTGGAGAAGTTCTCCCAAAGATGAATAGTAGTACTCGCTCAATTTTTGAGCGAATAAAAGAATTGAAGGTGAAAAGACTGGCTTCTCATCAAGGACTTCAAGAATCTCCTTGGTTTCAAAAATCGATGTTGGACGGCGTTTTTTGAGCCCAATAATAAATCCGGTGAGTGTTCTGTTATGAAAGGGAGCAAGAACGCGTGAACCTACTTTGGCACTATCAGTCCATACAGCCGGCACTTCATACAAAAATTTTTGGTTCAATGGGAGAGGAAAAACGAGTTCAGCGTAAAATTTCATTTTTTGCCCAGGAAGACCATAACTTTCTGCATGTCCTCCCAGACCATCTTCCGGAGAATTCTGTTGCTCTCGTTCCTGATCAGATAGGAAGGATGAAACGTTGGCATAACCTTGATCCCCTGAAAATCATAAAAATCCCCCCTCAAGGCTGTCATACTGAGGTTTGTTTGAATAAAAAAACTTGCAGCCACCTTCCCCAAGGTGACGATAACTCTGGGTTTAATAAGATCGATTTGTCTCAGTAAATAATCTCTACAGCTTTCCATCTCTTCTTTATGAGGATTCCTGTTATTTGGAGGTCTGCACTTGACTATATTCGTGATATAAACCTCATTTCTTTGGAATTTCATAGCATTTATGATTTTTGTCAGCAACTGACCCGCCCGACCAACAAAGGGCCGCCCTTGAACATCTTCATCATGGCCAGGAGCTTCCCCCACAAACATAACGTCCGTCTTGATGTTGCCTTCTCCAGGGACGACATGTTTCCGAGTTTCAGCCAAGGCACACAATCGGCATTTGAGTATTTTCTGTTCTAAAGACAGGAAAGGTGACTCCAAAGTGAAAAACTCCACTCCAATCTGGGAAAAATATCTCAACCGCTCCTCAAGGTCGGTTACGATTTTATCAGCTCTGTTTTCCAAATATAACCTCTATTTCATCTAGAATTATGCGGCTTATCTCTAGTTTGCTTTTTTTGTCTGTGCGAACCACTCGACCGTCGGGAAAAAACAGGCTGACTTTATTGTCTTCGGCATCAAAACCAACACCTTTTTCACTCACGTCGTTAGCAATTATCAAATCTAGTTTTTTCTTTTTTAACTTCAAAAGAGCATTCTGTTCGACGTTCTCTGTCTCTGCTGCAAAGCCCACGAAAACCTGATTTTTCTTCGTCCGACGCAACAGACTTAATATATCCACAGTAGGAACAAGCTGGATATTTTCCCCGGGGAAGGGTTTTTTCACTTTTTGTTTCATCTGGTCTGAGAACATCAAATCAGAAACGGCAGCGGCCATGATCAGGACATCTGCATCTTGCTTGTGGTCCTGGACCGCCTGATTCATCTCCTGGGCTGATTGGACCTGGAGACACTTTACATCCCGGGGTGGAAAAAGATGTGTAGGTCCTGTTATAAGAACCACATTTGCACCACGTTTATGTGCTTCACTAGCCAATTCAAAACCCATTTTTCCCGAAGAACGGTTAGAAATAAACCGTATAGGATCCAAGTATTCTCGAGTTGGACCAGCTGTCACAATGACTTTCTTACCTTCCAAACTCCTGGCTGTATGGAGAATCTCAAGGCTATCTTCCACTATTTTCGCTGGGGATGTCAGCCTTCCCCACCCTTCTTCTTCGCAAGCTAAATAGCCCTTTTCCGGCTCTACAAAATGTACTCCCTGAGCCTTTAATTTTTGAATATTTTCTTGTGTCTGCTTATGGAAGTACATGGCCTCATTCATGGCCGGAGCAATAAGGACTGGAGAACGGACCGCCAGATAGAATGTCGAAAGAAAATCATCGGCGACTCCTCCTGCCAGTTTTCCAATCATATTTGCAGTGGCCGGCGCAATGACTAATAGAGACATGTCTTTCGCCAGATCCACATGGTTGATCTTTTCAGAAATTCTTTTTTCAAAAGAATCAATAAAAACCATTTGGCCCGAAAGAGCGCTGAAAAGGAGGGGTGAGATCATGTGTGTGGCATTTTTCGTCATTAAAACTTGGACACGATACCCCTTTTTCTGGAAACCGCGCAGAATATCACAGGATTTGTAGATACTGATGGAGGAACAAATCCCAAGACCGATTGTCTGCATTTTTGCCTCCTTTATTCTTCCTCAGAAAAAGATTTTAGAATAGTTTCGATCTTCTCATGAGGAATGTCTACACGGCGCCCTGGTGAACAAATTAGGATTAAAAGCTCGTTTAAGGCCTCCTCTAGCCGTTCATTGATAATGACAAAATCAAACTCAGTGTAGCACTGGATCTCCTTCTTTGCCACTGCAAGTCGTTTTTCAATAGAATCCAACGTCTCATCTCCTCGCTGGAGGAGCCTTTTTTTGAGTTCCTGAAATGCCGGGGGGAAGATGAAGACCAATAGGGCCTTTGGATCATACTTTTTTATCTGCCTTGCTCCTTGAATATCCACATCGAGAATTAATCCGTTTTTAGTCTCTTTTTTTTCGATTTCATGGAAACTCGTCCCATAATAATGCTCATGGACTTTAGCCCATTCAACGAATGCTTGTTTTTGGATTTTAAGTCTAAATTCGTCTTCGGTCACAAAATAATAATCTGTCCCCTCAATCTCAGAATCCCTTTTTTTTCTCGTTGTCAAAGAGACAGAGAAGGCCAAATCATTCTTCTCTGAAATCGCTCGTTTGACAAGCGTCGATTTTCCGGATCCTGAGGGTCCTGAAATGACAATCAGCATCGATTAAAACCTCTCTGTTCACTCAAGATTCTGGACTTGCTGTCGAATACTTTCCACCTCTCCTTTGATAATGAGGCCGTATTTAACTATCCTTTTATCCTGAGCTTTGGAATTGATTGTATTTGCTTCTCGAAACAATTCCTGAGTCAGAAAATCCATACTTTTTCCCACTGCTTCCTGTCTTACAGGAGAGAGGAGCTCATTGAAGTGGTCGATGTGACAGTTCAATCTGGCTATTTCTTCGGAAAGATCGTACCGCTGTGCATAATAGGCGACTTCTGAGGTCATTTTCTCTTCTGACAGTTGAGTCTCATGCCCCAATTCCTTTAATCGTTCTCTCAATTTTATCTGGATCAGATTTGGCTGTTTTTTCGCAAGAACTTCCACTTTTCTTAAAACTCGTTGAAGATTCCTAAGATGTCCGACAACCTCCTTCTTGAGCAGCCGGCCCTCTTTCGCTCTTCCTTTGATGAGCTCATCCAGTGTTTTTGAAAAGCAGTCCTCCAGAAAGACAATGTCTTCTTTTGAAAATTTCTTCCTCCGCAGCTGAACGACATGAGGAAGATTAAATAGGTTTTCAATATTTAGACTCACATTCTTCAAGGTCCGGGAAGAAACATTTTGAAATGACAAAAGAATTTTAGCCAAGACGTCCTCGTTGATTATTAGATCTAATTTTGTAGAGTCTAAAAAGTCCAGTTCGATATGAACCTCTATTCGGCCTCTTGAAATTCTATCCTGAGAGATTTTCCTGAATTTATCCTCGAGTTCATTGCCCTGGCTTCCCCGATAGTTCCAGTCGAAAAATCTATGATTCAGGGAGCGGATACTCATTTTTACTGAAACGGATTTGGAATGAAATATTTTCTCAGTAAAACCGGTCATGCTATGTATCAATTCACATTCTCCTTTCCTTCAGGAAATTGCAGATCATACAATTTCTTATAGATGCCGTCCCTTCGACAGAGTTGTTGATGAGTTCCCGTTTCAACGATTTTGCCTCTGTCTACAACCAATATATTATTCGCATTTCTGATTGTAGAGAGACGGTGAGCGATGACGATGGCGGTCCTGTCTTTGAGGACATTGGCTAAAGCAGATTGAATTAAACGTTCGGACTCGGAGTCCAAGGCAGATGTCGCCTCGTCTAGGATAAGAATAGGAGGATCTTTGATAAGTGCCCTGGCAATAGCGAGACGTTGTCTTTGGCCGCTGGAGAGGAGGGCCCCTTTTTCTCCAATAATGGAATCATATCCCTGAGGCAATTCCTCAATGAATTCATGGGCTTCAGCAGCCTTGGCTGTCTCGATGATTTTCTCTAAAGGTGTCTCCTCGAGACCATAGGCAATGTTATTACGGACAGTGTCATTAAAAAGAATAAGTTCCTGGGTCACAAGACCTATTTGAGACCGCAATGACGCCAAGCTGACTTCCCGGATATCAATGCCGTCAATCAAGATTTTTCCTGCTGTCGGCTCGTAAAAACGGGAGATCAGATTGATAATGGTTGTCTTTCCAGAACCGCTCAATCCCACAAGAGCAACCATCTCGGTCGGTTTGACTTCAAAATTCACATTTTCCAGGACAGGCTTGCTCTGATCATAGTAGAAAGACACATCCTCAAATTTTACATGTCCGCTTATGGAGGAAAGAGGACGGGCCTCCGGGCTGTCAGCAATTAGGGGCTGAGAATCTAAAACCTCATTTATCCTTTGATAGGAAACCAATCCCTGTTGAATCATAACATTGGCCCGGCTCAACTTCTTGATGGGTGTATAGGAATAAAAGATAGCCACTAAAAATGCTGTGAAGTCTCCAGTGCTTATAGCTCCTCTGGAAATTCTTGTCGTCCCCACAAGAAGGATGAAGGCCCCCACAATACTTCCAAAAAATTCCATGAACGGAGAGCTTAAACTCCCCACCCAAGCCAGCTTCATGCTCGTCCTAAAATATTCCTGTGTCGACCGGAAAAATTTTTTCAGTTCGAATTTCTCCATGGTAAATGCCTTGACGATTTTATTGCCTGTAATCGTCTCATGGATGAGGTTGTATATTTCAGACATTTTAATTTGATTTTGCCTGCCACGTCTTTTAAGGTATTTACTGAAAACAGCCAAGGGAACACCTGCCAGTGGAACTATAACAAAAAAAGCAATGGCCAACTGCCAATCCTTGTAAAAGATAAAAATGAGAAGAGCCAGCAGGATAAAAGTTTCCTGAATGAAGTCTTTCATGCTCCCTGAAAGAGACTCCTGAACTTTGTCAATATCACTAGTCAGTCGGGTCATTAGATTTCCCGTAGATGTGTTGTCGAAATAAATCGCTGACTGGTACATCAGGTGTTCAAAGAGATCATCTCTCAATTTTTTTACAGCTTTAAATCCGATTGATTTCATAAAATATGACGAAAGAAACGTAAACAATCCCTTCCCGAAGATAACAATCACAAGCAGCACAGGGATGAAAATTTCAAGCTGTTCTTGTGTAACATTAAAGGTGTTAAAAATAAACTTGATTAATCCGGTTTTTTCAGAGACCCCCGCCTGAGAAGAACTCAGCATATCATCAATAATCGGTTGAATCAGATCTACAAAAAGGTAAGTAAAAAAAGCGACAAACAGAGTAAAAAAGAAGGCCAGAATCAGCCTTTGTCTCTCTTTAAGAGCCAGCCTAAACAAGTCAAGAATATCTCTCATTGTACTAAGAACTCCGATCCAATATTTTTAGAGCGATCGCGGTGGCATTCAAGGCAGAACCCAGTGTTAAGTTATCCGCTACAATCCAGAGCCAGTAACTATTGGGAAAAGAATCCTCTTTTTTGATCTGACTCACATAGATATGTTCTTTTCCGGCTACCGTAACTGAGGACACTGGACAATCTGTTGATGGCTGTAAAAACTCAAAATAGGATGACTGTTTAAATAGATTTTCCAAATGTTGGATA
>CAZLLG010000066.1:5922-13895 GCA_964560275.1 uncultured Eubacteriales bacterium | reverse complement strand
CGCTGAAACTCTTTAAACCCCGGTTGGAATCAGAACAATTTGAGCTGGTGACACATTTTCCAAAAAATCCTGTGTTTGTCGACGTCGACAGGGATGCTGTCAAGCAGTCTTTGACGAATCTTATCGATAATGCTATAAAATATTCATCGGAGAAGCGGAAGATTGAAGTTCGAATTGTTGAAGGGAATGACCAAGTCGAAATACAGGTGAAGGATTGGGGTGCTGGAATTTCTCAGAAGGAACAATCTCTTATTTTTCAAGATTTCTATCGCTCGCCGGATATTGCCAGGCAAAGTCCGGGGGGTGTGGGACTGGGTTTAAAGGTCGTTAAGCACATTATGGAGGCCCACGCAGGAACAATACATGTACAGAGTGAATTGGGAAAAGGCAGCACGTTTTGCCTTGTTTTTTTAAGATCATGAGAAGGATACTCATCATAGAGGATGACGCCGCTCTCCGGGCCACGCTTATAGCGGCTCTTGAGGTTGAAAACTTTGAAGTCCTTGCAGCAAGTGATGGAGAAGAGGGATTTTCGATGGCTTGCCATGAGAAAGCCGATTTGATCGTCCTTGATTTGATGCTTCCAAAAAAAACGGGCTTGGAGATCTGCAAGGAACTGAGGAAGGAAAGCATTTCGACTCCTATTATTATGATGACCGGTCAGAAGCAGGAAGAATTGGATAAGGTTTTGGGCCTTGAACTTGGTGCTGATGACTATCTATTGAAACCATTTGGCATTAAGGAATTTCTTGCCCGGGTAAATGCTATTCTCCGGAGGACGTCTCCAAAAGAAAGGCAAATCGAAGAATATGTATTTGGGAATGTGACTATCGATTTCAAAAAACAGACCGTAAAAAAAGGAGAGAAAGAGATTTCCTTAACGTCCAAAGAATTCGGCCTTCTGAAACTTTTCCTTTCACATGAAGGAGAAGTGGTGAGCCGCGATACAATTCTCAATGTTGTTTGGGGATATGAAAAGTATCCGACAACACGGACAATCGATACGTTTGTACACAATATCAGGAAAAAAATTGAAGATGATCCATCAAAACCAATCCATATATTAACAATCCCATGGAGGGGTTATAAATTTAAAAAGTAAATTATTGATAAATTCATAAATTTTGGAGGTTTTGATGAAAACGAAAAAACAGTTCATTTTAGTGCTTACGTGTATTTTCTGTCTGAGCACTGTCACAGTTTTCGCACAGAATCACAAAAGATTTTATATTGGGGGGAGTTTTGGTCTAACAGATGTCACGATAATCGATCAATTCACACGATACTGGATAGGTAGGCTTGTTGAAAAAGAAACGTTCGAGGACGAATTTAACGGGCAGGTCGCAGGTTTTTTTCTTGGATACAGACTTCTTAATACACCACGTGTCTTTATCAATGTTCAAGCACATGGGGGATTCTTCCTTCAAGAATTTCTTGTTGAGACCTCAAGCAGTACATTGAGGCGAAAGCTATTCTGCAGTCGAGGAATCGACATTCAACCGGGATATAATATTACAAAGAACCTGTTCTTCAATGTCAACTTTTCAATCGACAGAGGCAGATTTCAATATTCAAAGGAGGAAACGTCGACAACTTATGATGTCGATGTTCCTGTTTTGGGTTATGGATTTGGCATGGGAATAGGCTATCATGTTTTGCCTAGCTTTACCGTGAGAGTCCAATACCAATTTAACCAGTTTGAAACGACAGAAATCTCTACTACTTTAGTCGCCCTAGGAAGAAAAATCGATGTGGTTGAACTCCTGCCCCGTATCGACATTATCATGTTGACTGTTCAATACAATTTCGGTACAAAGAAATAATTGGGGACAGTCCCCAATTATTCAATTATTTATGATTTAAAAAAAGAGCGATTCGGCTTCTGTTGAATTGTCTCTCTCTATAGAGTAAAAAGGGCCAAAAGTGTGTATCCGGTAGCTCCTAAAACGGCTGCTAAGGTTGCCAGCGGCAGTTGAGTTAAGACGTGGTCCATCAAGTCTGTCCCTGTCGCCAAGGATGATAGGATAGTTGTGTCTGAAATAGGTGAGCAATTGTCTCCGTAAACCGAACCTCCAGTCACTGCGGCAAAACAGAGCAGAGTGAAAAACGGATCCGGATTGACCGAGTATGCCAGCGGCATTGCTATCGGAAAGACGACAGCATAAGTCCCCCAGGATGTACCTATGGAAAATGAAATAAACATGGTGACAAACAAGAGGATTGCGGGCAGCAAAAATGGAACAATCAATGCGCTTGTTGTACGAATGATAAAATTGGCCGTGCCCAGGGCTCCCGAGACATTCCCGAGTGTTACGGCCAAGCCGAGAATTATTGCCCCAATGGTTACTCCCTTGCACCCGTTGACAAAACCTTCGAGAATGGTTTTCAACTTCATGCCTTGATACATGGCCAATGCCATAGCCGATAGAGTGGCCAACACAAATGCTTCTGATACAAGGAGTTTCCCGATAAAAATATAAGGGATAATGGCGATGGATAGGAGCACGCCAATGGGAACGAGAAAACCTGCTATCGAAGGTTTAAATCCCTCTGGCACCTTGACATCTGAAAGCTCTTTAGAAATCAACGGCTGGGAATTATCGCGGTTGAGTGCTCCGGTTGTTTTTGCACGCTCCATAGCCATCTTCATCTTCTTTCCATACCACGGCATTTTTTCCCAGGAAACAAGCAGTGTAAAAAGCAGGGCAATCCAGGCATAAAAATTAAAAGGAATGGCTTTGAACATAAAAGCCTTGCTGAAATCCAGATCTGTGAAGATGGGAGATGTCCCCACCACGAGACCTCCTATATAAATAGGCCAGACATTAAAAGGGAGGACTGTTGCGACAGGGGAAGCCGTGGAATCGATGATGTATGAGAGCTCTTCATGGCTGACCTTCTTTTTATCACTCAAAGGGCGGACTGTCGATCCGGCCAAGATGGTGCTGATTGTTCCGCCCTGATGAAACAGCACGCCGATAAGATAGGCAAAAAATTTGGCGGTGCGGCGGTCTTTCGCAAATTTTTTCCCAGCCCATTCGGCAAAATGTTGAGCGCCTCCGGTTTTTCCCCAGATGCCGATAAGCCCACCCAAACACCAGAGATACACCAACAGAATTTCGCCGTATTTTACGCTTCCAATGGATGGTATCAAAAACTCCTGAACGATATTGAATTTTCCGCTTATGACGCCCCCAAGCACTATCCCTGCAAATAAAGAGGGGACCACTTCGCGGGTGGCAAAACAAAGGATCAGTGCAATCACGGCGGGAAGGATGGACCAGAGAGCAAAATCCTGATTTGTTTCATTAAAACTTATGAAGTCTGTGTTTGTTCTTAGGATTATAAGAGCAACGATACCGACCAGAACCAACAGCCATTTTGTCTTCCTATTCATGATTCACCTTTTCTTTTACAATAATGAATGAACATATCATACACAAAACAGAAAGGTCAAAATAATTGTCAATGTTCTTCTATAGATTTCAAATATTTTTAAATTATGGTATTTTTATTAAGATCTTCTAATTTGCTCAGGAGGAAAAATGAACATGAAAAATAGAGCGCTAATAATTTTTGTTGTGGCTGTTTTTTGCTTGTCTACGGCAAGTGTCTTTTCTGGACAGGCGAAAAAATATGAAGCTCTCCTTGGGACCTGGGATGTGGAAACGGAGAGCGGTGAGTACACGTTTACATTCGTATTTTCCATGGACGGAGAAACACTGAAAGGAAACTACATTGGAAGCTCAGGAGAGGCAGAAATGGAAAACCTTTCCTTTGAAGATAATAAATTGAAATTCACAGTGGATGTGGGTATGGTGATTCATTTTAGTGCCACTATCGAAGGAGACGCATTGGAAGGTATGTTGTCTATGGAATACGGCGAGGCCAATATTACAGGAGCAAAGAGAAAATAAGAAAACTGTCCGGACTATAAATAAGCCAGATTTCCCCAAAAATCCAATAAATTTCCCATTTGACACCACAATTGTGCCTGTCAAAAAAATTGACCACATGTTTTATTAATGTTATGTTTATCCTGGGGATAAATAAAGTATTCATTCTGAATATCTAACTGGAAATATGAGACAGTCAAAAATCGCTTGGCGATTAGGATTTATATTTCCGGAAGTCTATGAACAAGATCCTCAATTCCGAGACTACCTCGCTCGACTCATCCGTTCAGGACTGCGGTTTGCAAGTTCTATAGCAATTACCATTTCTCTTTTCTATGTCATTGTATTCACATTATTTTTAGGTAAGGACATTGCGCTTTTCCCAAAATTTGGAGAGGATCTGATAATGCCTCTTATTGATAAATTGATCATCTCATTTTTGGGAATAATTTGTTTAATTGTCTCATGTTTCCGCAAGGTTCTTTATTGGGGGCGAGCGATTGTTTTTATATCTATTCTGGGTGTCTGTGTCGCATCGACATGGACGGATTTTGCCCGGGGCAACATTTCATTCTCGGTAGGTTATTTGATGCTGGCATTGTTGGTAGGATCAGGTCTTGTGCCCTTTCGCGCCTGGCAGGTTTTGCTCCTGGGAATAATTATTACAGCATCCTTCCAATTGTCCATTCGGTTATTTGCAGTTCCGCTCGGAATCGAAACTTTTAACATTGAGGGAGAGTCTATCGTATTGCTTGCTGCCTCTACTTTACTGGGCAGTATTATCACAGGTCTCATCTACCGAAGCCGGTATCTATTGTTCAAAGCCCGCCAAAAACAGATTTCCCTGCGTCAGGAAGTTGCCGATTACGCGCACGAATTAGAAGAGGCCAACCTTAAAATACGAGAAACTCAAGATCAATTGATCCAATCTGAAAAGATGGCGTCATTGGGTGATTTAGTGGCCGGAGTTGCCCATGAAGTCAATACGCCCCTTGGAGCCATTCATTCCAATGCCGACACAGCACAGAGAGCAGTAAAAATCATCAAGAATTTTCTCGAAAACAGCCAAGAAAGCCTTGATGCCGACAAACTTGAATCACGGGCAAAAAAAGCGATTGCTCTGTTTACAGATTTAAATGAGTCCACCACAACTGCCGCCCATCGTATTGATAAGATTATTAAGGCTTTGCGAGGTTTTGCCTGCCTGGATGAGGCCGAATTTCAAACATTCGATCTCAATAGGGGATTAGAAGACACTATCACCCTTCTTTCTATTGATGCGGATTCAGAGGTTGAAATCGTGAGTGAATTTAATCCGCTCCCCGAAATTTCATGCATTGCTGCACATTTGAATCAGGTTTTTATGAAGATATTGACTAACGCTTTAGAAGCCATGGGAAAACAGGGAAAAATAACTATTAAAACAGGAGTTGAAAAAAACTGGATTGTGATTCAATTCAAAGACACTGGAAAAGGGATATCCAAAGAAAACCTCAAGCATATCTTCGATCCGGGATTTACAACCAAAGGAGTCCGTGTCGGAACAGGACTGGGACTGTCCATTTGCTATCGCACTATTATGGATCATGAAGGAAGAATCGATGTGGAAAGCGAAGAGGGGAAGGGGACCACAGTTATTATCCGTTTGCCTCTTTTAGAGCACATCGCGGCGGATGATATTCCATCCTCCTAGGAAACCAATAACAACACTCCCGATCCCGTTCAATAATAATTCTGCTAATATCGGCGAACCTCAAGTCATCTAAATTTTTTTTCAACTTTTTTGTTCTTTCTTACGTCTAACAATATGAAAACTTTTATAACATAAAAGAAATATGAACAAAGAAGGTCAAATATGAATTTTCTGACCCGGAAAGAAGAACTTATTTTACTGGCGATCTTACAGTTGGGCAAATCCGCAAGCCTCGTTAAAGTTCGTGAGTACCTGGTGGAGTCAACCGGCCAGAATTGGTCTGTGGGAAATGTCTATGTGCCGCTTGACCGGATGAGCCGGCTGGATTATTTAGAAACGCGGATTGGAGCGCCAACATCTTCACGTGGAGGCAAGGCGGTCAAATACTATTTCCTCTCAAAAAAAGGTTTGGAAGCCTTAGCTGCTTTGAAAAAAGTGAATGAAACGATGTGGGCTGGAGTGTCTAGATTGATCTTCGAGAAAAGATAAATGACCATAAGATTTCATGCCCCTCCCCGGACTGCCCGTTTTTTTATGCGCCGCCTCCTCCCCAAGTCCGACCGGGCTTATCTCTCGGGTGATTTTGATGAAATTTATAGCAGCCTTTATGAAGAGAAGGGGCAGAGGTTGGCTGGACTTTGGTACTGGTTCCAGCTTATCCAATCACTCCCTTGTATCTTTACGAATTCTCTCTATTGGAGTTTGATCATGTTTAAAAACTATCTTATTGTCACTTTGCGTAATTTGAGAAAACATAAAGCGTATTCCTGTATTAACATTGCAGGTCTTGCTGTGGGTATGGCTTGTTTTCTTCTCATCCTGCTCTTTGTCCAGTATGAATTCAGCTATGAGCACCATCATACAAAGGCTAACCGTATTTACAGAGTCAATGTCGAACAGCACCGTCCGGGAGGTGTGTTTCGAGCTCAATCTTCACCTGTCCCTCTGGCCCCAGCTCTTCACAGCGAACTTCCAGACGTCATTCAATTTACACGTTTTTTGTCTTTCGGTAACAGCTTGGTCAGGTATGAAGACAAACGTTTCTATGAAACTGATGTGTACTGTGTAGATCCGGGAGTCATGAAAATGTTCGATTTTCCTTTTGTGTCAGGATATGCTGAGACGGCTCTCAGTGACAAGAATTTTGTGGTCATCACACAGGATATTGCGGTGAAATACTTCGGTCGTGAGGACCCGATTGGAAAATCTCTGGTCATTGACAGCGAGATTCCTCTGACTGTAACAGGAGTGATCCAAAACCATCCTGAATCTACAAACATGAATCCTCAAATCCTCATTTCATTTAAGACTGTTGAAAGTTTGGCTCCTCCTTCATTTTTTGCAAACTGGATCAGCCAGCAGCTGGAGTCATATATCCTTCTCTCTCCCGATCATTCTGTCCAGGATTTAGAAGAAAAAATTGCTGGTGTTTTCAGCAAGTATCAAGGTCCCCAGGATGTGCGGGTGCTGAAGCTAGATCGGTTTAAAAAAATGCACCTCTTTTCTGTGATCAGCAACACAGGAGATATCAAAACCATCTATATCTTTTTAGCCGTAGGGCTTCTGATCATCCTGACAGCCTGCATCAACTTCATGAACCTGTCTACTGCACGTTCGGCCAGCCGGGCCAAAGAAGTGGGCATGAGGAAAGTTGTCGGCGCGGCCCGTAGTCAGTTGATCAAGCAGTTCATGGGGGAGACTCTTATCTTTTCTGTCATTTCTCTTGTTTTTGCCCTGCTTCTCGTCTATATCTTTCTCCCGATGCTCAATTCTCTAACCGGTCAGACCATTCAGTTTGGCGACATCGGAGGAACAGGGATTCTGTTGGGTCTTGTGGGGACCGTTCTGCTGGTGGGCATTCTTTCCGGAAGTTATCCTGCTCTTTTCCTGTCGCGTTTTAAACCGGCTCTGGTTTTAAAGGGAACGCTGCGGACGGGAATGAAAGGATCGATGTTCAGGAAGGTTCTAGTTGTCGCTCAGTTCAGTATTTCGATTTTCCTCATTGCCTGCACGTTGATTCTTGGAAAGCAGCTCCATTTTATGCGAAGCAAGGATCAAGGCTTCAAGAAGGATCAGATCGTTGTTCTCCGGAACAACAGCAGTGAACTGCAAAGAGACATTCAACCACTGAGAGATGCGCTGCTGCAGAATCCGCAGATCACTGGTGTAGCCCAATCTTATCAGCTGCCCAGCTCGATTGGGATGTATAACAATGTCACATGGGAAGGCGCCCAGGATGAAGAGAGGATTGAGTTGATTTTTAACGAGATTGATTACAATTTTCTTGATACCTACGAAATCGAGCTGCTCCAAGGCCGGAATTTCTCGAAGGACTTTCCAACGGATTCCCGTTATGCCAGCCAGGACGGCAGAAACAGAGAACA
>CAZLLG010000066.1:0-5912 GCA_964560275.1 uncultured Eubacteriales bacterium | reverse complement strand
CCTTAACGAAGAAGCGGTCAAAAGGTTCGGCTGGGAAGATCCTGTGGGAAAAACTGTTATCCAGACTTATGGCGAGGATAGGCTGCATTTTAAAGTTATCGGAGTGATTAAAAATTTTCACTTTTCCTCGCTACGTAATCCTATTGTCCCAATGAATTTTTTTCTCAGGGAGAGAGGATTACGGTATATCTCTGTCAAGATTCATACAGAGGGCGCCAGCAAAACCCTGAAATTTATAGAAGACACATGGAAGAGTCTCAGCCCACAAATCCCTTTTGACTCCTTTTTTCTCGATACAGTTTTTGAACGGCGATACCAGTCCGAGGAAAGGCTGCGAAAGCTCTTTATTTATTTCAGTGTGCTGGCCATCTTTATCGGGTGTTTGGGACTCTTTGGGCTGGCGTCATTTGCGGCTGAGCAGAGAACCAAAGAGATCGGGATCCGGAAGATTCTCGGAGCCTCAGAGTCGCTGATTTTTGTGCTTCTCTCCAAAGAGTTCACACGGCTCGTGCTAGTGGCAAGTGTTATCTCTCTGCCCCTGGCCTACATGGCCATGCACTTCTGGCTTAAAGGGTACGCCTACCGGATCAATGTCAACAGTCATATATTTCTATTCCTTGGAGCAGCTCTGGCTTCACTGGCCATTGCATGGATGACGGTTTCGTTTCAGGCCGTAAAGGCTGCCCGGTCCAATCCTGTGGATTCTCTTCGTTACGAATAGGCAAGTTGAATCGATTATTTTCCTGTGATATAAGCACATTAGATTTATCCAGGAAAAGGTTTCTTGAAGGACAGAAGAATAAATATTCTGATCAATGAACGCGTGCAGTCTGTTCCTGTTTCATGGACTGTAGGGCAAGTGAGGGATTTTGTAAAACCAGATGCAGATGTTCAAATTATCAATGGGTTCCCTGCAGAAGACCATGAAGAGTTGAAAGGGGGGGACCAGCTGGTTCTTATTAAACGCGGTGAAATTCCTGCAAATGGTGAACTGGAAGCTTTGTTAGTAGCTCGCCACACTCCTGGCATCTATGATATTTTAAAAAATTCTACTGTCGGAGTGGCCGGCCTTGGAGGCCTGGGATCGGCTGTGGCTATTGCTCTTGCCAGGATGGGATTGGGGACTCTTATCCTTGTGGATTACGATGTCGTGGAGCCCAGTAATTTAAACCGCCAGCAGTTCACAATCGATCAGATCGGTACGGCTAAAACCGAAGCGATGGTCGAGATCCTGGCCAAAATAAATCCTTATGTCCAGGTTAAAGCCATTGAGGAAGTTCTCAGCACAAAGAATGTGCCTGAGATTTTTAAAGCAACAGAAGTTATAGTGGAATGCTTCGATCGTGCTGAAGAGAAAAGGATGTTCTTGGAGACGGCCTCGGAATGTCTTCCCGATGCCTTTATTATCGGTGCGTCCGGTTTGGCGGGCTATGGGGACAGCAACAGTATCAAGACATGGCGCCTGAGTAACAGGGTGTTTATTGTTGGGGACCTGGAAAAAGCCGCCGAACCTGGTTTGGGTTTAATGGCCCCAAGGGTGGGGATCGCTGCCCATCATCAAGCCAACCTAGTCATCAGCCTTCTTATCGATCCAAAAAAAACACTCTCTCAAATCCCAGATATTTCTTAGAGAACCACTTTGGAGAAAAGAAAAAAAACTCCACGTCTTATCCGGATGCCGGATACTTTCATTATCATCTTTTTTGTCGTGGTATTCGCCGCTGTTCTGACTTACATCATTCCTGTCGGAAAATTTGACACACAGGAAATCACATACAAGGACGCAAAAGGAAATGAACAGTCCAGAACGGTTGTCGATGCCGACTCTTACAAAATGGAGAGAGATAACCGTGGTCGGCCGAAACGCAAGGGGATCCCGCTTTTTAGAGAGGGCGGCGAAGTCGGCTTCACCAACTATGCGTTTGAGGGCTTGGTTTCCGGGGATAAATGGGGGTCGGCAGTTGGACTTATTGCGCTTCTGCTCATAGTCGGTGGGGCTTTTAAAATTGTCTTCAGAACAGGAGCTGTCGAAGTCGGGATTATGGCAGTTCTTCACAAAACAAAAGGGGCCGAACGAGCCGTTATTCCGGTCATGTTTGTCCTCTTTTCTCTGGGAGGGGCTGTTATAGGCATGGGAGAAGAGGCCATTGCTTTTGCCATGATTATCATCCCTGTGGTCATTGCTATCGGTTACGACTCCATAACAGGAATTTTTATCACTTATGTTGCCACACAGGTCGGATTTGCAACAGGGCCTGTAAATCCATTCAGTGCAATGCTGGCACAGGGCATTGCCGGTGTCCCACTCCTTTCAGGATCTTTATTCAGATGGATCATGTGGAGTGTTTTTACTCTGGCCGGATGTGTCTTTATTTATGCGTATGCGAAAAAAATTAGGCGGGAACCAAAGATCTCTGTTGCCTATGAATCCGATGCTCCTTTTAGGGAGGAGTTTCAAGTTTCCAGAGATACGCCGGAAAGATTTGGCGTCGGTCAATGGCTGGTCATCCTTACACTTATTGGAACCATTGCGTGGTCTATATGGGGAGTTCTTGCTAGGGGCTACTGGATTCCGGAACTCTCAACCCTGTATTTTATCCTAGGGCTTGTTGCGGGAATTATTGGAGTTGTGTTTAAACTGAGGGATATGAGAATCAATGATATCGCCCTATCTTTCAAAGAGGGAGCCAAAGAACTCCTGGGAGCAGCCCTAGTTGTGGGGATGGCCAAAGGGATTTTATTGGTCCTTGGCGGGGATAGCCCAAATCAGGCCAATGTCCTGAACACCATTCTTCATTACTCCGGTCAGGCTTTGGCCGCTCTTCCGACGGTGCTCTCTGCTTGGTTCATGTATATCTTTCAGGCCGTCTTTAATTTTTTTGTCATTTCCGCCTCAGGGCAGGCCGCTTTGACTATGCCGCTTCTCTCGCCGCTGGCGGATATTGTTGGAGTTACCCGTCAGGTAGCTGTTCTGGCGTATCAGCTTGGAGACGGTTTGACAAACTTTATCTATCCAACATCAGCAGTTTTGGTAGCTGTTTTAGGAATCGCCCGGTTGGATTATGTCAGATGGATTAAATTCCAGATTAAATTTCAGGTGATTTTGTTTTCCCTGGCCTCTGTTTTTATATTTATTGCCGTTTTTATTGGATTTAAGTAGTTCCGGAGGAGAAGATCATGAGAGTTTGTGAAAGAAATCCAATCTGCTATATGGTTCTCATCTGTTTGACCGTTCTAAACCTGATGTCTTGTTCAGGGGGAAAAAAGGGGATCTACTTAGAAGTTGCCCGTGAAGCGGCCAGTTGGATAGAGTCATCTGCTGTTCAAAGCGAATTTGGGACGATCTGGCCACCAGTGCCAGGTGAATCGATAACATCTGACAACTGGCTCTACAGCGGAAACTCGGGGATTATCCTCTTCTTTTTGGAAATGTTCTATGCTACTGGAAAAGCCAAGTATCTCAATGCTGCCCAAGCAGGGGCAAATCATCTCCTGGGAACAGTATCCACAGAAAAATCGCCGGGTTACTACTCAGGAATTGCCGGTATCGGATTTGCGCTCTATGAAACCTATAAAGCTTCTGAAGATACGAAATATTTAGAGGGATTTAAAACGTGTTTACAGTTTCTAAAAATTTCTCCCAAAGAAATTGGCCAGGGAATAGAGTGGAGCCAGACAACTGATATCATCAGCGGGACAGCCGGGACTGGCCTATTTCTCATTTATGCCTACAAAGAAACAGGAAATCCCATGGCTTTGAATCTTGCGGAACTTGCCGGGAAAAGGCTCATAGAACTGGGCGAGATGGCCGAAAATGGACTGAAGTGGGCGGTGGATCCCATTTATCCAAGATACATGCCCAATTTTTCGCACGGAACGGCTGGGATTGCCTATTTTTTAGCCTCCCTTTATATGGAGACAGAAAAGAGGGAATTCCTTAGTGCTGCAATTTTAGGAGCCAACTATTTAAAAACTGCCGCAGTGACAGAAGGCGATGTCTGTTTAGTTTTCCATCATGAGCCCGAAGGTGAAGATCTTTTTTATTTAGGGTGGTGCCATGGTCCTGTGGGAACGGCCCGTTTGTTCTACCGCCTTTTTCAAATCACTCATGATATAGAATGGATGGACTGGGTTGAGAAGGGGGCCAAAGCCATTCTCGAGAGCGGGATCCCAGAGCAGGAAACAGAAGGTTTTTGGAACAATGTTGGCGTATGCTGCGGTTCGGCGGGAGTGGCTGACTTCTTTCTCAGTCTCTATGGGCTCACACAAAAAAAAGAATATATCGATTTTGTGCGGCGTCTCACTCACGATCTCTTGGATAGGACAACACAAACTGACAGCGGGACAAAATGGGTTCAAGCCGAACACCGGGCTAGGCCAGAATTCCTGCAGGCTCAGACAGGCCTGATGCAGGGTGCTGCCGGCATCGGACTGTGGCTTCTCCGCCTAGATGCTTTTAATCAAAAGTCTGTCTTCCGAATCGTTTTTCCTGACGATCCCTTTTCTCCCAGATAGTCAATATCTTCCACAGAAAAACTCAATGATCTGATGATACAGAAGAGGGTAGTCTACTTTTTCTGGACCGGAATCCAGATTTCGGCCTTAAGTGTAGCCGGATCGACATCGGGTGAGGGCATATTCAGATATTTTTCAAGAACAGGACCGGCCTGTTCATATTCATTAGCTTCCATCCATTCGAAGATTTTTAAGTAAGTTTCGCCCGTCTTTTCATAGGGGCCTGTGTGTATTGCAAAAGCCACCTGTTCGAATGACCACACTTTTTTTTCCAGAGGTTTGAGAGGGCTCACTTGAGCAGAGCATGGAAAACCTATCTCCCATACCATATTTTCCGGGGCCACTACTTGGGGATCACTGTAGTACACGCCGATCATGGCTCCAATTGTAGAAATATTCTGACTCTGCATGGTGGGGAAAAGCTGGTTGATGACATTTTCGATTTCTGAAAAAGGTGCCACATGGTGGATACAGCAGTAGGCAAAAGATTGAACAGTTTTTATTTTGACGGCGATCTCCTGGGTGGACTTTGTGGGAGAAACGTTGGAGGCCAGGGCTGAAGACAGAAGAACTATAACAATTAAACATAAAGTCTTTTTCATTGTCCTCTCCTATTTTTTCTAAATCCTCATTTTCTATTTACTCGGATACAGGTGATACCACCAATCCGATTCTCTCTTCAACCAGCGGTCAAACCAGGCCATGATAGTCTTGGTCCAGAGGATTCTTTTGCTGTATGTCAGAATGTGGTGGTCTTGATTTGATATCTGGATGTATTCCACTTCCCTTCCAAGCAGTCTGAGGGCCGTGAAGAGCTGTGTGCTTTCGCCGGGAGGGACATTTGTGTCGGCAGAACCGTGCAGGAGAAGCAGGGGGGTTGAGATTTTGTCGGCATTAAAGAGTGCGCTCTGATTGATATAGATATCCTTTCTGTTCCAAGGGAAGCTGTTGGCTGCTGCATAGGCGCTGTAGGCATAGCCCCAGAAGCCTTCTCCCCAGTAACTTGAGATGGAACTGATTCCCGCGTGAGCGACTGCAGCGGTGAAAATGTTAGTTCGTGTCTGGATGAGCATAGTCATGAACCCACCGTAAGATGCGCCAATGCATCCTATGTGATTGGAATCGACAAAGGAATGCGCCGATAAAAATTGAGTAACGCAGTGAACGATCTCATCAGCCACCGTCAGCCCCCAGTCGTTGACATGGGCCGCTGAAAAATTCTGGCCGAAACCTGTGGCTCCACTGGGCTGGAGGACATAGACAACATAGCCTTGAGCTGCCCAAAGATTTTTTGGGTAGCGGCCTCCAAAATCCCTTGTGACAGGGGAGGTGCCTCCATAATAATAGACAATACAGGGATATTTTTTGCTAGGTATAAAATCCGGCGGGTAGTACAC
>CAZLLG010000065.1:0-13962 GCA_964560275.1 uncultured Eubacteriales bacterium | reverse complement strand
GTCTAGAAAGAAACTAAGAGAAAATCTGTTTGTGCTTCAAGAGGGACGTTCTTTCACCAGCGAAAAGTTATCCAATGCTATAGATGAGCTTAGGAATGTGCTGGAAAATGAAGGATTTTTTAGTCCGGTTATTGAGGCTTCAATAGATATTGATAGAGTGAATTCTCAGGTGGATATCGATTTTGATATCCGCTCAGCCAGAAAATATATCGTGGGAGAGATTGTCTTTGAAGGTGAAATCCTTGTCCCAGAAGCCACTATAAAAAGAACAATGCAGACAGAAACAGGGAAGGAGTATATTCCCGTGGTTCTACAGGAGGACCTTGAAAGCATCAGAGAAATCTACCTGGAGATGGATTACCAGAGAGTTGAAGTGGAGATAGTTGAGACATTATTTGAAGAGGAGAAAGGCCGTGTGTCCTTTCTTTTGAAGGTGACTCCATACGAGAAAATTGAAATTGTTGTCGAAGGGGCTGATATTCCTCTAGAACTCTTAAAACCTATCTGGGGGGCAAGGGTTTTTGAGGAGTGGAGTTTATATGAGGGACAAGCCAAGATTATCAATTATTTAAGGGAAAAGAATTATTTATTTTCCAATGTGACATCCTCGATAAAAAGTGAAAACGAAAATCTTCATATCACTTATAAAGTTATTCTCGGCGAGAAGGCGAAAATTTTAGATATAGAGATAGAAGGAGCTACGTTTTTTTCTCCTTCCCAAATCCGGAAAGAGTTGGGAATTCCCGAAAAAGTTACATTTTTAAAAAAAGTCAATGGAGCCAGACTGTATGAGCTCCAGAGAGAGATCGAGTTTCTGTACCGAACAAAAGGATTTTCAGAGACCAATGTTGTCCTGAACTTTATGAAACTGGAGAAAGGGATCAAACCCATCATTTTTATTGAAGAAGGCCAACAAGAAATCATTGAATCGGTAGCCATAGAAGGATCCCATTCTTTTCCTGATGAACAATTGCTCAGCGAGATTGGAAGCTCAGAGGGGGGAGCCTTCTTCCAACCCACCATTCAGAGGGATGTGGACCGGCTTGAAAATTTTTATTTGAATCAAGGATTTAGAGATTCTTCGATTAGAGCCCTCGTCGAACAGAGAGAGACGGCGAATTACTCTATCCGTTTCCAAATTGATGAGGGGCGGAAAGTTTTAGTTGATAACATCATCATTTCTGGGAATGAGGTCACTCGAAAAAATATTATTTTGAGAGAACTCCAAATTAGAGAGGGAGATTATGCATTTTTTGATTCGATCATGACCTCAAAGCGACGGCTTGAGAGGCTTGGAGTTTTTACTCAGGTTAAGATTGAAGAAATTCCAGTTTCACCAGAACACATCAATCTTATCATCAGCCTAAATGAAGGACAAAGAAATTATGCCAGTTTAGGTTTGGGCATAGAAACGAAGAATATCCCAAAGTCTTTTGCAGTGTGGGATTATGTAGTCAGACCGAGAGGGACGGCAGAGTTTATCCGAAGCAACATTTTTGGATCGGCGGCTCAATTCAGTCTTGTTGGTCAAGTCAGTATTCGAGAACAGAGGGCCGTTGCTTCCTGGGAACAGCCTTATTTTCTTGGCCTTCCAAGCCAAATGATTATAAATGCCTGGTTGGAAAGGGAGGAGAGAGAGAGTTACAGCTTTGAACGGCGCGGTTTCAGCCTTTCAACGTTCTATTCCCTTTCTAAAAATGAGGAAATGGTTTTATTGGCCACGCTGAAATATGCACGGACGATCCTGTTTGAACTCTGGGTGTCTGAGTCCGAGGTGGATCGGCAACATTTTCCCTTCTCTACGACCTCAATATCAGGAAGCTTTGTCTGGGATAGGAGGAATGATCCTTTTAATCCGGAAAAGGGATTCTTCTTAAGCTCTGTGTTGGAGTGGGCTTATCCATTGTTTAATGTAGAATCTGATTATCAAAGAACGTTTACAAAATACCAGCACTATATTCCCATTTTGTCAAGAGTGACCTTTATAACCACAACCCGACTGGGTTTGGGTCGAGGAAGAATGCCCATTCACGAAAGATTCTTTGCCGGTGGCAGCAATTCTTTCCGTGGCGTGTCATTCGATGAACTGGGACCGCAGGATCCAAATTCGAACAATCCCATTGGAGGAAAGGCTATCGTTCTCTTTAATTTTGAAATGACATTTCCGTTTCTTTCAAAAATGGAAAATTTGTTCGGGAATGTATTTTTTGATACGGGTAATGTTTTTGAAAGACGCAAGCAGGTGAGTTTTATCAATTTTCAGAATGCTGTCGGATTTGGCGTGCGGTACCGGACTCCCCTGGGACCGATCCGTTTTGAACTGGGGTGGAATCTCAATGCGCCGCCTGGAGAACGGAAACCTCTCGCCTTCATCACTATTGGCAATGTTTTTTAATCTTATAGATTCAACTCGGATTTGTTTACGACGGGCAGTGTGTCTGCTCCTGTTATCACTTTTTCTTATATCCAATACCCGTGTCTCTTTTTCGGGTTCACAGGAAGTCATAGATAGGATTGCTGCTGTAGTAAATGATTATGTTATCACTCTATCCGATGTGAAAATTGCCGCGTCTTTTCATCTCTTTGAGGAGGAGAAAGATTCGCAGGATATGGATTTTCTTGAGATTCTCAATTGGCTTGTCAATCAAAAATTGGTCATTGGACTAACTCAGGAAAGCCTCCCGATCGGTCCTGAAGCCCTTGAAACGGCCTATCAATCCCTGCTCAATAAACTGGGGAATGAAGAGGTCAAAACAAAGCTCGATATGTTCGGATTGCGGAAAGAAGACTTGATGGACTATTTGTTTGAAAAAATTCTTTTCCAAAGGATTATCGAAGACAGATTCGGGCTTGCTGTAAGAGTCAGTTTAAAAGAAATTGAAGACTATTACTTAGAAAAATTCGTGCCGGCACAGAAAACAAAAGATATCGAGCCTCTGCCTATGATGGAGGTTTTGGAAGAAATTGAATCGGCGATCAAAAAGAATAAGATCAGCACACTTGTCGATGAGTGGTTGAATAATCTGCGACGTGAAGCGGACATTCAGATTCTACTCAAAGAGGAGGGATCATGAACCAGATGGCCTTTTTATTTCCCGGGCAAGGATCTCAGGCTGTTGGAATGGGGAAAGGCTTTTACGAGTCGTCATCTTTGGCCAGAGAAATATTTGCTCGTGCCGATGGGTCTTTAAGTTATTCCATAACTGAATTATGTTTAGAAGGGCCAGAAGCTGAACTCAGGCTGACACAAAACACACAACCAGCACTGCTGACAGTGAGTACAATTGCCTATGAACTTTTTGGGCGAGAACCACAAGTAGCGGCTGGTCACAGCCTGGGGGAATACTCTGCACTCGTTGCGGCCGGAGCCCTGTCTTTTGAAGATGCCGTCTATCTCGTTCACAAAAGAGGAACATACATGCAGGAGGCCGTCCCTGTAGGGGCTGGAGCAATGGCTGCGATTTTAGGAGTTTCGTACGAGAAAATTAAGGAAGCTGTTCAAAGTATCAAGAGTGGGATTGTAGAGGTTGCCAATTGGAACAGTAAAGAGCAAATTGTCATTGCAGGTGATAATTTTGCCGTCAAAGAAGCCCTGTCACTTCTTAATCCTCCCCGCTCTGTTATGCTCCCTGTAAGTGCTCCCTTTCACTGCCGGCTTATGAAGAGCGCTGAAGAGAAGCTCTCTTATGATTTGAATCAAATTGAATTTAAAAACCTAAAATTTCCTGTTATTTCAAATGTCGATGCAAATATTATTCTGGAGGGCGATCAGGCGAGAAATTCGCTGAGGCGACAGGTGACCCGAACTGTCCTCTGGTATAGTTCAATGGAAAAAATAGGACAGAAGGATATCGATGTCACTATTGAGTTAGGAACCGGAAAGGTTCTATCAGGACTAACAAAAAGAATTGCCAGGGACTGGCTGAAATCTCCAACCGTATTGAATGTCGAAGACCCAGAGTCTCTTGAGAAGACAAACACAGTCCTTTCTGAATTGTAAAGATTGATCTCTGTAATTCCCCATCTATCTTGGATCCAGACGGAACCCTTACGCATTCTGCCTCCATCACATACGAATGTGGATGGAGACTGACATGACGACGTCCATCTGGCTCTCTGAAGGGCGAAAATTACAGGGATTAATCTGATATAAGTTGTCCGACGGTGTCGACGACTAAGGTTGGCTGGGTTTCTAAACCGGCTACATCTTCTTTTTGAGTTTCGCCGCTCAGCACTAGGATGAAATCACAGCCGATTCGGTTGGCCATTTCCATATCTGTGTAAATCCTGTCCCCTATAATTATCAATTCATCAGCAGTTGCTGAATGTTTCTTGATGATATGGTCCAACATTTCTTGGTTGGGCTTCCCAAATATCTTATCCGGCGTCTTCCCTGTGGCTTTTTTAAAAAGTGCCAGCATGGCTCCAACGTCGGGAATTGGACCGTCCTGTGTGGGGCAGACTAGATCTTTGTGTGTGGCCAGCATGGGGATGCCTCTTTGGAGTAAAAGTGCTGCTTTTTTAATTTTCTTGTAATTGAGTTCAGTGTCAAAGCCCAAGATAAGATAGGTTGGATTTTGAGAATCGACTTCTATACCTGCCTGTAAAAACATATCCTTCATTGATAAAGTTCCAAGAACATACGTTTTATCTACTTTCCGGCTGTGGAGAAAATCGATGACTCCATCCGTAGATAATATGATTTCTTCTGTGCTGGCATGAATTCCTAGGCGTTCCAATTTGTTCACATAGTCTGTTTTGGAACAAGATGAGTTGTTCGAGAGATAATAGTATTTTATCCCATTTTTTTTCAGGGCAGATAAAAAAACTTCGGTTCCTTGGATGAGTTTCTCTCCAAGATAGATTGTGCCATCCATGTCCAGGAAAACGATTTTTTTATTCCGGAATGTGCAGTCCAGGGATGTCATGAAATTCAATCCCTTGCAGAGAGAACAGCATCTTTCACATACTCCACCGCTGAGAGAAGTGTAATGGTGATAATGATTCCGGATAAGACATTGATCGTCCAGTCCCCGATGATATTCCAGTAAATGGGGCCGAACAGCAACAAGAAAGAACCAACCGCTTGGACAGTCGCTTTTATTTTTCCACTGCTCCGGGCAGAAACGGATTGGTTCTTTTTTGCCAGCAGAATTCTGGCGTAGGCGACAGTGATATCGCGGATGGCCATACACAACGGGACTATAAACAGAACTAGACCTTGAGTGGATAAACTCCAATAAATAATGAGTCTGGATAAGCTGTCAGCAAAGGGGTCAAGCATGGCTCCATACTCGGACACGAGGCTGTGTCTTCTAGCAAAAATCCCATCTAAAAGATCCGTCGCTTCAATTAGGAGAAGAAGGCCAGTACTCCAGATGAGAGTATTGAGGGTGTATAAGCTTGTCTGAATCACGATGGAGAAGATAATAGCAAGAGGTATTCTCGCTAGAGTAACCGATTGGATGAGAATATATCCATGAGGATTTTTTTTGTATGCTTTGGTTTCGGGCTTTGCCTTCATGGGCTCTGACTCATCTATCCCTGTGGTTTTGCTCAATGATGATACCCTAGAAAGACAATTTTGGTCAAATCTTTATTATCCAATGCTATCATCCCTTTTTCTGTGATTTCAAGAACGAATTCTCCGTGAACTCACCACCATCGCCTTCGCGTGCTCCGAGATAAGATACATCCTCGCCAACCCCCCCTATGTTCTAAAGACTCCTATGCGGATTTCTCCATCATCTGTCTAGTTCCCAGAACTCTACAGAAATCACAGAAATAGCGATGCTAGCTAATCCGAATTAGGATATGATCCATACATGCTTGTTCTTTAAACAATTCTTCTTATTCTTAGGAATGAGAGGTAACCGATAAGGAAAAGAAAGTTGATCGTGAGAACGGACCAGGACATGAATAATGCATAGGTCTCTTTTCCCAGTAAATCGTAGAGCGAGAAAGAGATAATACTGAGGTTTACAATAAGGACTATTTTCCAAAAAAATGAGTAATTTTGAAAATACCTTAAAACTATAAAGAGTCCGAGTAGGGCCATAAGAAAAGTGTAGTCCCAGCCAAGTGGGGAGATGAGGGGGATGCAGATGAGAAGAACAGAGCATTCCAGTACCGGCGCTCTATGAAGGGCTTTTCCTCTTAAAAAAAGAAAAAGGATGAGGAGAGCGAGTATGGATGTTGTCAGCCCCGTAAAAAGCAGAGCTAGGTTTTGGCTGCCGATCCATTTTGAGAAAAATGCGAAAATAGAAACATTATCTTGAGTTGTTAGCAAAGCTGGAGTGGATTTGAACAAGGAGGTTATCCACTCCTTATGGACAATCATGTTTCCCTTGATTCCATAGTAAAATGTTGGGACAAGAAAGGCTGCAGCAAGGAGGCAGGACGCGTAAGCAAGAGACCTCCAATTTTTCTTTATTAAGAAATATGGGAAAAATATGAGAGCATAGGGTTTGAGCGCTATTGCCAATCCCAAACTCAGCCCTGTGAATGTTTCGTTTCTGATTTGGTGTTTGTCTTTATCTTCGGCTAATATCCAGGTCATAGCGACAAGAATCAGAGTGATAATGCTGTTGATCTGACCAAGCTGGATTTCTCTAAAAAAAAATTTTGCTAAAATGAGCGGAGGAAGAAGATTTAAAAGCTTTAAGGAATTTGATTTTTGGTTCACAAGCTTATTGGAAAGAACGACAAGACAAACGGTTGAAGCGGCGATGAAAAAAAACCAGGAAATTTTAGCCAAATCGAGTGGAAGAAGAGTCAAGGGGATATAGAGGAAACTTGAAATCGGCATGTATTTGAATTGATAGTGTTCGTCGTCCAGCCTGTAGAGAGTCTCTCCCATCTGCAATCTTTGGGCGGTACGAAAATTGACTTCGAAGTCGACCATGTCTTCTCTGACTTTAAAGATGAATAAAAGAACACAAATCGAAAAGACAAATAATATGGTGATCCAAATTTTTTTCTTCGACATCTGATGTCCAGATAAGCTAGGTGTGTGTTTTTACAGCTCTAGCTCTTCACTCACTTTTTTATAAACTTCCTGTACGGAAATGGATTTTAGACATTTGTTGTCCCGACAAGGAGATTGACGGTGGTTGAAGACAGAAACACAAGGACTGCAGGAATAGTTGGCATAGAAGACAAAACAATTATTTCCCAAAGGTCCGTAAAGTTTTGGCGTTTCAGGGCCAAAAAAAACAAAAGTCTGGATATCGGTCATCGTGGAGAAATGGGCAGGGCCACTGTCATTTGTGATCAAGGCATCTGAGATTTCGTAAAGATTGATCAGCTCTGAAAAACTGGTCTTTCCGGAGAAATTCAGGCATCTGGTATGATTAAGAGTTCTACAAATGAATTCGCAAGATTCTCTTTCGCTCTCGATTCCTGTCAAAACAATGTAGACTCCTTTTTGCTTGAGAAGCTCGTTAGCCAGCCCTATATAATTATCAACCGGCCATCTGCGGAGCGGGATGATATCGCTTGAATTTGGATTAAGCAGGATGATTTTATTGGCATTAATTATATCTTTATTGATTTCTTTCAGCCTATCAAGAATTTGCGTTCTTGCATCTCCCGAAATTTTTGGATTTCTGGGGAGAATCAGATCCTCTTTATCTATGGCTTTTTTTGGTTTGGGGATATCTCTGTTTGGAAAGTCAAGGGCATAAATGAGATTCAGGAGGTTATAGGATGTGTGGATTTGAGGATTGTACAGCACTCTGTGTGTCAAGAACCTGCCTCGATAGAGCCCTTCATTGCGGAATCTAAAATATCCCACTGTTTCTTTTGCCCCACAAAAAAAAGAGAAGATGGATGTAAAACGGGAAAAAAACTCCATGTCTAGAACAGTCGTAATTTTTTTCTTTCGGAGATATCTCAAGGACCTTATGGCTGTTTTTAAAAAAACGAAAAAATTATTGTCGTCAATAACACAAACATTTTCTTTTGGAATAACATCAAGAATATCAATGGCATATCTGTTTTTTTGAAAGGTGAGAAAAAAAAGCTCAGCATCGGGAAACAATTCTGTCGTTTTCTTAAAAAGAGAGAAAGCCAGAACCATGCTTCCCATCTCGGACAGCTCAATGAACAAGATTTTTCTGGATTCTTTGGGGAGAGAATTTCCTTTAAAGATCTTTTTTATTCCATTGAGGATGGACAACAAAAAGCACAGAGGGATCCCTAGTCTTTTATCGAGTTTCCTCATCAAATTAATGTTCATCACATGGTATCCAGATATTTCTATACCATAATTAGGCAAGACAGACCACTCATTCTGGTTTTCTTCGCTTGAAAAAAGGGAATGTGGGAAGTATATTTGTTAGGCTGTCATGGCAAAAAAGAACACAACAACTCCGATGATGGAGCAGTATCACCGCATCAAGGCAAAACATAAGGATGCGTTGCTATTGTATCGTCTTGGAGATTTTTATGAGATGTTTTTCATGGATGCCAAAATCGCTTCCCCCATCTTGGAAATCGCTCTGACTTCCAGGCATAAGGTTCCAATGTGCGGGGTTCCTTACCATGCCGTTGATTCTTATCTGGAGAAGCTTCTAAAACATGGCCATAAAGTGGCCATCTGTGAACAGGTCGGAGACCCAAAAATTTCGAAAGGGATTGTGGATCGTGATGTGGTAAAAATCTTAACACCGGGTACAGCTGTTGAAATCGAATTGGACGGGGCTAAAGAAAATGTATATGTTTCCAGTTTGTATCTTGAACACGGCGGTGGATGGGGCATGGCCGTTGTGGATTTGGCCTCTGGTCAGATGAAAACAGCGCAGAGTTTTTCTCAAGAGCATCGACTGTTGTCCGATGAGCTGTTTAAAATTTCTCCCAGGGAAATCATTTTCCCTGAAGGACAGCAGGATCGAATTTTAAACATCCTGACCAAAACTGATCTTCCGGCTGCTCTGCAAAGCCCAAGGGAAGATTGGACTTTTGATTTTTCTCAGTCGAAGAATCTGTTGCAGGATCATTTTGGTGTAAAATCTCTTGCGGGATTCGATCTGGGCGATAAAGAACTGGCTGTATCTGCTGCTGGGGCTCTTCTTCATTATATCAAACAGCTCAGACAGGATTCTCTTTCACTCATTCACTCGATTTCATATCTTCCGTCCGATTTAGCCCTGATACTGGACTCAACAACGATCAAAAACCTTGAACTTGTAAAAAACCTGAGGGATGCCAGTGTGAAGGGATCCCTTCTGGATGTGATTGATTTTACCGTCACATCCTTGGGTGGCCGGCTTCTCAAGACCTGGCTTCTTCAGCCTAGCAAGAGTTTGCGGGAAATAGAGTCGAGGCTCGATTCTGTTGAGGAATTTTTTCACAAAATTATCGAGAGGCAGAAAATCAGGGAGGAATTAAAAGGGATATATGATCTAGAACGGTTGACCGGCAAGATTTCGTTGGGTGTGGCTCATGCCAGAGATTTGGTCTCGTTAAAAAAATCCCTTTTGCCTCTTCCTCAGCTGCAATCACAGCTGGATTCCATCCAAGCTAAAAAGATGAAGCACATTCATAAAAAGTGGGACAATGCTGAGGATATAGTCGATCTTATCGAATCTGCCGTTAAGGATGAACCGGCGTTTTTTCTGACCGATGGCGGTATCATTAAGGAAGGATATTCCTCTGAATTGGATGAGCTGAGAAAAATCAGTATTTCTGGAAAATCCTTTATTTCTGGACTCGAAAAAAAGGAACGAGAGAGATCAGGCATTTCTTCTCTGAAAATTCGTTACAACAAGGTTTTTGGATATTATATCGATGTCACAAAACCGAATCTCTCTCAAGTTCCAGATGACTACATCCGCAAACAGACACTTGTTAATTCTGAGCGATTCGTAACGCCTGAGCTGAAGGAATACGAAGAAAAAGTCCTCAATGCAGAGGAACGGATAGGAGAACTTGAGCATAAGCTTTTTCTTGAGATCAGAGAAAAGATTTCTATGGAAAGTCCCAGACTGAAAAAGATTGCTGTTTTTATTGCCATTCTGGATGTTCTGGTTTCTCTTGCGGAAGGAGCGTCCCAACGAAATTACTGCCGCCCTAAACTCCAAGACGGAGATAGCATTCATATCACACACGGACGGCATCCTGTGATCGAGCTCTTCAATGAGGATCCGTTTATTCCTAACGACACCTTCCTTGATCGGGATGAAGAACAGATTCTCATTATTACAGGTCCCAACATGGGGGGGAAATCCACCTTTCTCAGGCAGGTGGCTTTGATTTGTATTCTTGCGCATATGGGATCTTTTGTTCCGGCCGAATCGGCTGAAATTTGTCTGGTGGATCGAATCTTTACGCGGATTGGAGCCATGGATTTTCTCAGTGTTGGTCAGTCTACATTTATGGTTGAAATGTTAGAAACGGCTAATATCCTCAATAATGCGACATCAAAGAGCTTGATCCTTCTTGATGAAATTGGCCGCGGAACGAGTACCTTCGACGGCCTCAGCATTGCTTGGGCTGTGACAGAGTATCTGCATGAGAAAGAAGAACAAAGAGCAAAAACATTATTTGCCACTCATTACCATGAATTGACTGAATTGGAATTGACACACGACCGAGTAAAAAATTTCCATATTTCCGTCAAGGAATGGGAAGATGATATTATTTTCTTGAGAAAAGTTATCCCGGGCCCATCTGACCAGAGTTATGGTATCCACGTGGCCAAACTTGCAGGAATCCCGAAACTGGTGGTGAACCGGGCAAAAGAAATTCTTTTTAACCTGGAAAAAAAGGAGTTGGATGATTCCGGACATCCAAAGATTGCCTATCATCCATCACAAAAACAGAATAAATCACAAGGATTGCTGTTCCAGACAGATAAGGATTTAAGAGTTCTCGACGAAATTCGAGAGGTCATCAACCAAATAGATATATCAAAGATTACACCCCTTGAGGCTTTAAATTTGTTGAATAAGATGAGGGGAAAGATAAAAAATGGCAGACACTAGCGCTACAAAAAAAATCACAAATCAGAAACTCTCAGAATCTTCAATGAAATCGTCATCGTTGTTTTCGCTGTCTTCATCCTCATCGACATCCATTTCGTCTTCAAATCCTGCCTCTCCGAACTCTTCCTTCCGTTTTTCCAAACCCAGTTCAAATTCTTCTTTGTCCTCGAAGCGTCTCATGTGATTGGATATGGAATCGCTGTAACAGAGTTCAAAGAAATCATCTTCGATAATACAAAATACAGCCATGCAGTGTCCGGTTTGGAGATCACCGAGAGTTTCGATTATTGTGGCTTCTTTTTTTATGGCGTCTAGTGTCAACCAACTCATGATTTCGATTTCTTCCATGGGGTATCCTTATCCCAAAAATAGCAATATTTTTCGAATTGTCAAGAGGAAATTTTCATGAAAGACTCCTTCTATTGACAAAAGCAATGAAATGTCGTAAACAATGGGATATTATTAGGAGGTAATATGAAAAAAACAAAAACATTATTTGCGATTTTGGCCTGTCTTGTTTTCTTGAGTTCTTTTGGATTTTCAAACGGTCTCAACCTCAACGGCCTTGGGGCTCGTATGGTGGCTATGGGTGGGGCTTTTGTCGGCTTAGCTGATGATTTCAGCGCCGTGATGTGGAATCCGGCGGGTTTGGCCCAGATGAATACGACAACATTTGGCCTGTCCGGCGATATCATCATTCCGAAAGGAACCTATCAAGTCAATCTCTTAGGTATCGATGCTCAGACGGAGTCAAAGATGTATCCTGCTGGGATGGTCGGATTTTTTACTCCTGTAGGAGACAATATTGTTGCCGGAATCAGCGTATATACGCCTTCCGGTCTAGGCGCTTCTTGGGATGGCGCAGATTTAGCCCTTGTATCTGGCATCACTCCTCAAAAGGGAGGTACGGGAAATCCAAATATGATTTGGAAAAGTTTCATCGGTCAGGTGTCCATTTCTCCAGCTATTGCTGTTAAGGTCAGTGACATGTTTTATCTGGGAGCCGCCCTAAACTTCAATTATGGGTTATTTAACATCCAGAGGACTGCTGGAGCTCCACCAGTTGGATTTCATCCTTTATTAGGTATCATATATTTTGACCTTGGTCAGTATGAAGAAAAATCACACGGCTGGGGTGTTGGGGGAACCATCGGGGCCCTAATTAAACCTGTGAAAGAGGTGAGCATTGGAGTCACTTTCCGAACCCCTATTACAGTCAAATTTGAAGGTGATGCCTCCATTGAAAATTTCGCTGTTTTAGGGCCTCCATCTGAAACAACCTTCACAAGAGAAGTGACTTCTCCTATGTGGTTAGGAATTGGCGTGGCTTTTCATCCGGCAGAAAATATCACCATCACTGCTGACGGCCACTACACCAACTGGGGAAAACTTGATAGAGTGGCTACAGAATTCGAAAGTGTACTTTGGCAGGCTTCGCTTGCTGAAGAATCTGATTTAGAGCTTATGTGGGAAGATAAATGGCAGTTCAGGTTTGGTTTTGAGTACTGGGTCAACGATGGCCTGGCTCTTCGTGCAGGATACTATAATGATCCGGCACCGTCTCCCGATCAGACCTTGAATGTGCTCGTTCCAGGTTTTGACTTTAATGCGATTTCTGCTGGAGTAGGTATTGTGATGGATAATTTCACGATTGATCTGACAGGAGAATATCTCTTCGGAACAGAGAGAAACATTGCTCTTAATGAAGTCAATGAGATGCCGGGTGTTTATGGCATGAATATTTTAGCCATTACAGCCTCTCTCATTTATGAGTGGGTAAAATAAGACAGGACGATAAGGAAAGTTTATATACCTGATTTTTGTTTTAGATGATTATTCTGGGGAAGGGTCGTGGACCCTTCCCCCTTTTTTTTAGGGGATTGAAAAAATGAATATACACAAAGCTGTTATTCCGGCGGCAGGATTTGGCACACGTTTTCTTCCAGCCACTAAGGCTCAACCAAAGGAAATGATTCCAGTCGTGGACAAACCCATCATTCAGTATGGCGTAGAAGAGGCCGTGATGTCGGGGATAAATAACATTGCGGTGGTCACCAGTCGGGGAAAAACGACTATGGAGGACCATTTCGACAGCAGTCCCGAACTCGAATTTTTTTTAGAAGAAAAAGGAAAAAAAGACCTTCTTGAGGATGTGGTATCAATCTCTCGTCTAGCGGAATTCTGTTTTATCCGGCAAAAAAAGGCCCTCGGCCTGGGACATGCTATTGGGATGGCGGAGAGTTATATTGGACAGGCCCCTTTTGCTGCTTTACTTCCGGATGATATTTTTGTGTGTGACATTCCCTGTACCAAACAGTTGATTAATGCCTACAAGGAATTTAATGCCACTATAATCGTCTTGGGCAGAGTGGATGAAGAAGGGACAAAAAAATACGGTATCATCAAGCCCAAACAGATTTCTGAGAGGGTTTTTCAAGTGGAAGATCTAGCAGAAAAACCCGGCCCCGAGAAAGCTCAGTCTGACCTTGGATTGATTGGCCGTTACGTTTTCAATCCCGGAATCTTCGATGCTATCCGGCAGACCAAACCCGACCCCCGGGGTGAAATCCAGATCACTGATGCCATAAAGGTTCTTTTGGACACACAGCCTGTCTACGGGTATCTTTTTGAAGGGACACGTTATGACTGCGGTCATAAACTCGGTCTTCTTCAGGCCGCTGTTGCTCTAGCCCTCAAACGCCCTGAATTTGAAAACGATCTCAGAGAATTCTTAAAAACTCTTCTGTAATTGTGTGGGAATGGCGAGGGACGGAATCGAACCGCCGACGCAGAGATTTTCAGTCTCTCGCTCTACCGACTGAGCTACCTCGCCGCTGAACTTGGTTTCTAAGTATAATTTTCTCCCTGTCCAAAGTCAATTGAAAAAACTGCTTTTTCCTTTAAGTGAGGAAGAGTGAGTCAAATGTGCAGGGTCAGAAACATTAGTGACACATTTAGTAAGGCAGAAATGTTAGAA
>CAZLLG010000064.1:0-14054 GCA_964560275.1 uncultured Eubacteriales bacterium | reverse complement strand
ATTTCTCTGTTTGACAAATCTTTAAAGACAGCTGTTTGTCTCGTGGAAAAAACCTGTTTGACGAACCAGGAGAGTACAAATCAGCTGATCAGTGCAACGAGCGCGCACGGCCTTGTCATGGCCCAATTGAACCGGGATATGGCCCGGATTTTGGATGCATTCTCTCTTATACTTCCTGACGGCATGCCGAGCGTTTGGATCGGGAAGCTTAAGGGAGCAAAAAAAATGGAAAGATGTTACGGCCCTGATTTCTTTAAAGAGACCATGCTTGCAACAGCCGAGGTGCCAATCAAACATTTTTTCTGCGGAGGAACGGAAGGTGTCGCAGCGGCTTTAAAAAAAGTGTGTGAAAAAAAATTTCTCAACTTCAATATCACGGGGGTTTTCTCCCCGCCTTTTAGAGCCATGGCCGAAGATGAAATGCAGGCACTTGCCGATCAAATTAAAGACTGCGATGCGGATATCATATGGATTGGAATGAGTACACCCAAGCAAGAACAATTTGCTTACCTGCTATCGAAATACACCAATGTCCAATTTATCATAACCGTTGGTGCTGCCTTTGATTTTTTTACGGACCGAGTCCCGCAGGCTCCTGAATTTCTTCAAAAAGCGGGCTTGGAGTGGTTTTTTCGATTGTGTACGGAACCTAAGCGTTTGGCGAAGCGCTATTTTAAACTCGTTCCTCTTTTCATCTATTACAATTTCAAAGAATGGTTAAGAATCCGCCTCTAATCAGTATCGGAATGCCCGTCTATAATGGGGAAAAGTATATCTCGCAGGCGCTGGATTCGCTTTTGGCCCAGACATTCAAGGACTTCGAACTGATTATCTCTGATAACGGCTCCACGGACAAGACAGAATCCATCTGCCGATCTTATACTGCGCGGGATAAGAGAATTAAATTCCATAGAGAAGAGATAAATCGGGGCGCATGCTGGAATTTCAATAGAGTATTCGAGCTTTCTCGATCCAGGTATTTCAAATGGGCCGCAGCTGATGACATTTGCGCACCTACATTCCTGTCCAGCTGTTTTGAAGTCTTGGAAAATGATTCCTCCGTTGTCTGCTGCCACACAAAGACTCAAAAAATTGATCAAAATGGCCAAATACTAAAAAATCTGCCTGATCCCACGGATGGGGGTCTGTCTGTGATAAAATTAAGAAAAGCAGGAAGATCCTCTAGAATAAAGCCTGATGCCACCGCTTATCAAAAACACCGACGGTTTCGCGATGTTCTCCTCAGCAGTGGGTGGGGCATCCGATGTTACGGTTTAATTCGGGCTGGAACGCTTAGCCGCACTAACATGATTCTCCCCTATTATGGATATGAGAAGGTATTGATGGCTGAACTCAGCCTGCTCGGACGTTTCCATATTGTTCCAGAGACTCTTTTTTTTGAACGTTTCCACAAGGAAGCCTCATCGAATTTGACCTCTGTTGCTGAACAGTTGCTGTACTTTAATCCACAGATAGAAGGATACCGCACTTTCCCCCGATTCAAGTTCCTAAAAGGCTATGTGAGAGCCGTAGGACACTTCCCCTTAAACATCAAGGATAGATTGTTGTGCTACATTTGGATTGTCAATTATCTTTTTCAGGTGACTAAATGGAAAAATGTCCTATTAAACTATATAAAGCGTGAGGGAACCGAAGGAGGCTCTCATCATATTTTGGAAAATTTGGAGAAAACCAGAAACTAGTCCAGTCTAATAGTAAATTACTTTATGGGAATTCATTTTTAATGGCTAACAAAAATATATGTCCAATCTGCGGGAGTGACAAGCTGACGGACTTTTTTACCGTTAAAAATATTCCTGTACACGTCTGTGTTTTATTTGACAGTCAGGAAGATGCCCAGAAAGCATCCAAAGGTGATATTGTTTTAACTTATTGTCACGGTTGCGGCTTTATATTCAATCGAGTTTTTGATCCTACTTTAATAAGCTTTGAGCCAGGATATGAATCCTCTCTGTTCTATTCAAATAAATTCAGATCTTATATTCAGGAATTAGCAGAGCGTTTGATTGAAAAGTACAAAATATGCGGAAAGACCGTGCTTGAAATCGGCTGCGGGGCAGGGGATTTTCTTCGACTCATGTGTGGATTGGGAAAAAACTTTGGAATAGGGATTGATCCTACGGTAAAAGAAGAAGAAGAGAAAACGATAGATGGGGGAAAGGTTCGGTTTATCAGAGATTATTTTTCGGAACGCTATACCAGCTTGGACAGTGATTTCATCTGCTGTCTCTCTGTATTCGAGGACATTCCTGATCCGTTGGGATTCCTAAAAATATTGAGCACCATGACGGACGACCATCCCGATACAGCCATCTATTTTGAAGTCCCGAATTCCGCCTACACATTTTCAAATTTATCGGCCTGGGGCATCTACTATGAACAGCACAGTCATTTCACAGAAACTTCCTTGGCTCAGACATTTTTGCAGAGTGGATTCAAAATAATCGAGGCAGGAGGCTGTTACGATGACGATCAGTATGTGTATGTAGAGGCAGTTTCAGGAAAGACCCCTTCAACCAATGGATTCAAAAGAACTGGAGCACTTACTCTTCCTAATGATCTTCAAAAATTCTCATCACGTCATCTCAAAAATGTTTCAATTTGGCACAACCGTCTCTGTGACATGAAGCACGCTGGAAAACGTGTCGTTGCTTGGGGATCAGGAGGAAAGGGAATCGGATTTCTCAATTTGTCTGATACAGAGAAGATAATTCCTTATATCGTGGATATCAATCCGAACAGACAACATAAATTTATTCCCGGATCAGCGCAAAAAATTATTCCGCCGGAATTTCTTAGGGATTATCAACCAGACATTATTGTCATCACCAATCCTCTATACACACAAGAGATCAAACAACAGGTTTATGATCTCAAAATCAAGCCAGAATTCCTTTTACTCTAGGATTGAAAAAATCACCTGGTCAGATTTTAAGAAAGGAATACGACCTTATATGAGAAAGATTACTGATAACCGCTAGAAGGAAATACATGGGATCACGAAAATCGATACCTTCAGCTATAATCAGGACTTTTTTTTTCAAAATGCACAAGTCTTTGATCCAACGCGGTATCATTAAAACTTTGTTGCTGACTATGGGAAAGCCATTCTCCTTTTGTTTTAATCATCTCAAGAATCTGAGTCCGTCTAGGTGGTACGTTTTTAAGTTGGAAAGAGAATTTGATCGCCAGTTTTTTATCAACACTTGCCAAGACCGTGATATGGGATGGATTGCTCATATTGATTCTCCAAACTGGATAAATGGAGCCGGATATGAACCTACTCCTATGGCGAGCTTTATAGACACTATAGCGAATCTTCAGATTCAGTATGACGAATATGAATTTATTGATTTTGGATCTGGAAAAGGGCGTGCTCTTCTCCTTGCTTCCCATTTTCCCTTTAAAGCGATCACCGGTGTCGAGTATTCCGATAAACTCCATGCCACTGCTCAAAAAAACATTAACACCTACAGCAACTCTGCACAGAAATGCACCAAAATAAAATCCGTGCACGAAGATGCACAAAACTCCCTAATCCCAGAGGGGCCGGCTGTCCTTTATTTCAATCAACCATTTAATGAGTCGATATTCAGAAAAGTTCTAGATCGAATTGAAAGATCACTGTTGAAATATCCTCGAAGTTTAATCGTAGTTTATTTTCATCCGGAATGCGCCCATGTGTTCGATGAAAGTCCTTTATTTGAACGTTGGACAGAGGGAGCCGGTGGGAACAAGAAAAGCGGAAATTATCTCTTCTTGGTTTATAAATCGCTGAGGCATGACGCCATCAAATTCTAAGAAAAAAAAGGTAACATTCCATGAGTTTTCCATTATTTAATACTTTAACCGGCTGTTCTGTTTTCGTAACGGGACATACAGGATTCAAGGGCTCTTGGCTGTGCCTGTTGCTCAGTCAATTGGGGGCCAGAGTAACAGGATACGCACTCGCTCCTCCTACTGAACCCAATAATTTCACGATATCAGGAATCCGAGGCCTCCTAACGGACCACCATGAAGCCGATATCCGTGATGAGAGAACCCTCCATGCCGCTCTCCAGGATGCGGCTCCCGATGTTGTTTTACACCTAGCAGCACAGTCAGTGGTACGAGAAAGCTATCTCGCTCCCCGGGAAACTTTCGATGTTAATGTTATGGGAACTGCCAGCCTGCTTGACGGGATACTCAAACTCGGCAAATCCTGTGTCGTTGTCGTTATAACCAGTGATAAATGTTACCTGAATACTGAGCAGGTATGGGGATATCGAGAATGCGATCCCCTTGGAGATCTCAGTCCATATGGAGGAAGTAAAGGAGCGGTCGAACTTCTGATAAGATCTTATCGGCATTCCTATTTCCCACACGAACGTCTCAAGGAACATGGGATTAAATTGGCCAGTGCCAGAGCCGGAAACGTTATCGGAGGAGGCGATTGGACAGCTGATGCACTCATTCCAGATATCCTACGGTCGCTCACCCTGGGAAAGATGATCCCCATTCGAAATCCTGGGGCACTACGGCCGTGGCAACATGTCTTACAGGCTCTCAGCGGATATTTGACACTGGCAACTAGATTGCTTAATTCAGACAACTCAGAACTTTGCTCTGGTTGGAATTTTGGCCCTTTGCCAGGCAATGAAATGACAGTCCGCGAGATCGTTGACATTTTTCTTCATGAATGGGGTAAAGGATCCTGGGAGGATGTCTCCGATCCCCGCCAACTTCATGAAGCCAATATTTTGCGTCTCAATATCGATAAAGCTCTGCTGCATCTTGGTTGGAAGCCAGGTTGGGACATTCATGAAATCTTGAAACAAACGATCCAATGGTATAAATGCTATTATCGGGATCCAAAATCTATTACTAGATACAATCTTGAACAAATCAGTGACTTTGCAAGGGTGTTCAAGGAAAAAAATCCAGACTAAACAGGGAATGACTTCCTTCTTAGGCAAGCCAAAAAGAGACATTATTTCACTGATCACACGTACGAATATTTCTTTCGGCAAAAAATAATTGTCTGAACAAGTAAACAAGAAAATCCACATGCCGGTTCAAAAAAATACTATCATGATCCTCAAAACCTTCAACCGCAAGATGAAGAAATCTTTAGGACAACGGGGATTAAAAAAAACGGCAGAACGATGCCTGCTCATGCCGTTGTATTACCTCCGAAGTTTTAAACGTAGTCTGAGCCCATCCCAACGCCGTCGGCTTCACAGCGAAAAACAATTCGACTCTCAATTCGGTATCGACACCTGGTTAGGTCGAAATCCTGGCTGGATGGCCGAGATCGACAGTCCGAACTGGAAATATGGGAGGGGATATCATCCCGCACCATCTGAGAGCCTGACTCTCAGGCTCCGGGATCTCGGGATTCTGTACGAGGATTTTATCTTTATTGACTTAGGATCGGGAAAAGGGAGGTCACTTTTTCTAGCCTCTGCGTTCCCATTCCTAGAGATAATCGGAGTCGAATATTCACGACATCTCCATGACATTGCCGAGAAAAACATTAAAAACTTTCAGAGCCAAGCACAAAAATGCTACAACATCTCTTCTGTATGCACAGATGCAGCTAATTTCTCCCTCCCACAGCGCCCTGCAGTGATTTATTTTTATGATCCATTCGGTGAGCCGGTTATGAGACAGGTTGTGGACCAGATTCATGAATCCTTGAAGTCGTTCCCCCGAAAGCTGTTCATCATTTATTTTAATCCTGTATTTGCTGAAATGTTCGAAGAAAGTATCGTTTTTTTTCGGAGGACGTACGGTAGCGAGTTTCTTAATTACTGGAGACGAACACTACAGGGTAACAAGGATGTCAATGAATTCGCTACGGATGAGCTGGACGATAAACGCTTTGTTGTTTATGAATCCAAGGAATAGAGCAAAAAAAAATGAGAACGAAGTTGATCCCCGAAGTGGTTAAGGAGGATAGGATATGAATTTCTCACATTCAAAAAAGCTCCAAAAGAAATGTCATATTCTGATTCCCGGGGGATGCCACACTTATGCCAAGGGTGATGATCAATACCCGGAGCTTTCGCCTGGTTTTATTGTGAGGGGAGACGGATGCCATGTTTGGGATGTGGACGGTAATGAATTCATAGAATATGGAATGGGTGGAAGAAGTGTCACCCTCGGACATGCCTATCCTCCAATTATCAAAGCAGCAGAGAAGGAAATGCGACGCGGAAGTAGTTTTTCCCGCCCCTCTCATCTCGAAGTGGAATGTGCTGAAGAATTCTTAAGCAACGTCAAATGTGCGGAAATGGTGAAGTTTACTAAGGACGGCTCAACGGCAACAACAGCCGCAGTCAGGCTTGCAAGGGCTTATACGGGTCGGGACCTGGTGGCTCTGTGTGCGGATCACCCTTTTTTTTCTTATGACGATTGGTTCATTGGTACAACCGAAATGGATGCAGGCATTCCTGAGTCAATAAAAAAGATGACTTTAACATTCCGCTACAACGATGTGAACAGTGTTCGGTCACTTTTTGATCAGTATCACGGAAAAATCGCAGCTCTCATTTTGGAACCAGTCAAGTATGATCACCCTCAGAATAACTTTCTTCATGAAGTGAGAAAGCTCTGCAAAATAAATGGGACAGTATTTATTCTGGATGAAATGATAACAGGATTCCGCATCGCTAACGGCGGCGGTCAGGAATATTATGACATCACAGCCGATCTTTCTGCTTATGGGAAGGGCATGGCCAATGGATTTGCCCTGTCCGCTCTCGCAGGGAAGAAAGAGATCATGGAACTTGGGGGACTTTTTCACGACAGGGAACGTGTATTCCTCCTCTCCACTACACATGGAGCAGAAACACATGCCTTGGCAGCTGCGATAGCCACCATGCGCGTTTATAAAAGTGAACCGGTTATCGCTTTTCTCGATCAGATCGGACGCAGGCTTATTTCCGGACTTCAGAAGGTCATCACTGAACAAAAACTGGAAGATTATGTTCAGATATTCGGGCTGCCATGCAATCTGGTCTTTGCTACCAAAGACCAGAACAGAAAACCTTCACAACTTTATCGTAGCCTGTTTCTTCAAGAGATCATCAAACGTGGGATCCTCGGCCCATCTCTAGTCGTCAGCTATTCCCACACAAATAAAGACATCGACCTCACCATTGAAGCCTTTCACGAGGCTCTCTATGTCTACAGGAAAGCCCTTGAAGAAGGCGCTGAAAAATACCTCATCGGCTATCCTTCAAAGATCGTATACAGGCGGTTCAACTGAATTCAACCTCTGGTAATAAAAAGATCCGTATTCCACATATTATACATAAAAATCGCTTGGCAGAATCTATGTAAGTATCATGTTAAATGGGAAAAAAGTCATTGTTGTTATGCCAGCATATAACGCTGCCAGGACGTTGGAACAGACATTTCATGACTTACCGCATGATATAGTGGATACGGTTATCCTTACAGATGATGCGAGTCATGATAATACGATTGATGTGGCCCGTTGCTTGGGGCTAAATGTTTTTGTTCATGAAAGCAACAATGGTTATGGTGCAAATCAGAAAACATGCTATCAGGAGGCTTTGAAAAAAGGTGCAGATATAATTATTATGGTACATCCTGATTATCAATACACACCAAAACTGGTTTGTGCTTTGACATCAATGATTGCATATGATGTTTACGATGCTGCAATCGCTTCCCGTATTATCGGCAATGACGCCATCAGGGGAGGAATGCCATTTTATAAGTATGTGTCAAATAGATTCCTTACATTCATTCAGAACATCTTGATTGGCCATAAATTATCCGAATATCATACGGGATTTCGGGCATTTTCAAAAGAAATCCTAAATAGTGTCCCGCTAAAGGAAAATTCTAACGATTTCATTTTCGACAATCAGATACTCGTCCAGACCCACTACTATGGATTCCGAATAGGCGAAATATCCTGTCCGACCAAATATTTCCCCGAAGCATCTTCAATCAATTTTGTGAGGTCAATAAAATATGGGATGGGTGTGTTGTGGACGAGTTTATTATATCGGTTAGTCAAATTCGGTTTGATGAAGTCAAGGATATTTCCGAAATAGCACTGGTTTCCAATGGATAATTATAATCTCGATCTTGAATCCGCCGGACAGCGCATGTATGAGCTGATAGCTGAGCTTTATCCCATTCATCGCAGCATTGCCGGATCTGGTGTGAGAAAAACTTTGGAAAAGATCAAGACTCATGTACCAATTGAAATTTTTGAGGTCCCAACTGGCACTCATGTCTTTGACTGGAGGGTGCCTCAAGAGTGGGATTGCCGCGATGCCTACATCAAAGATGACACAGGCAACCGTATAGTGGATATTCACAATTCAAATCTTCATGTCGTGAATCATAGCATGCCTTTTTATGCCAAATTGTCCTGGCAAGAGCTAAAACCTCATCTTCACTTTATAGTAGAACATCCAGATTGGATACCATACAGAACATCTTATTTTGAAAGAAAATGGGGATTCTGTTTAAGCCACCGACAATTTATGGATCTTGAGAACCGGGGAAATCTTGAATATGAAGTATGCATAGATGCCGAAATAAAAGATGGATCTTTATCCTATGGAGAGCTCTTCCTTCCAGGCAAAATAGATGAGGAGGTGTTGTTGTCGTGTCACATCTGCCACCCCTCCCTTGCCAATGATAATTTATCGGGCATAGCTGTGGCCACGTATCTTGCCGATTTTTTAAGTGATGTGGACAGATATCTATCCTACCGATTCATTTTTATTCCTGCAACCATAGGCGCTGTGACCTGGCTCTGCCGCAATGAATCACACACAGCCCTCATAAAACACGGCCTTGTTCTCGCAGGGCTTGGGGACTCAGGAAGGATCACGTATAAAAAAAGCCGCTGCGGCGCGGATATTGATCGGGCGGTCGTCCATGTTTTCCACAATTCCGGTGATGATTTCGAAATCGCTGAATTTTCCCCCACAGGGTATGACGAACGCCAGTTCTGTTCGCCGGGATTTAACCTTCCTGTGGGATGCCTGATGCGTTCGTCAACTGCAAGTTATTCCCAGTATCACACTTCGGCCGACGATCTGAATTTTGTCCAGCCGCGCTACTTGGCGGACTCTTTAGTAAAAACTATCGCTGTGATGAAAATCCTAGATCAGAACCGTGTATACCGGAATCTTCAGCCAAAATGTGAGCCCCATTTGGGGAAACATGGGCTCTATCTGAGCTATGGAAAAAAGGCAAAAGGATTTGATCCGTTGGCAGTCCAATGGGTTTTGAACCTTTCGGATGGGCAGCACTCACTCCTCGATATTGCCGAACGTTCCGGACTTGTGTTTGATACAATAAAGAGAACCGCCGACAAACTGTTTCAAATTAAATTGCTCAAAGAATGCCCCCAATAATCGGTTAGAGAAAAAAATAAATCCATTCAATTATTTCATATTTCATCTTAGATTCAGGCCAATGGAGAAATGCCATGAGCTCATGTAAAGAAAAGCGGACTTCCATCCTGTGACAAAATCTCCCCTGAGAAAGAATCCGCTCCCAATGCACTTTCTACTCAACATGAAGAGGAAGCCTTGTATTCCTGCCGTTTCTGCAAGCGTCCTTTGCGAGATCAAGTGGTTGATCTCGGAAAATCTCCTCTTTGTGAGAGCTATCTTACTCAGGAACAACTGAAAACAGGGGAGATTTTTTTCCCCATCCAAGCATTCGTATGCACCGATTGCTTTCTTGTACAGGTTCCCGAGCTGGTCAGCGGAGAAGATATATACAGTCACTATGCCTATTTTTCATCTTATTCGGACTCCTGGCTAAAGCATGCTCAAAATTATACTGATATGATTATAGAACGACTGTCTCTCCATAAAAACAGCCGGATCATAGAAATCGCCAGCAATGATGGATACCTTCTGCAGTTTTTTACAGACAAGGGTTTTCAAGTCCTTGGTGTGGAGCCAGCGGCTAACATCGCTGAAGTTGCCAAAAATAAGGGCATTCCCACCGTTGTGAAGTTTTTCGGCCGGAATACTGCTGAAGAAATATTAGAAAACGGCGAGCGGGCTGATCTTATAATCGGCAACAATGTTCTGGCACATGTCCCTGATCTCAACGATTTTGTGAGTGGGTTGAAGATGCTATTAAATGGAGATGGTGTGATCACGATGGAATTTTCACATCTCATGAAGCTGATGGAGGGAAACCAGTTCGATCAGATCTATCAGGAACATTACTGTTATTTTTCTTTAATCGCAGTGGAGCGGGTCTTCGCCGCTCATGGATTGATCCTCTTTGATGTGGAGGAACTTTCGACTCACGGCGGTTCCCTCAGAATTTATGCGCGGCATTCAGAGGATAAAACAAAGCCTGTTTTAGATTCCGTTCAGGAACTTCGGAAGCGTGAGATCACAAAAGGATACACAAAATTGGATACCTATTGCGCTTTTTCTGAAAGAGTTGTTGAGACCAAGCACAAACTGCTCGAGTTTCTCATTCAAGCTAAACGGGAGGGCAAACAGATCGTTGGTTATGGTGCACCGGGAAAAGGTTCGACTCTTCTCAATTACTGCGGTGTTCGTGGAGATTTTATCGACTACACCGTCGACCGCAACACCTATAAGCAGGGCAAATATCTTCCGGGAGTTCACATTCCCATTTTTGCCCCTGAAAAAATCGAAGAAACAAAACCAGACTATATCTTGATTCTGCCTTGGAATTTGAAGGACGAAATTATGAAGCAGCTCTCCTATGTGAGGGCTTGGAGTGGAAAGTTTGTAGTTCCCATACCGGATCTGGAGATCTTCCCTTCCTAGGTTACTTGTCTTCAAAAAGGAGGAAATGATATGAAAGTTATATTATTTTGTGGAGGATTTGGAATGCGGCTGCGGGAGTATTCCGAATCCGTTCCCAAACCCCTGGTCCACATCGGCTCCCGGCCGATATTGTGGCACATCATGAAGTACTACGCCCATTACGGGCACAAAGATTTCATCCTGTGTCTTGGTTGGAAGGCCAATGCTGTCAAACAGTATTTTCTCAACTACGACGAGTGTATTTCCAATGATTTCACTCTGTCAGCTGGGGGAAGTAAAATCAATCTCCTCAACAGCGATACGCATGATTGGAACATCACGTTTGTCGATACTGGCACCACAAACAATATTGGACAGCGTTTGAAGGCGGTGGAGGACCTTTTGAAAGGAGAAGATGTTTTCTTGGCAAACTACACAGACGGTTTGACCGACCTTCATCTTCCGGACCTCATGAAATTTCACCACCAAAAACAGGTCATTGCGACTTTCCTTTCAGTGAAGCCTAGATTTAACAGTTTTCACTCGGTTAGTGTGAAAGACGAAGGGATTGTCGACAAGATCGAGCCTATCGAAAAAATGGAAGTATGGATGAATGGGGGCTATTTTCTTTTTACTCGTGAAATTTTCGATTACATCCATGATGGGGAGGAGCTGGTGGAATTGCCCTTTCAGCGCCTCACCAAACGCCAGCAGCTCTGTACTTATAAATATAATGGATTCTGGAGTTGCATGGACACTTTTAAAGAAAAGGAAACTCTTGAAGACATGTATATTCAGGGCAAGGCTCCCTGGGAAGTATGGAGAAATGAAAAGAACAGCAAACATCTTTTAAACGGCTCACAATCACTCAATGGATTGAATGGGATTAGGCAAAGGGGACGAATATCAAACGGCAATCGGAATGGGGAGAAAATACACTGTGTTGAAGGTTAACTTCGGTAAAATCAATACCATCCTCTGCCTCGGCGCACATCCCGATGATATCGAAATCGGTTGTGGAGGCACCATACTGAAACTTCTTGCCGGGCAAAACACGGTCACCGTTCATTGGATTGTCTTCAGCACCAGAGATAACAGGGCTTCAGAAACTTTGCAGAGCGCGGACATATTTCTTCGTGACGCAAAGAATAAAGACATCGTTCAAAAAAATTTCCAAGATACATTTTTTCCTCATAACGGAACAGAGATAAAAGAATACTTCATTGAGCTGAGAAGGGAAATATCTCCTGATATGGTGTTCACACCACGTCTTGAGGACAGGCACCAGGATCACCGTTTGGTATCCGAACTGACCTGGAATACTTTCCGCGATCATCTGATTTTGGAGTATGAGATTCCGAAATATGAAGGCGATCTGGGCCAGCCCAATGTTTTCGTCACGCTGGAGAAGGAGACAAGCGCTCTAAAAATCCAAACCATACTCAGCGCTTTTTCCTCACAGAAGGAAAAGCAGTGGTTTACCGACGATACTTTTTGGGCAATGCTTCGTCTAAGGGGTTTAGAATCAAAGTCACCCAGCGGCTTTGCAGAAGGGCTTTACTTCCGCAAAATGGTCATATAATCCTCAAATTTCTGGAGGAACCGGTGCAAGCCCTCAGAGTATTGGAAAAGGCATTTTAAAGACCTAGATTCAAATTCATGAACAAAAAGATATGTTAGTAAATATCAATAAATTGGGACAAGCTCATGCATGAAAATCCTGTGATTAAAGAGATGCGATCTTCCGAGTCTATTCCTTGGATTAGCAAAAAAAAAGATGCGTCCACTTTTTCATCAAAACAACATTATAATTCCCGATCCAAATTCTTCCGTAAAATTAAAGACCGTCTCTACACATTCTTTGTTTTCACCATTTATCCTCTAGTGGACTTGATCACCATAAATCTTTCTCTTCTGCTTGTTTTTCTTTTTTATAAATTTCTGGCTCCGGGACGGATTTCCCTATCTGAGGCCCATCTAATCCCGTTAGGCATATTAAATTCTCTGACCATTCTATTTCTGTTCAAAGAATTCGGGGCTTATCGGAAAGAAACCAGTGTGCTTAACGCGGCTGAAATAGAAAGAGTCATCAAGGGAATAAGCTCTTCGTTTCTTTTGGTTTCAGTCCTTGCACTATTGACAGGATATTCTCAATATTTTTATTTAATTTTCATTTTTTATGTGATTTGCCAAGTCTTGATTGTTATGGAAAGAACAGCTTTGTATCACCTTCTCGGATTCAACAAGACGATTAAAAAACTCAAAAGAAAAGTTCTGATATTTGGAGCCGGACAGCTGGGGCAAAAACTCTATCGATCCTTAACCGACTCGCCGAAACTAGGGATTAATCCGATTGGATTTCTCGATAGTCATAAACGGAATTTGGGAAAGGTCATATACCCCAGTGGGTATAACTGCGAAAATGGAGTTTCAATTCTGGGTACATTGGAGGATCTGAGTCACTTAAAAAATAAATATCAGATCGATGAGATCTATATCACCGAGAATAATCTTGATCCCTCTAAACTGGCCAAAGTCATTTCCTTTTTTAGTGGACAAAAAATCAGAGTTATCCATGTTCCCGACGTTCATCAAATATTTACTAAAAAAACAAGATTGAGCAGGATCGGCCAACTCCCTCTGGTCGAGGAGCACAATCGCAGCCGGATCTTATATTCTATATTGAAGGCTATTATGGACACATTCCTGTCAATAATTCTGATATCTATGATGCTGCCCCTCTTTGCCCTCATTGCCATCGTTATTAAGTTGGACACTCCAGGTCCTGTAATTTTTAAACATACCAGAGTAGGAAAAGGCGGCACACATTTTAGGATGTATAAATTCCGGACCATGTTTAGTGATGTGGCTGCCAATTCCCCCTGTCCCAAACAGAAGGATGATTCAAGAATAACCAAAGCGGGTTTCATTTTGAGAAAATTGAGTCTAGATGAGCTGCCTCAGCTGATAAATGTTTTAAAGGGAAATATGTCCCTTATCGGTCCGCGTCCGGAGATGCCATTCATTGTCAAAACATACGATAAGATTCAGACTCGGCGGCTGAAAGTGAAGCCTGGAATCACGGGTTTGTGGCAACTAAGTGGTGACAGATCCAAAGAAATACATGAGAACATTTATTATGACCTTTATTACATCCACAACCAATCCATTGCCCTTGACCTGGCCATTTTGATAGAAACTTTTATTTTCAGTTTCAGGGGAATATAGATCTATTGGATTTCATTTATCCAT
>CAZLLG010000063.1:0-14094 GCA_964560275.1 uncultured Eubacteriales bacterium | reverse complement strand
ATCAATACGTTATGAAGGGAAACAGCTTTTTTTTATGAATTATTCAGGTTAATTACCTTTTAATAGTTTTTGTGCGGCTCTCTACGTTATTTATCTAAATTAAGCAGCTTACAAACAACTATTATTGCGCCCTGTGGCTTTTTAAGCCACATCGGCAAAAATACGTTCTTTCCTCCTGAAATAAATTGCTCCAGAGATGAACATAAAGCATGCGGATATTGTACCTATTCCAATAAGGTCCCAAGGCATAGGATTGTGACCGAGAAGGGATGCACGAAAACCTTCAACGACTCCTGCCATTGGGTACAAACCGTAAACTAGTTTTGCTGTTGTTCCGAATTTTTCCACTACTAACGATACGGGCCAGACTACAGGTGCGGCATACATCAAAAGTTGCGACAGGAATTGGATACCATGAGGAATATCCCGATACTGGATAGCAAGCGCGGAAAGCCAGATACCAATTCCGGCAGATGTGAGAATCATCAACAGGATTAATATGGGAATCCACAAAATGTTAATCGTGAGCGTAATTCTGTAGTAGGCCATTAGTCCGAATAAAATGAGAATGGAAATTCCAAAATCAACCAGCTTTGATAGGATTGGTGTTAATGGAATTACCAGACGAGGAAAATATACTTTTGTAAAAATCTCTTTTGTAGTAATCAAACTTTGAGTTGACGTTGTCATTGCGGTTGAAAAATAGGTCCATGGTATCAAGGCTGCATAAGAAAATATGGGATATGGGATTCCATCGCTTGGTATTTTAGCTAGCTGCCCGAAGACTACTGAAAAAATAATCATGCTAAAAACAGGTCGAATAATAGCCCAAGCAAAACCTAGTACAGTTTGTTTGTAAAGGGCTTTTATATCTCTCAAAACCAAAAAATAGAACAAGTCATGATAATCTACAAGTTCCCTGAAATTAATAAGCTGCCAACCCTTTTTGGGTTCAATAACAGTTTTTTTAACAATTTCCATTATGGACCTTTATAATGGACTCCTGGACAAATATCCCGTCAGGCCATTCTGGACATAATTCTCTGTAGATAGGCTTCCGCCGTTAGGGATTTGACTCCACCTACTTTTTCCACGTTTCAACTGTCTTGTTTCTACTCCTCTATTCGGTTATCGCCGGGAGAGTATTTGTATGTCTATATGCAGCTTTCTCTCCCTAAAATAACTAATTTTATGATATGTGAAAGGTGCCTTCTCTGGGAATACTCCTGTCAGATGAATCGAGGGGTGATATATGACATTTTTTTGTCACTTCTAGGGGTGAGAAAAGAGTCCGTCCTGAGCTTAAAATAATCTTAAGTTGCTTTCCGAATCGGAAAAAATGCGGAAATGAGCGTGGCCTTTCAAATCAATCGGTATTGTTTCAAAGGGCCGGATATTGAGATTCCTGTCATTGAGTTTGAAACCATCCCAGTATGCTTGGAACGAGTTCATAACTTTGAGTATTTCCCCCGAGTTTGTTATAATACAATCCTGATAAAGGAGAAGTACGAAATGAAGAAAGGAATTCATCCCGAATACACGGAAAGTTCTGTCACTTGTGCATGTGGTAACACGTTCACGACTAAATCTACTAAAAAAGAGATCAGAGTGGAAATCTGTTCGCAGTGCCATCCTTTTTTTACAGGAAAACAAAAATTTATTGACAGCGCAGGACGAGTAGAAAAATTCAGGAAAAAATATGGCGACCTTAAGAAAAAATAAGCGTCATGTTACAAGAGCTGGAAAATATTAAGGAGAAGTACGAGCACCTCTCCAAATTTCTGTCTGATCCCGCCAATATAACCGATCCCCAAGAATTACGCAGAGTTTCTAAAGAGCGAGCGGATTTAGAACCTGTCGTCAAGGCATTTGAGTCCTTTCAAAAGATCCAAAAGGAAATCTCTGATTCAAGGGAGATTCTGGCTGATCCAGAAACCGAAGGCGAGTTAAAAGAACTGGCCGAAAGCGAATTGACAGAGCTGGAAGATTTGGAAAGGAAACTTAAAGAGGATCTGAAATTTCTTCTTATTCCAAAAGATCCCAACGATGAGAAGAACGTCATTTTAGAGATCCGTGCCGGGGCTGGTGGGGATGAAGCTTCGCTCTTTGCCCAGGATTTATTCCGTATGTATTCTAGATTTGCAGAAAAAAAAGGGTGGAAGATTGAAGTGATGAGCTCAAGCGCTTCACCTATAAAAGGGATAAAAGAAATTATCGGCAATATCAGGGGAGAAAAAGTCTATTCTCATTTAAAATTCGATAGTGGTGTTCATCGGGTTCAGAGAGTGCCGCAAACGGAGGCCAGCGGACGGATTCATACCTCTACGGCCACAGTGGCTGTTCTTCCGGAAGCGGATGAAGTCGATATCCAGATCGATCCAAAGGATTTGAAAGTGGAAGCCTTTGGGGCATCCGGTCCCGGAGGACAGAGTGTGAACCGAAATTACTCTGCCATCCGAATCACTCATTTTCCCACAGGGATGGTGGTCTCCTGTCAGGATGAAAAATCCCAACATCGAAACAAGGAAAAAGCTTTAAAGATACTGCGGTCTCGTATACTGGATATTGCCCAAAGGGAGCAGCAGCAGCTGATAGCAAAAGATCGCAAACTGCAGGTCGGAACAGGGGAGAGGAGCGAGAAGATTCGGACATATAATTTTCCCCAATCCCGCGTCACCGACCATCGGTTGAACCTCACCCTTCACAGACTGGAGAATATTCTGGATGGTGATCTGGATGAAATAATTGAAGCATTGACCTTAAAAATTCAGTCGGAGCAGATTGCCAATTTGGCCGAGTCCACCAGTTAAGCCGGAGATTCGTGAGAACACTTGAGGACATTTTTAACCTGGCAAAAACTCAACTCTCCTGTCTCCAGCATAAAGAGCTGGAAGCAAAAATTCTTTTGTGCGAAAGCGCCTCTATATCTATTGAGCAGTTTCATGCAGAACCTGAAAAAAAAATCACAAAAAACCAGACAGATTTATTTTTCCGCCTCTTAAAAAAGAGACAGGAGGGCTTTCCACTTGCCTATTTGACAAAAAGAAAAGAATTCTGGACTTTTGAGTTTGCCGTAGATTCAAGCGTCCTCATTCCAAGGCCCGAGACTGAGCTCATTGTTGAAAAAATTGTTGAATTGTCTCCAAAAACTGGAATATTAGTCGATATCGGAACAGGAAGTGGAAATATTGCCATAAGTTTGGCAATGGAATATCCAAAATTGAGAGTTGTGGCCACGGATATTTCAAAAAATGCCTTGGAGACAGCATTATTGAATGCCAATGCGTATAACCTTAAAAGAATCGAATTTTATCAAGGAGACATGTTGGTCCCTTTAAGAAAAATCAAACTTGAAAATAAATGTGATTTCATTGTTTCTAATCCCCCTTATGTAGCAGAAAAAGAGTGGGGAGAGCTGTCTGCAGAAATAACAGAACATGAACCCAAAAAAGCTCTTGTATCAGGACAAACAGGATTGGAAAACATTGAAAAACTGATCTATGACGCCCCAATCTTTTTAAAATCTGGAGGTTTTCTCATTTTTGAGTTTGGGGCGAGGGCAAAAAGAAAAGATTACTTAATATTTTTGGATATGATTGGATAGAAAAGCGCTGTTTTGATGATCTCTACGGGATTCCTCGTGTTTGTGTGGCTCGAAAAAAATAATCGACGGACACGACAACAGTTTATCTGGATATTTGAAGGATTTCATCAAAATGAGGCATGAGTTTTGTCGTCTCAAAACGGATCCGTGCCCATTTTTCCATACTTAAAGAGCAGAAGGCATCTACAACTTCTGGATCGAACTGTGTTCCTGAGTGCGACTGGATTTCTTGTTTTGCATACTTAAAATCCCTTTTTTCTCTGTAAGGCCGCCTCGATGTGATGGCATCAAGGGCATCGGCTATCGCAAATATCCGAGCTTCCTTCGGTATTTTTTCTTTCTTCAGGCAGTAGGGGTAGCCTGTCCCATCGAATTTTTCGTGATGGTAGAGGATGATGTCGCCAACTTCCTTAACGAGCTTGATTTCTTTGATCAATCCAAATCCTAGAGCTGGATGAAGCTTGATTTTTTCCCATTCATTATCGGAGAGTGAACTTGGTTTTTTGAGTATGGAGTCCGGAATAGCAATTTTGCCGACATCGTGAAGAAGGGCTCCTTTTCGAATGTGATCGAGATGCACTTTATCCTTGATGCCTAAGATTTGGGCGAGGACCTGGCTGTATTTGGCTACAGTTCTCGAATGGCCAAATGTCTCCACATCTCTTAAATCCAGAGCTGTCATCAAATTTTCGAGTGTCGTATTGTGGATTTCCTCGAGATCTAAAACTTTTTTTAGGCCTCGCTCCTGTTCATATCTCAACTTTCTGAGTTTTTTCTGGAAAAATTCATTTTTTTGAATCAATTCTCTTTTGTGGAACTCATTTTTTATGGCCGAAAAAACACCGGGGAGGTTTCTGGGTGATGTGATGTGATCGACGGTTCCATCTTCAAGCAGAGAAATGGCAAAATCTTTTTTCTGGATTTCAGAGAGAAGAATGATTCCTAAATGAGGATTGAAGGCTTTCAGCGAATGGAGCAACTTAACTAGGCTTTCTTCCACGGGAGTTTGGGATATAAGTGCTATAGCAAAGCTATTGGATTTGAGCAGAATATTGGCGGCTTCTGAAAGAGAGGAGGTACCGCTAGTCTCCAGAGAAAAGCGTTCTAAAAACTGGCTGAGAAACCGACGGTTTTTTTCGTTTTTATCTATGAGGAATATCTTGTTGTGGGAATTCATCGACTCCACTATTTCTGTTAATCATATTTTTTATACATTATTTTTGTCGTTTGGTAAAGTCCCATATCGGTTAGTTTTCTCTTTTTTCCCATCTCCCCCATAAGGGTGAGAGAACAATGAAAAATTTGACCTTATAATTCGTCTTTAGGGGTGATTGTGCTCAATCAAAGACTTTGCGACCATAATAGAGCCAAATAAAATCGACAATAAGGAGAAAGAGGAGAATCAGAATGGAAAATAAGGAGGATCTCATTAAAGAATCGGCATCTATAGTTGAAGAGATCGAAGATCAACTGGATCAGATACTTTCTAAAAAAAGACAGGAAATTGAATCGGAGTTGGAAACAAAGATAGATCGTGACCGCAGAGAAGCCAGGGATAAGATGGATAAACTTGAAGAGGAGCTATCGGAAGAACGAGATTCCTTGAAGAGTTATCGATCAGCTCTGTCAGAATTTGACACAGAAAAAAAGGAGATAAAGGCACAAATTCAAGCTCATCTTGCAAAGGCAGCGGAGTATCAACCCCAAATCGAAGACTTGGCAGCAAAGACAATCAGCGAACTTAAAATAGTCATGGATTTGAACAAGCAGTTGGAAGACTTGAACGTTGCGGCTGTCTCCCAAGTTGAGTCGATGAAAGTGAAATTACAGGATAGAGTCGGGATAACTCCAGAGTCTGTTCCTGACCATCCTCCTTCCCCCACACCCGAAAAAAGAGAACAAAATGACATCCAATCCAGTCTGGACAGTGAATTGGGAAAACTGAAGAAAATAAAGGAGTTATTGGGAAAAAATTCTGTTGTCAGAAAAGAACTTACTGAAATAGAGACCAATTCACTTCCAGAAGTAGGCGAGATTCCAGACAATGACAGACCTCAAAGTCAAATAGTTGAAAAACCTGTCGAGAAAAAAGTTGAGGAAGATGTGATATCAGCAAAAGAGGAAGAACCAAAGTCTGAAGTGAGGAATGAGATTGTGGTTGAGAGTATGGATACTTCTTCAGCAGACTTGGACAGGGCATTGGAAAAATTTCGAAAATCCATAGATGGTGAAAAAGGCATAAAGCTGACTTATTTTGAAAATAATAAGAAAAAGATTTTGGATGGGCAAGATATTTTGAATGCCATTGACAAAGATGTTGAAGGAGCCCAAAAACTTTACGATAAACTCTCCAAAACTCAATCTCCTAAGGAACAGTTCTTTACAAAACAAGAAATTATCTGGCATCAAGAAACACTGCGAGAATTCATTCTGACGACGATTAAAGTGTGTGAAAAGGAGCATGTAAAACTTCCTCAGTCAACGGCTGAGGTTTTGAACATGGATGTTTTAAAGAAAATCCTGGACAAGGTGAGTCAGGAAAATTGGAGCAACAAAGACTATTTTTCTTCATTTTTCCAGTATGTCAATCAGATGAAAACGGCCTATATAGAAAAAACCACACCGAATTCAAATCATTTAAAATCTTTAATTGATGAATTGGAAATAGAAAAGTAAGAATTACTGTTCTGTGATATTCCCCTCTCCCAAACAAAGATGGTTGAGGTAGTTCTGTAACACTTCCCGGTCTTGGATCGAAAAGTGTGTAAATTTTAATCCAGAAGAATAAAACGGTTGGACGCTTCCTTTTTCTGAATAGACGACGTCTCCTTTTGATTTAAAGGCTTTACTCCCGAGAATCAAAATGAGATTCACGATCTCTTCATCGCTTAGCGGCTCTTCAGTGGGGATTTTGGCTCCGCCAAGACTTAAATCTATCGCTTTTGTGATTTTTTCTTGGCCGTTTATAGAATATATGACCAGGTTTGACGTCTGAAATCTTCGATACCTTCTTCTGTCTGGACCATGGGCGATGAGGTCGGGCGGGATGATCTCTGTGCTGATTGTCTCTTCACTGTTTGTCCCTGAGAAGATGCGGATTGTGTTTTTTTCTTTCCCAAGATCCTCTTTTATTTTGCTGGGAAATTCTGCCTCATTTTTTCTTGGAACGAATTCTTCGTGGGTCATGATGACATCTGCACTTTCAGGTTTTTCTGTTGGTGTTCTTGAATAGACACTTATGTTGTTTTTGTCTGATGGAGCTTCTGAAACTTCTTCCTTAAAATGGACATCTTTCTTCTTCCCTTTGGCAACGGCAAGGGCCATATCTGCCTCATCTGCAATTTTTTTTAGGACATTTTTAGTTATCGATTCAGGAGATTTGAATTTATCCTTCGTAAAATTAGTGATACCAAAACTCATCGTTATGTTTTGTCTGGGTTGGACTTCCTGTCCTTCGAAATAGTGTTCGGAGACTTTCCGGCGCAGCCGTTCGGTTATGATATAGGCCTCTTCTCTGCTTTTGATGGATGTCAAGAAAAACAAGAATTCTTCTCCTCCATACCGGCACAATAAATCTTCCTCCCTCATTGAAGATTTGAGCAGATGGGCCAATTTCCTGAGGAGTCGGTTGCCTGCGGAATGACCTAGTTTGTCATTGTAGTTTTTAAACCAGTCCACATCCCCCATAACGAGTGATACTAGTGAATCCTCCTTACGCCGGTTTCTCTCCTGCTTCAGCTTCAAGATGACTTTTTCAAAGAAGGGTTCAGGGCGCAAAAGGCCGGTGAGAGCGTCATATTGAATCAGATTCAGTTTTGTTATAGCAATTGAAATATGTTCGCAGAGTTTTCTTAAAATCTGTCTGTCTTCTTCTGAAAATTTCGTTAAAGCATCGGTGTCTCCTAATTTATTATAGACCTCCAGGACTCCGATCACTTCCTGGTCATGCATAATGGGGGTGCAGAAAATATTGTCCAGTTGATATTCTAACTGCCTAGAATATCTTGGAGAGAATCTCTTGTCAGAGGAGGGAGTGTCAGAGTTGATCTCACTGGCATTTTTGGCTGTGGCAGCCGCAAAATCCAGGGAATTGAGAAGCACAATAAATTGTGTGAAATCGGGTTGTGAAAGAACCTCATTATCCCATACAAGTGGTTTAAGAAATTTACCTTGGGTTTCATTTTCATCAAGGATATAGATTGAGATGCCTGATGCCTTAACGATGTCCTTGATATCATGAACGATGTCGATGAGGCTTGTGATGTCGTTAGCAATATATAATCTCTTGAGAATATTCTCGACTTTTTGCCTTTCTCTTTTTAAACCATTGTAGCTGGATTGAATGGATATCCGTTTTTCCAATTCTTTGACAACAGTTTCCTGAACAAATATATTGATGTCTCTTATCTGTTCTAAGGCTTCTTTGAGTTTTTTCTGATTCCCGTCATCTGAGCTTCGAAGTTTGGCGACCTCCGATTGAAGTTGGGAGTATCTAATGGCTGTCTTTAAAACACGGAGAAATCCATTGTCTTCCCAATCTTGAAAGGGAGGAGTGTAATAATCAATGTACTGATCGCGAGGCCATCCATGGATGACTTCCTTAACTTTTTTTTCTTTGTGGCCAGTTAAAATTATACTCGTGGACTTTGTGATTTGATTTTTAAGTGTTTGATAATGGGCCAACGAATAATCGATTACAGCAATGTCATAGGTGTTAGTCTGGTTAAGAACGATGATATCTTTAATCTCGGAGGCTATGTCCACTTTGCCAACGCGCTGGCACAATTTAGCCAGAAGCATAGATTCAATTTTATTCTTATTAAAGACGAGAACTTTCATTTCAGGGATAGTCATATTAAAAAAATTTAGTAAAGGGCCTCCGCAAATTTCTTAAAGAGAAGCCTTTTTTGATTCTATTTGATCTCTTTAATCGACTTCCTTTAATCCTAACCTTTTTCAACTTAATCGTATCGTATTGTTTTTGATCGAGTCAAGCCTTTTTTGGGGAATCAGGGGGTGAAATTTTCAGGATTTGTATATCACCCCCCTTTTCAATACCGACCCTTTTTTGTATGCTAGACGAGGAAAAATGGTCAGAGTGAGATTTGCACCCAGCCCTACAGGATATCTTCATGTTGGAGCGGTTCGGACGTGTCTGTTCAATTGGTTGTATGCACGGCATTTTCAAGGCAAATTTTTGCTCCGCATTGAGGATACGGATGCAGTTCGGTCTTCAAACGAAATGACTCAGATCATATTAGACGGACTTAAATGGCTCGGGCTGGATTGGGATGAGGACCTCGTTTTTCAGTCTGAGAGGATCCCGTTATATAAAGAAAAAGCTGAAGAACTTGTAAGAAAGAAAAAAGCGTACTACTGCTACTGCCGGCCGGAGGACATTCAGCTAAGAAAAAAAGGAAAAGAGAAGGAGTGGATGTACGATAAGTATTGCCAGTTTTTATCGATCCAAGAGATGAATCGTTTGGAATCTGAGGGAAGACAGAGAGCCATAAGGTTTTCTATTCCTGAAGGGAAAACGAGTTTTATAGATCTTGTTCATGGCCCAATTTCCGTAAAGAACCACACTCTCGATGACTTTGTGATCCTGCGCAGTGACGGATTGCCCTCGTATCATCTCTCTGTTGTAGTGGATGATTGGGAACAAAAGATCACACATGTCATCAGGGGTGATGACCATATCTCCAATACACCCAAACATCTGCTGCTCTATAAGGCTTTTAATATTTCTTCCCCGCAGTTCGCTCATCTGGCTCTTATTTTAGGCCCTGACAAGAAAAAATTGAGTAAACGGCATGGTGTCACTTCTGTACTCCAGTTCCAGGATTTGGGTTATTTTCCCTTATCCATCTTGAATTTTCTGGCATTGATGAGTTGGGATCCCGGGGATGGTGAACGAATTTATTCCCTTAAAGAAATGACCTCTAAATTTCAATTAGGCAAAGTGAACAAAAGCAGCCCTGTATTCGATTTAGCCAAATTGGAATGGTTCAACGGTTTGGTGATTTCTCAAATGAGTGCCAGCCATCTTTCTATCCGAATGAAGCCAGAGCTGGAAAAAAATGAGCTCTGGAGAGATGAACTCAAAGAGGGGAAAAAAGATTGGTTTTTTAAATTACTCAATCTGCTGAAGGAAAGGAGCCGAACTATTGATGATTTTGTACAGAGAGGACGGCCGTTCCTTTCGGATGATTTTGAATATGAAATTTTGGCTGTAGAACAATACCTTAAGGAAAAAAGACTCTTGGATTTGATCCCTGAATTATTAGAAAAATTCAGTCATCTAGAACCTTTTTCAGCCGAACACATTGAGCTGGAATTGAGGAATTTTAGTGAAATTAAAAATGTTAAGGCCGCGCTCCTTATCCATGCCTGCAGGGTGCTGGTGCTGGGAATGGCTGTTAGTCCCAGTATTTTTGAAGTGCTCGAACTGATTGGCAAAGAAAAGGTGCTCGAAAGAATGGCCATGATCCATGAATTTTTCAAATGAAAATAGAACGGAGGAACCAATGAGCGATTACCGGGAAATCAGAGCTCCCCGTGGGCCCTCGCTCCAAACTTTAGGATGGTCCCAGGAAGGGGCTTTGCGAATGCTGATGAACAACCTCGATCCTGATGTCGCCGAAAAACCTGAGGATCTCATCGTCTATGGGGGAACAGGAAAGGCAGCCCGGAACTGGGAGTGCTTCCATGCGATTGTGGCGAGTCTAAAAAATCTCAAAAATGATGAGACACTTGTAGTCCAATCCGGAAAACCTGCTGCAATATTTTCCACACATCCGGAAGCACCGAGAGTACTGATTTCAAATGCAATGATTGTTCCCAAGTGGGCGACATGGGATGAATTCCGCCGCCTAGAAGCTGAGGGGCTGACGATGTACGGTCAGATGACGGCTGGGAGTTGGATATACATTGGAACCCAGGGAATTCTCCAGGGAACCTATGAGACTCTTTCTTCAGTGGCGGAGAAGCATTTTGGCGGAACTCTCAAAGGCAGACTCGTACTCACTGCAGGGCTAGGCGGTATGGGTGGAGCCCAACCATTGGCCGTAACGATGAATGAAGGTGTTGCCATTGTAGTGGAAGTGGATGAATCAAGGATTAAAAGGCGTTTGGATACAAATTACGTGGACATAATGGTCAAGGATTTGGATGAAGCCTTAAAATTAGCTTTCGATGCCAAAGATAGGGGAGACACCCTGTCCATCGCTCTTCTTGGCAATGCTGCAGATATTCTTCCTGAATTCGTTAAAAGAGAAGTTATTCCCGACGTCCTGACCGATCAGACGTCTGCCCACGATGAGCTGTATGGTTATGTTCCGCATGGACTTCCTTATGACGTGGCCCTAAAGCTAAGAGAAAAAGATCCGGATGCCTACATAGAAAGGTCCCACCAGTCTATGATGACACATGTCAATGCCATGCTAGAACTCCAAAAAAAGGGGGCCCGCACCTTTGATTATGGCAACAATATCCGAGGACAAGCACAATCAGCCGGTTTAGAAAATGCCTTCGATATTCCAGGATTTGTTTCGGAATACATTCGCCCTTTATTTTGTCTTGGTAAAGGCCCTTTTAGATGGGCTGCCCTATCCGGAGATCCTCAGGATATCTACACGACCGATGAAGCCGTGCTCAAGGAGTTTCCAGAAGATGAAGCCCTGGCGCGCTGGATCACTAAAGCACAGAAACAGGTGAAATTTCAGGGACTTCCTTCTCGAATATGCTGGCTTGGATATGGAGAGCGGGCACGTTTTGGCGCGATCATCAACTCTTTAGTCAAGAGCAGAAAGATAAAAGCTCCTATCGTCATCGGGAGGGACCACCTGGATTCAGGATCCGTGGCTTCCCCCAACAGAGAGACAGAAGGAATGAAAGACGGTTCAGATGCCATTGCCGATTGGCCCATACTCAATGCCCTGTTGAATGCGATTTGTGGGGCTTCCTGGGTGTCCGTTCACCATGGTGGTGGAGTGGGTATCGGATTATCTATACATGCAGGGATGGTTACTGTTGCCGATGGTTTGGATTCCACGTCTCGACGGCTGGAGAGAGTCCTTACGGTAGATCCGGGGCTGGGTGTGGCCCGACATGTGGATGCCGGCTATGAGAAAGCCATCCGATGTGCTCAAGAAAAGGACATCCAAATCCCCATGAAGTAATTCTTTGGCACAGAGTGTGCCATTCTTTATATGTAACTATCTGCAAATAGGAAGATTAGCGTTAAACGGCACAATTCGTGTCATATTCCTCAAAATTATTCCGGTATGGCTTTAATCTAAATCATTCTAACTTAATAGTTATCAATAAATTACGACAAAGTGGGATTTTTCTCATTTGGCATGGAATTTGCTTTTTCTGCGAATAGGAGGTGAGACAAATGAAAAACATATCACAGAGAAGGCCCGTCGAATTAACAGCCATGCTACTCATTGTGTTGGTGCTGCTGGGTGTTTGTGCTCCTTCAGCACAAGCCGGGGATATCTGTAAAAAGGCTCTGACAAAATGCTTGATCGATGCGGTCATCACATTGATCCTTGCTGGCCCGCAGGCATCTGCTATCTATGCCACAGGGTGTCTCAATGGCTATATCTGGTGCCTAACGTATTATGTGGATTTTTAAATGAATAAGGTCGGATTAAACACAAAAAGAACTGTTTTTTTTCTCTTGGTCTTGACTTTAACAGTGAATCTTTCTGGCTTTGAGATTGAGCCCGGACCATGTGAAATTGCATTTTTCCGCTGTTTCCAAGACCCGATTTGGAAAGGAGCGACTACCGAAGGTTTATTCTTTTGTGCGCTCGGATATGCATTCTGCAAGAAGTATATCGATTCTGTTAAAGGATTCTGAGACAAAGACAAACAGATTTCCGTCTTAGGGATAGAGGGAAAGAAAAATGAAAAAAATACTCTGCTTTTACTTGTTCTTCCTTTTAATAATGTTTGAAGCCGTCTCAGGTCAAGAAAATATTCAGCTGGATTTGCTCCTCACATTGGGTAGTCTGGAAGATGATCTTTTATTCCAATGGGTAGGAGTGACTGTAGACCATCTCGGAAATATCTATGTGACTGATTCAATTGATTTTTCTTTAAAGAAAATGAGTCCCGACGGAAATCTGTTGAAAAGAAGAGGAGGAAGAGGCCAGGGGCCTGGGGAATTTATGGCCCCCAGGCTCCTGGAGGCTTCTAAAGACTATCTCTATGTTACAGATCAGCTTGTTTCTGGGATCCAGGTGTTCGATAGAGACCTGCAGTTTGTACGCCGCATCCCTATCCGAGTCCCGATAACAGATTTTTGCGTGCTAGGAAATCGTGAAATTGCTGTTGCACCCATTCCAGAGAACAGCCCTTCAAAGATTTGCTTCTATGATGAAACCGGAAAGATAAATAGAGTTTTGACACTTGGGCAGCAGAGTGCACATTTGATAATGGATCAATTCAGTTTTGTTTTTGATGAAGATATGTATGTCTATGTCGCTTACACTTTCCGAGATAAAATTGAAAAATTTGACATACAGGGATCGAGAATCTGGAGCCTCGAACTCCTTGGGATTAAGAAAGTCAAGAAAGAGAAAATTTCTGGATACAATCTGCCGACAGAGATCATTTATAAGGACGTGGATCTTGACAGCCGAGGGAATATCTATATTCTTGGCGGCAGTTTTTCTGCCAATCCTAGCAGAGATATCTATGTTCTCAATCCAGAAGGAATCCGAATTGGCACTTTGACTCTTCCTGATACTAGCCACTGTATCTATATCGATGATGGGGATTTTCTCTACTCGAGAGCGAATTCTGGAGTCACTCTGAAAAAATTTAAAATGAGATTTCGATTTTAAAACAAATAGGACAATTAATAAATAAAGTCAAGGGCTTGATAATTTGTACTCTCTGTCTGCTCAATATGGGGATTACTTTAGAGGTTGAACCAGCTCAACGAGAAGCTATCCGGGAACAAAAGAGAAGACCAATAGCTATAATTTATATCATCGAGTATACCGATATCCTGTGCTCTCCCTGCGGCGAATCCTTCTTGGATTTCTGTTCTTCTCTCCCTCTTGAGTTTCAAAAAGAGAACACATGGGGGATAGTCGTGTTTGAACCTGGATCTCAAACAAATCTGGGACAAAAAATTTTAGCCAAAAAAGTCCGAGGCTTCATGAATGGAAACCAGCTTCATTTTCCAGTGTTTATAGATTCTTCCCATATTTTTAAAACTCTGCGAACTCAAGCCACTCATCTATACCTTTTAGATTCCACCTTTTTAACTGTTAAAAAGTATGTTTTTCCTTTGACTGAATTGCACAAAAACGCCATTTTACAGGCCGTTATGGATAGTCTGTAGACCAGTTCCTCTTTAATTATGTATCAGATTTCTTGTGTTGTGTTCACAAATTGTACATTGTGTTCACAAATTGAGCATTTTTTCTCAGCTCAGAAAAATTCTAATTATGCAACCTGTTTATTTTCAA
>CAZLLG010000062.1:0-14587 GCA_964560275.1 uncultured Eubacteriales bacterium | reverse complement strand
AGTTTGATGTCTGTAATAATGAGGGCGAAGTTTTCCTTTTCGATAAGTTCAAGCGCCTTGACAGCAGACAGTGCTGTTTTGACCGAATAGCCTTCCTTGGTAAAGACAACAGAGAGAAGGTCTAAAATACTTTTTTCATCATCGACAATAAGAATTTTTTCCATTCTATTGATCTCCCAGAATGAGCTGAGGTTGACATTCTCGTTCCATAGGAGGAAGGGTGATCACAATTTCTGTTCCATTATTCAATTCTGATTGGACTTCTATTTTTCCATTGTAACCATCTACAATCCTCTGGACTACGGACATTCCAATGCCATTGCCATCGCGGAAATCCGAAAAAAACGGTTCGAAAATCCTTTTTCGAACCTCATCGGTCATCCCTTGTCCTGTATCCCGGAACCTGAGTTCTATCCAATTTTTGGGCTGCTGGAAAAAATCGATCGTCAACACTCCGACACCCTGCATGGATTTGAGTGCATTTTTGATCAGATTCCAAAAAACCTGTTTAAACTCGTCTTTGTTTCCGTAATAATTGATAGAGGACAAACGAAAGTTTCCGTTAACTTCACAGCCTCCATCTATATCCCCACTATTTTTCATGAGGAGCAGGATTTCCCTGCAGACTTCGGAAATATCTATTTCTGCATAGTCCACATTTTTATTTAAAGTTAAGCCCAAATATAAATCGAGCGTCTGGGATACTCTATTTGACTCGTTGACAACAATATCCATAAGCCTTTTCCTCTCCTCAGTCAGGTCCAATTCATCCCTGAGCACCTGAACAGAGCCGGATATCGCTGCCAAAGGATTCCGGATCTCATGTGACATGTGGGCAGAGACTTCTCCCGCGACAGCTAAACGACGTTTTACATCCAATTCCTTCTGTGCCAAAAGAAGCTGACTCTTAGTGTGTCTTAATTTTTCCATGAGAAAGTTTATAAGAAAGGCCACGATAAAAAACACTCCCCAGGCAAAAAAGAGGTTGCTCAGAACGGTTGCATGTGTCACAAAAGGAAGAGCAGTTGAACTTACATGGGGGATGAGACCATAGAACATAAAATCGAGGAGAAATCCAAAAAAAACAGCAGACAGAGCGGCTGTAATGTATGCGGCTCTCTTTGAGAGGATAATGCTGGCCGCTATGATTTCAAAGACATACAAAAAATAGAATGAGTTATCCAGTCCTCCGGATATATAGACAAGAGCCGTGATTATCAAGAGATCAAAAAAGATTTGAACGTAGATTTGGTAAACAAGCAGCTTCCCCCAGACATGAAGACCAAAATAGATGGCCGATAAAATGTACATAAGAATGATCAGTGAATAAAATGGAGTCAAAAGTAAAAAAGTTGAAGTGCTGAATTGAATGGACATTGCGGAAACGATAAGAGCCGTCACAATAACAAGACGAACGACAATAAGACCCAGGACATCCCTTTTATTAGGAGGAAAATTCTTGGATCTTTTCTTTTTTTTCATAACTGCTGCATAAGACTAAAAATCGGTAGATACATGGAAATGACAATCAGTCCCACCATGCCGCCAACAAACATGAGAAGCAGGGGTTCGAGAACTGACAGCATCGTGGCGACAGACCCCTCGACTTCGTCGTCGTAAAAATCTGCCAATTTAGCCAGCATTTCATCGAGTGTTCCCGTGGCTTCTCCAACTCCCATAAGCTGTACAAACATAAAGGGAAACTGCCCGACTGTTTTAAAAGCATCAGTAAGACTGCTTCCCTCAGAAACCAAAGTTCTTGCTTGGATGACCTGTTCTTCAAGGATGGCATTGCCCGAAGTGGAAGCTGTAATTTGAAGGCATTCCAGCATGGGAACGCCCCCAGATATAAGGGTGCTTAAAGTTCGTGTGATTCTGGACAATCCCACCTTTAGAAGAAGCGCGCCAAAAAGAGGCAAGTGCAGAATCATTTTATCCAAAACTTTATTTCCGGCAGGAGTTTGCTTGGAATATTTGAAGAGGAAAATTAAAGCCAGTATCCCAAGAAATAGAAACAGTATATTTTTCTGAATAAATCCGCTGAACGCCAGGATTATGGCTGTTAAACTGGGAAGTTCAGCACCCAGTTCTACAAAAATCGTCGAAAAGACAGGGACCACCTTCCACAGCATAAAAATGACAACAAGAAGAGAAAAGCTCAAGACAGCGGTGGGATAAACCATCGCTTGTTTGACTTGCGACCGCAGCTTCACAATTTTTTCCAGGTATTCAGCCAATCTCTTGAGCATAATATCCAGGGATCCGCTTTGTTCTCCTGAGGCGACCAGATTGCAGTAGAGATTGTCAAAAACTTTCGGAAATTTTTTCTTTGCTTGATTGAGGGATGAACCCGCTTCGACGTCTTCCCGAACATCATGGATGACCTGTTTAAAATATTTATTTTTTGACTGTTCAGAAAGTATATTGAGACTTTGGATCAATGGAAGTTCGGCATCGATCAGGACAGAAAGCTGCCGGCTGTATAGCGATAAATCCTTAAGGCTGACTTTTCGATTCTGGAAAAATGGAATTTTGATCTGTACTTTTTCTTTAGAAATGTTGAACCCTGAGATCTGCTCTCTAGCCAGTGTCATGGCCAGCTCCTGCTCAGAACTAGATACCCGTTTTCCCCCAACGACATCCCCAAATCTGTTTTTCCCATTCCACACAAAAACAGGCATCACTGCCTCCTCAGGGAATTCTCAGCAGGGGTCCCCGTGTTTGGATTTAGTAGGTAACTTCCCTCCTCTCTTCTTTGGATAATATCCGTAAGTTCCTCGGGTTTAGAGGAGGCATCCATGGCTGTTTCCAGAGTGATGAGTTTGCGAAAATAGAGCTCTGCTAAGGATTGATTAAATGTCTTCATGCCAAACTTAGATTGTCCCATTTGCATTGCAGAATAAATCTGGTGAATTTTATTCTCCCTAATAAGGTTCCTGACAGCAGGATTCAGAAGGAGAATTTCTAAGGCAATGACCCGACCTTGGCCGTCGGCTCGAGGTAGAAGAGCTTGCGTGATCACGCCTTGGAGACACATGGACAACATGATCCTAACTTGGGACTGATAGTCTGCCGGGAAAACATCCACGATTCTCGAGATGGTTTCTGCAGCTGAATTTGTATGGAGTGTCGAAAATGTCAAATGTCCAGTCTCAGCCACCCTAAGTGTGGATTCTACTGTTTCCATATCCCTCATCTCGCCGACAAGCACGACATCTGGATCCTCCCGAAGAACAGCACGAAGGGCATTCGGAAAAGAATGTGTATCCACATGGAGTTCCCTTTGATTAATGACGGCCTTTTTCGGAGTGAAAAAATACTCAATCGGATCTTCAATGGTGACAATATGGACAGGTCTTTCTTTATTCACATGATCGACCAAACAGGCAAGAGTAGTCGATTTTCCGCTCCCTGTAGGGCCGGTGACGAGAACCAAACCCCTTGGCAGCTGACAGAGCTGAGCAAGACTTTGCGGCAGCCCCAACTGCTCAAAACTCCACATCGAAGGCATAAAACGCCTAATGGCCGCCGCAACAGCGCTCTTTTGCATGAACACATTGGCCCTGAATCGGCCTAAATCTTGAATGCCAAAAGAAAAATCCAATTCCAGTTTATCTTCGAAGTTTTTTTTCTGTTTATCCGTCAAAAGACTGTAGATAAGAGTTTTTGTTTCTGTAGGGGTAAGAGGAGCATAGTCGAGAGAGACAAGAGAACCATGAATGCGTATCCGGGGAGGAATATAGGTTGTGATATGGAGATCGCTGGCATCCTTTTCGACTGTTGTTTTTAATAATTCTTGTATAGTTATCGACATCTATTCGCCTCCTAATCTCTAACGGTTTCTCTCAGCACTTCTTCAACTGAAGTGATTCCTTCCCTTATTTTCAGCAGGCCACTGCGGCGGAGTGTGACCATGCCCTGATTGATGGCCTTCGCTCTGATCTCTCTTGATTGGGCCTTTGTCAGGATCAAATCTTTAATTTCATCCGTGTTCTCCATGACCTCAAAAAGTCCTACTCTACCCTTGTATCCTGTATTGTTGCACTCGCCACACCCATAGGGCTTATACACATTGACACTCGGTGCCTCTTCAGGAGTGTAGCCGATATCCACCAATGCCTCCTGAGAGAGCGACTGTTTTTTTCGGCACTCTAGACACAACTTCCTGACTAATCTCTGAGCCACAATCATGGTCACTGAATCAGCAATAAGGAAAGGTTCCACATCCATATTCATCAGCCTGTTGATAGTGCTGGCAGCATCGTTGGTGTGGACTGTGGAAAAGACAAGATGACCGGTTAAAGCCGCTTTGATTGCAATGTCCACAGTCTCGAAATCTCTCATCTCTCCGATAAGCATGATGTCTGGATCCTGCCTTAAAAAACTCTTGAGAGAACTTGAAAAACTAAGCCCAATCTCATCCTTGATATCCACTTGGTTGATGCCGGCTAGATAAAACTCGACAGGATTTTCTGCCGTCATGATGTTCTTTTCTATGGAATTTAGGGCAGAAATCGCTGAATAGAGCGTGTTTGTCTTTCCACTTCCCGTCGGTCCCGTGACAAGGATAATGCCCCACGGTTTCTTAATCCCTCGGGAGAAAACTTCCAGGCTCTCCTTTTCAAGCCCGAGATAGGACAGGTCTAATCTTAGCATCTCCTTATCCAAGATACGGATAACGATTTTTTCACCAAACATAGTCGGCACACTGGAGACACGCATGTCCACATCTTTACGCTCTCCATTTTCCAGCTTAATTTTCATCTTCATGCGGCCATCCTGCGGGAGCCTCTTTTCAGCAATATTCATATTCGAAAGAATTTTGACTCGCGAGATAACGGCATTTTTAAACCGCAGGGCAAGGTTCATCATCTCATAGAGTGTCCCGTCCAACCGAAAACGGATTCGGAAGGCCTTCTCATAAGGCTCAAAATGGACATCGGACGCCCCTTTTTTGATTGAATCGACCAAGACTGAATTCACGAGTGTGACAATTGGGGCCTCACTTGTAGATGTATGCAACTCCTCTACATCAAAATCTTCTTCCTCCTCCTCATCCTCGACGATTGAAATGGAGGAATCTTCTGCCTGTGCGATTTCATCGACGACCTGCTTGACGCGCAGTGAGTCGGAGGTTCCGTAATACTGCTGGATAGCATTTGTGATGGCTGTTTCAGAAGCGATTACTGGCTGCAAACTCAAACCGGTACGGAATTTGATGTCTTCGACCGCGTCCAGGTCTGTGGGATCCATCATGGCCAGTGTCAGACAATTCCGGTTGAGATGGATGGGCATCACCATATATTTCTTTGCGACATCTAGTGAGACGAGTTCCAGCACATCTGGATAGACTTCAAATTGTTCAAGATCGATAAAAGGATAGCCGTATTCCCTGCTCAAGGTTTGTGCCACTTCCTCCTCGGAAAGGTAGCCCAGGCTCACAATGGCTGATCCCATAGACACTTCATTGTCCTGTTGATATGTTCGAGCTGACTTGAGCTGTGTCTGATTCAGCACTTTTTCACGAACAAGAAGATCACCCAGATTCGAACTCATGTGTTTTGTCCAAAAAATATATTCATCCTAAGCTTTCTGCCATTTGAGAAGGCATAGTTAAAGACGCTCAAACCCATAAAATTTTCTCTTTTGACAATTTCAGTCATGTGCAAAGTTTTCCGACAATTCTAACTGAGGTAACGTATTCTCACAGAGACCGAGAATACGGTCAATCACCATGAGGGAGGATTCAAAGGGTGAATTTCATTCTTGCCCTCTCACCCTTTAAGACGATAGAAAAATTCAGATCATCAGGTCTCCACCGTTGATATCCAAGGAAGCACCGGTGATATATGCGGCTTCCTCCGAACACAAAAATACCACAAGGTGGCCAATTTCTTCAGCTGAGCCCAGTCTCGGGATGGGAAATGAATCGAGGAATTTTTGAATTTCCTCAGGGGTTGCGGTCTCCAGGGCCATCTTCGTTTCAATGAGTCCAGGGCAAACGGCATTGACTGTGATCCCCAAAGACGCCACTTCTGTGGCTGCCGCACGCGTCAAACCCAAAAGCCCGGCTTTAGAGGCCGTGTAGTGAGCACCACCGAGTGTGCTGACACTCCGTCCGGCCGAAGAGGAGATGTTGACAATCCTTCCGAAACCAGATTCTTTCATTATGGGAAGAACGGCTTTTGTACTGAGAAAAACACCCGTGAGGTTGGTTTGGAGAGTGCGTTCCCATTCGTCCAAGGAGATATCCATCAGCCTGGTTCTGTACATAATTCCCGCATTATTGACAAGGATATCGATTCGTTCAAAAGTCCCTAAAACCATTTGTATTAAATTTGAAACAGATTCTTCTTGGCCAACATCAACAAAACTTCCAATCACGTCCCCGGGTGGACCGGCTATTTCTTTTGCTGTCTGAATCGCTTTGTCTTCATAGAGATCGGCGACCACAACTTTGGCTCCAGTTGCGGCTAGCCTTGTTGAGATCGCTTTCCCAATCCCGCGTCCTCCTCCTGTGACAACGGCCACCCTTCCTTCAAGCCTGGATGGATTATTATTCATCTCTGGCTCCTTACCTTTTCCTTTTCAATAATTCCAAATGATTTTATAACGTTTGATGTACTGGTAGCCATCTTCATCCTCTTCTATGGCATACATTTTATTATTAAAAATACGAGGGCTTGCTTTTAAGGCAACTTCAAGGATGTACTTTCCCTCCGCATCAAAGACATCGTAATAATTTTTATCTCCATCAGCGGTTTTTTTTGAGGTGGTCACCCAGATTCTCCCTTCATCATCCGACCGCAAGGTCCTAAAGGGAGGATAATGTTTGGGGGCATAGAGACCCTGTGATAGTTCTGGAGGATAATCCTCCTTTACCGCCTCAAAATTTTCCTTAGTTATTTCTAAGGGAGAGTAATCTTTTTCAATTTTTCTGATCAACTTTCCTTCGACATCAAAAACTTTTAAAAGGTATCCCTCTTCGGGATATCCTGTGACAACCTGATCGCCGTTGATAATGTCCCATCTCAATAGGGTGAAAAAGGCATTCCTCTTTCCCGTTTTCTGGGTCTCTGCACTGGGGAGAGGGGAAGTGCCCAAAGAAAATAGTTCGTTGAGTTCAGGGTCGTACTTCTTCAATTCATAAACTCCCTTGTCGCCAGCAATACTGAATCCGAATATATTCCCAACACTGTCTATATCTACTGTCGAAATCCGATCTTTTGTCAGAGCTGTACTTCTCAAATACTCCCCCTCTGGAGAATAATAAGAGATATTGTTGATATTTTGTATGGCCAGTTCATCTCGTGTTGTATAGATCAAAATTCGTGCAAGGAAAAGTTCCCCCGGCCCCTGTCCCGGCCGGCCAATCGTCCGCAGATATTGCCCGTCCTTGTCAAATACCTTTACATGTTCTGCTTTATAATCCAAAACATAGATATCATCATCATCGCTCACCGCAAGATTATAAATTTGCTGGAACATGTATTCCTCTCTTCCCTCTACTTCTCCAATAGTCAGTTCTTCCTCTAAAATAAAAGCATCCTCTCCATAGAGCGGTTCTTTGGGATTTTTCACAACAAGTACACCATCGACTTCTTCGATTGATCCCTGCCATTCCGTTTTTTGCTGGCCGCAAGTGATCCCAATTAATATGATTAAAACAAAGAGAACAGGAAAAAACTTTCTCACAATCCCCTCCTGAACGTTTCCTATTTGCACTCTAATACGATTATCAAATGACGCGTGTTTATTCAAAATGCCAAAAGTTTATTTTTCCTCAAAGGATAAATTACTGAGATTGACATAGAGAGGATAATCAGAACCTTTTTTTATCTGATCCCAATTTTTGATTTTGTATCGTTTGACCTGAAAGTACCCTATGTCCTCGTCATACGGTGCATAAAAAATATATCCATACTTTATAATCTTTAGATTTGTTGCTAGGGCTGGAACTTTTAATCTGTACAAATAATGCCCCTCTTCATTGAATAGATCGAATTCATACCCTTTCTCCTCACTCAGATAAGATGTGACTTTTTGAGCAAAGATATTCCCATTTTCATCCATCCTGATTTCCTCAAAAAAGGGCCTGGATTTTGGGATCAAGACTTTTTTTTCAAGGTCAGCCCGCGCCTCCTGCCTTGCAGATGACCGGCTTTTTAGACTGCTCATAATCACATCGATAATCTTTTGTCTTTCTTTGTTGGAAATTTTCTCGGCGGGTTCATTAACTTCAATAATTTTGTAGACATCCCCCTTGAAATCAACCACACACAACCTGTATTCTGAAGAAAATCCATAGACGGCATAATCCTTTATGCCCGGACAAAATTTAAGCTCAGGGACTTGAATGGAAAATCGATCTTTTCTATTGAACATGGAATCCATTGCTATCGATGGGAATTTAGCGATGTCTTTCAACAGCCCATTTTTATCATCCATCAGAGCGACTCCTTCAAAGAGATCGTCGGGAGGTCGAATTGTCAATCTTTCACCCAGAAAATTCCCTTCGCTGGTGATTTTGAAGTCATTGCTGTTTAAAGGAACAAGAAAAGACTTTACAAATTGTCCAGATCTATCGAATATATGTGCCCTTGCCCCGTCTTTGACATATATAAATCCTTTTTCGTCCAACGTTATAAAATTAGGATTGTCGAATTCGCCAGGCCCCTGCCCCTCACGGCCTATTGTCTGGACATATCCCCCCTCTTTATCGAACTTTTGTATCCTGAAACTGCCACGGTCCAAAACATAGATGTTTCCATCCCCGTCCACATCTAAAGAAATCCATTTAAAAAACCTGAAGTTCTCGTCTTCCTCACTACCAATTTTCAAATCTTCTGCCAATTCCAGTTCGATCTCACCGTAGAGAGGTTCCTTTGGATTAATAACAAAAGACACACCTTCTCTGTCCTCGACTTTGCCCTTCCAATTGGATTGTTGAACCTCATTGGATAAGAGTGTGTCAATTGAGAATGAAAAAAGGACAATGAGGATATAAAATATATTCTTTTTCATTTCTCACCCCCTGCCTCTCTGTTATACCACAAAAATGCGCCCACAAGAGAAATGACGGCTCCAAATACAATCAACCAGGGTGGATGAGGGAGGATTCCCTTTTTCATCCAAGCCTCAGGATAAAGACTTGTTTCATACCATTTCCAAAAAATCGTTATGCCCAAAACAACAAAAAAAGCAAACCGAAAGGCTCTCAGCCAATTCAGTTTGACTCTTTCGTCATTGACAGCCGAGCGCAGGGAGAGATCTTTTTGAAGCCCTTTCTTATAAAGAAAGTATCTGATCAAAAAAAGAAGTATTGTGAGTAGCCATAGTACAAGTGCAGCTTCAACAACACGAATTGACCTTGGATTGAACACCATGCGAGTCGAATGGAAGATGGAATTGATAAAAGGAAACATAAACAGTCCAAATGCTAGAACAGTTCCAATCAAGACGCCCCATAAAATATTTTTTCTCATTCTGTTCATCTTTTCAATTTTACTGTCCATTTTTGTCCCCTTGTGCATTTTTTTCATTTGGACTGTCCGGATCTAAATAAAAAACTTCCTCAAACGGCACACCGAACACTTTAGCAATCTTGAGCGCAAGCACAGCGGAAGGCACCCAGCGCCCTCTCTCCACAAAATTGATGGTCGTTCGAGTGACTCCTACCAGCTCAGAGAGTTGTTCCTGTGTCATATCTTTTTTTGCCCTTTGAACCTTTATCGTATTCTTCAGGATATTTTCACTCATTTTTTGCCTCTCGGTTGTGATAGAGAAACGAACCAATTAAAGAGATAATAGATCCCCACAGTATAAAAAATGGCCCGTTGGGAAGAGTAAATCTCAGTTTCATAAGCTCACCAGCAAAAAACGATTCCACCCCTTTCCATAAAACCGCGAGCCCAACAGCAGCAATAAAAGCGAACCTGTAGGCTATTAGCCAGTTTAGTTTTACTCTCTCATCATAAACAGCAGAACTCAAAGAGGTATCTTTTTTAAGTTTCTTCTTGAACAGCCAAAATCTCCTTAAGAAGATAAGAATAGTAAGATACCACACAACAAGCGCTCCATAAAAAAAACGAATGGACCATGACCAACTGAAACTCCGGTCTAAACTGAAGATAGTGAAGAAGGTGGGATACAGTTCTAAGCAGAAGGCAATGAGAGTCCCCAATAAAACACCCCATAAAATATTCTTCCTCATCCGAGTCATTTTTTCTATTTGACCCGTCATTTCATCTCCAAATCAAGGCAAGATGTTTAGTTGTCTAAACTAAATGTATATTTAACATAACTATATGTCAAGCAATAATAACATTTTCCTGCTAATTAGCTTGCTCTTTATGTGACTGAAGTGGAGAGTGGATATCTGTTAGATCTCTTAGAAAGTATAGGAAATGTTGGTAATCATGTAAGCCTGCCTGCTTTTCTGAAGCTCGAACAATCTTGACCACAGGACATAGGCCACATTTATGTTTAAATATCTGATTTTTACACCAAAACCCATCTGGAGATTCCAAGTCAATACATCTTTTTCTACACTGTGGCTGCCGCGAATCGAATTCCCATCCAGGAAAATATTTCTGAGCACCATCTGTCCATCCACGGCAGAGAATAGATAGATGGCATTAAAATCGGATCCAAAACGGACAGGATTCCGGTTAAACATGCCCACCCCACTCGATCCTCCTGGGCGGAGAAGGGGCACACCAAAATCGTCAGGCAGATTCCACCCCAAACGCGTCTGGAATCCTGTGCTGCCGTAGGTGTAGACATTTCCGACGCCCCCTGCAACATGAGGAATAAAATCAAATTCCAGTCCCTTTTTGGCCCCGAACAGCAGAAATCTGCCTTTATTCTCATATATAACCTGAATTGCCAATTCGTTTTGTAGTTGATGGTGCCAGCCCTGAGGCTCTGGGGCAACGTTTCGGTTATGAACAAATTTTTGTACCTGTTCGGCCATTGACAGAGGCCCGACCACTCCCAAACTGAGGGTGAAGGATGCTGCACGATTCTTCCCGAGGCTGTGGATCCCCACTTCAAAAGTCAGATATCCGGCATACGGACGGTCATTTTTGTCCAGCTCCAACGTGCTTATATCATCCGGAGTGAATACATCCTGTCTTAAGGAATAGGAAAACAAGTGTAAAAATTCGGGTTTTCGCACAAAAGGCATCCATCCAAAAACAACGTTTCTTCTCGGGTTTTCCGCAGCAGGTGAAATCCAGGCCAGCTTGAGACCGTTGGTGAATCCGCGGTCGGTTTTCAAGAAGGTGTCGTTTTCCCAACAAATCCAGAATGTCCCCAGGCTTTTTTTATCAGTGCTTTGTGCGCTCAGGAAAGCAGAAAAAAAACCGAGCATGACGAAAAGGAATAAAACCTTTGTTCTGTTAACTGTCATCTAAAAAAAATACAACAAACCTAGATAAAATTCCACAGGGAATACAAAATATATGCAAAAAATGTTCATATATTGACCTCGTTGATTTGCGTGTGATAAGTTTATTCTGGAATGTCAGGAGGCATTGCAGGCAATGGACGCGGAAGAATATGAACACCTAAGAAAACACTATCAGCAGCTCTCAGATGAAGAGCTGCTTGATTTTATTCAAAACCAAGCGGACGATTTTCTGCCCGAAGCTCTTGACCTTATCAAAACTGAGTTGAGGAGCAGAGGTTTTAAATCGTCAGATTTAAAAGAAAGCTCAGAAAATACCGACCTGGCAGCTAGCGAAGGAGAATTTGTTGTAGCCGAGGGATGCCACAGCTGGACCATCGCAACTCAAGCTGTAGATGTTCTTGCTCAGGAGGGCATTTCGGCTGTTATCGATGGTTTGCAGAATCAGCACAGAGTTATTTTAGGAAGCGGAGCTGTAGAAAATTTCGCCTATAGAATTATGGTATTAGAAAAAGATGTGGTCAAGGCGAGGAAATTTCTCTCCTCATTTTTGCCATTATTCGAATCTGAAGCAGATTAGATTTGAATAGTACGCACTCTCAGTACCCTTTCATCAGTTTAATTTTCACATGAAAGGCTGTCCATCAACTTCAGCCCGGAGTTTATCAATGAGTGAGATGTTGTTTTCATAATCAAAATATGTACTCACCATAAGTGATAAAATGGCTTTTCTATATTCAAGATAAATATCAATAAAATTTATATCGGTTTCTTTCTGCCTGAGCACATTCTGAAGCATATTATGAAATAAAATTTTGTTATTTTTATATTGTATAATGGATTCCCGTAAAATTTCCTCTGCTATTTTAATAGAATTTTGCATGTTAGATGCACGTGCCTGATATTCATTTAAATTTATAATGGCATTATTGATATCGATTCGAATCGCTTTTTGTCTCTCTTCTATTCTTAGATTTTCTCGATCTATTGAGATTCTTTGCGCCTCAATTCTCGCTTTTCGCTGCCCCCAATCCCAAATTGGAATATAGGCATTGATAGTTATTGAATTGGTGTTGTCATATTGGTCCCATATGGATTGAAATCTGTCATCCTGTTTTTCCAATCCATATGTCACTTCGAGATTGACACGAAAAGCATTCCACCCTTTAACATTATCAAGGCGAATTTCCGATTTCCGCTTGTCAATATTCGATAATCTCAAGCTGGGCCGCAGCGAAAAACCGTATTCTAATGCCTGTTCTCTATCTACCTTAATTGGAGAGATTACAATAGGGATTCCAATATTAAGTTCATCCTCATCACTCAGACGAAGACGCTGCTTCATACGCACCTTTTCGAGACGCAGCTCGCTTTGGTTCGCCAATAGTTCTTCTTTTGCGTTAGAAAGTTCAAGCTCTATCTGCTTTTTCTCCAATATGCGGGAAGGATCTTGTAAAACAATACCAGAAACAACATCCTCTATTTTTTCTAATTCATTAATATGATTGGTAAATATTTTGTTTTTGTATGCGAGCTCAAATAATTCGTAATAATCCCGAGAGACATCTCCGATAATATCGACTTGATCGGCAACGTAATCTAATTCATCTTCCTCAAGATCCAATTTCGCCTCTTCTAAATCATTTTTTTTGTCGTTGGGAGTAAAAAAGGGTTGTTCCAATCTTAGATACAGCCTATTGTAAAAATTTGTATATGAACCGTCATCTCTTTGGTTATAGCGCCATATTTTATAATTCAATGAAATATTTCCATTCGTGGGGTAACCAAAGAGAATGATCGGCTGCCTGATGGCAAGGTCCATCTGCCAGCGATTAGTATTCTCATGGATAATTTCGTTCCTCTGTAGAGTTGAATTCCACTTATAATCCGATGAGTTATTTAAATTCGGAGTGACTAGATTCATATATGCTCTTGATCTTAAACCGGCCTGCTCCGCCTTTAACCGTAACCTTGTCTGTTCGATTCCCATCCTGAGTCTTTTAATCCGGTAGCTGTTGTTCATCATTATTTCAACAGCAGATTCAAGCGTAAACTCAATTTCTTCTTGAGCGGAAAGATTTTGAGCGGTGCTGAAGCCCATTATCATAAATACTAAAATTGAAATTCGTAAAAACATTCCCTTGTTAATCATCTTGCCTCCTACTGATAACAGAACATAGAGTTATTTCATGAATATTTATGGCTATAGAAGAAGAATAATAAAACAAATAACATTAAATGGCTATGAACATAACATTAATTAATTTTAATGTTTCAGATCACAAGGAATAAGTGGAAAAGATGGCGCGCCAGGAGAGACTCGAACTCCCGACCCGCTGCTTAGAAGGCAGTAAAGCAAAAAAACATAAAGACTCTCAATTAACTGAAAACACTCCGTTTACTAACTGATCATGTGGAAAGGGAAGCTCAGATTTGACGCTGATTTGACATCGGGAAGCGTAGGACTGAGGATCTTGACTCAACGCCTCTACTGCTCGAAGCTTCTCTTCCGCGCGTGAGTGGGTGTATCTTTGTGTGGTCGTAACAGATGCATGCCCTAGAAGCTCTTTTACAATAATCAGATCAACACCTCTCTTTACCAGTCTGCTAGCGAAGGTATGCCGCAGGTCATGAAATCTCAGGTCTTCAATACCAGCTCGTTTACATGCTGTCGAAAAGGAACGTTTAATATCCACGTAAGGTTTCCCAGTATCAGGATTCTCAAAAACGTATGTACTCTGTCCATTTTGGCGTTTTAAGGCTTGTAGAGCCTCAAAAAGAGCAGAATTAATAGGAAGAATCCTATCTTTTCCGCTCTTGCTCTCAACAACACGAATCTCGCTTTTTTCAAGGGAGACATTTTTCCAGCAGAGACAAGAAGGCCTCCAATTTCTTTAAACCTTTCCTCTATCTTCAATTCTTCCGGCTCCGTTAAAAGCACCTTATCTTTTTTAGACGCACTCAATTGTCTTTCTAAAAATTCTTTGAATAGCTCTCTCGCATCATTCAACTTAATATTTGCTGCTAATTCATAAGGTTCAACTAAAGCTCTGCGTAGATGCTCTTCTGCAAGCAGAATCTGAGCCTTTCTTTCTTCATGAGTCTTGGTCCTGATGATAGCAGCTTCAAAATGCGTTAGCATGTCTCTTAAATTATGATACCCAATATCATTATCAA
>CAZLLG010000061.1:0-14606 GCA_964560275.1 uncultured Eubacteriales bacterium | reverse complement strand
CCGGGCTGGTGGGGTGAGGGAGAGATCAAGTTCTTCATGGATGGTGATGGCAAAGAGAAGCACAAAATAGCCGAGAACTCCTGTGATGATATTCATTTTATTTCCAGAGGTCAGTTATAGCATATCCACCCGGTCTCGTAAAGTGCATGAAAATAAGAACAGGCCGCTTTTTTTATGATCTCTTCTTATCGAACACCCTAAAAAACTTGACAAACAGATGTTGACTTGGCAATCTTTCCTACAATGAAAATCTTAAAAATATTGACACAAGATGTATTTCCCCTGGCTAAATCAAGGCTGAATCTTTTTTTATGGGGCTTGCTGGTGCTGCCTTTGGTGTCACTCGGTTCTATCCGTTTCACGGATGTCACCAACCAGTTTTTGGTGAGAGGTTACAACCATTTTGGAGGACACGGTGTATGCTGGATCGACGTTAATAAGGACAAGCGGCTGGACATTTATGTAAAAAATGCCGGAGCAAGAGGTCTTTTGGCTGTAAAAGATATCCTATTCATCAACTACGGAAATTTTTTCTTGGACGAAGCAGACTTGCGTGGAGTTTCAGATGAATATGCCGAAGGAACTCACGGTGCGGTGTTCGCCGATCTAGACAATGATGAAGATTTCGACCTTTTTTCTACGACATCATATGATGGAATCAGTCCTGCCTATAATCATATCTATGAAAATGATGGATTTGGCTACTTTCAAGATGTGACCGGAGGCATCAATCCACAACAGGATATCGACACTGCAGCCCGGGGAGTTGCCGCGGCTGATTTTGATGGAGACGGGGATTTAGATCTTTTCTTTTCAAATCCTTTAACAGATCCGCTCGATAATAAAACAGAACCTTCACTTCCCCAAGAATTGAAAAATTTTTATAGAAACGAGGGAGGAGGAGTTTTTACTCCCATGTATCGTGGTATTGACTGGACAGGATTTGTTCAAGGAGTGTCATCCCTTGATATAGATGGAGATGGAGATATCGATGTTGCGGAGGCGAAATGGGGAGCCCCATCGACAATTTATCAAAATGACGGGGATGGAAATTTCGCTGATGTCGGTGAAAATTTTGGACTGCCCCAAGCCCACAATATTCATGACAATGGAATGACATTTGCGGATGTCGACAATGACAAGGACATGGATCTGGCGATCATTGGAAAAGAAAGATTGGTTTTGTATGAAAACAGATCCAATGTTTTCACCTTGTATCAAACGATAGTTCCCTATGAATCGTTTGAAGGATTTCATGTCTGTTTTGGGGATTTTGATCATGATGGCGATTTAGACCTTTATGTCTCTGGAGAAGATGTGTATGAAAATGATGGGCACGGTATTTTCACCCTTGTTTTGAACAATTCATCAGGCTTATCCCGTTCCTTGACTACCGTAGACCCACGTGGAAGTGCTTTAGGAGATTTTGATGGTGATGGAGATTTGGATATCTATGTTACGGATAAGAGAGGATATAATTTTCTCTTAAGAAATGAAGTCAATGATTTCAATTGGATACAAGTGGAGATATTGACCGACCATTCAAAGGGTGTGGGTGGTTTGGGCACTAAACTGGATTTGTATTCAGCCGGACATCTTGACCAACCAGAATTTTTAATTGGCCATCGTGAAATTCAAGGGGAATACGGTTACCTTGGACAAGACATGCCTCTGGCACATTTTGGGGCGTCTGCGGCTTCAAAATATGATTTAAAAGTTGCCTTTCTTGATGGAAGCGAAGATATTATCACAAATATCAGTCCTGGGGAAAGAATTCAAGTGCCTTATATCCCTCCCCCTCCTCCTATCCCAGATCCACCAATCAATTTAGGCGTTGATATTTCACTTAAAAGCTTGAGAAGATCTCCTGGTGTGACTTACAATTTGAGCTGGGAAAGAAATCCTGAAAATACAGATGAGAATGTAAAAAATTATAGGATCTACAAAAAGGAAAATGATGGGGAATTTGAACTGTTGGGATCACTGCCCTCCACGACTTTTTCCTCGGTTTATTCATTTGATGTTTTGGATAAGAAGATCCTATTCGGAATCTCTACAGTCTATTCGTTTGAAAACGAGGAAACGGAAAGTGACATTGTTTTCTTTGGTCTTCAGGAATGAAAAAATAGGAATGCAGTGAGCTGTTAATAAATTCTATTTCTTAAGATATCTCTTCAACCCCTTCACCCCTTAATGAACAGTTGAACTTTGACCATAATGTTGTATAATATAGTAAATTGGACACAAAATATTGTATTTCGTTCCGCCTTGGATATTGTTGGTTAAACTTTAAGAAGAGTGATTGAGAGCTCATGCATGTCATTTTTTTTGCCGCAGTATCGACTAAATGTGTGTTTTGAACATTTAAAAAAAATAATCTTCATGTTACAGCCGAAGAAAAGTTTAAAACAGTCTGATTTGAGGCTCTCGAGATATTTTCCCATGATCAAAAAAACATCGAAAATTGGAATAATTGTCTTCACACTCTTCCTTGTGTTTTCCTTATGCAGCGCAAGTGGCGAGGTCATAAATATCTCAAATTCACCCAACTGGAAATCCACATACCCTCGAATCGCGGTTGGTCCAGGCGGCCTTGTCCATGCTGTATATGTGGAAATGTATTCTGACAACACTGGAGATCTTTTCTATTTAAGCACTGATGCTGCTGACCCTCAGTTGGACACTCCCTTAAATTTAAGCAACAGCAGAAATGTTTTTTCTGAAACATTCAGATCATGTGATATTGATGTTGATGACTCCGGCAGCGTTTACGCTGTTTGGATTGAAGACCATCTTATCAATCTAAGGATTTTTTTCAATGGAGAATGGGGCTCTGTGTTTGAAGTTGACTCAAGCCATGAGGGCCTGGATAAAGTGAGTATAACTGTGAGTCCTGTGGGGAATATTTATATTGCCTGGTGGTCAGACAGCGGAATTGTTTTTTCAAGAGCGCAAGTCAATAATGTTTGGGAGAGTACGGAGAGAATCAGCACTTCAGGAAAAAGGTCAAAATTTCCAAATATTGAGGTTGGCGACCAAGTCGTATACTCATGCTGGAGCCAAAAAAATCAAGCTCTCGATATTTATGAAATTGCCTTCGCAAGTCGAAACACCTCTCTGCATTCATCATGGAGTTCCGTAAAATTGGTTTATCCAAACGGTTTGTCACAATCTCATCCCTCCGTCGCCGTAGATGTATCTGGAGTTCCCTATGTCATTTGGACATCCTACGTCAACGGCCCTCGAGTGGTTCATGGATCCGAATGGACCGGATCTGGTTTCGGCTCTCCTCAAACGATCTCTGCGACTCAATTGCTGCATTACGCTTCACTATTTGAACAATATGGGGATCTCTATGCGTGTTGGCAGGTAGGAGGTTATGAAGCGGGAGAGGCAATATTTTATAACCAGTATCAAAATGGCAGCTGGTCAAATGAAAAATCTATTGACCAATCTGATGGATCGACATTTTCTGATATCTCTGCAAGCCCAGACGCAGGAGAAATATATGTGATCTGGGATTCAGATGGTGAAATCTATATCACTTCTATCGGCGCTACCCCAAATACAAATACTCACCCTGTTGCCGAATTCGTTTTTTCTCCCGAAACTGGCGAAAGTCCCCTGCAAGTCTTTTTCGATGCTTCACTCTCATATGACCCCGATGGACAGATCGAGCGATATTCCTGGGATTTTGGAGATAATACCACAGGACTCGGTGAATTTCTGGACCATACATATAATCAGGATGGAACATTTTCAATTTCCCTTTCAGTGAGAGATAACCAAGGGGCCATAGATATAAAAACAAAAACGATCGATGTTTCTTTCCATAACGAACCTCCGGTCGCCGACTTCAATTTTTCTCCTCAGTCAGGAGATTTTCCACTGCAAGTCACTTTTGATGCGTCGTCCTCTGTTGATCCTGACGGACAGATCGTTCGATATTCCTGGGATTTTGGGGATAATGCCACCGGGCAGGGCAAAACAGTGGACCATACTTACAACCAGGATGGAAATTATTTAATATCTCTAACAGTCGAAGATAACCTTGGAGCAGAGGATGTGAAAACGAAAACGATTGGTGTTCTTCCGCCTAATGAACCTCCGGTCGCCGACTTTGTTTTTTCTCCTTTGACTGGATTATTTCCTCTGCAAGTCACTTTTGATGCGTCGTCCTCTGTTGATCCTGATGGACAAATCGTTCGATATTCCTGGGACTTTGGGGATGAAACCTCAGGGCAAGGAAATAGTGTCACACACGTTTATAATAGTTGGGGATCTTTTCCTATAACTCTCTCAATCGAGGACGATAGAGGAGGGGGAGACTCAGAGACAAAAACAATTGAAGTTCTCCGACTGTTTCTGCCCCTGAATATTCGATGGGAGACGTTCAGTGATGAGAGCATGTTTCTGACCAGATACATAACGAATATCAAATGGGAAAAAAATCCGAATAACAATGCAATTGCTGAAATTGTCCTCTATCGGATTTACAGAAAAGAAAATCAGGCCGAGCCCGCTTCATTCAAATATATTGGAGAAGTTGAGGGCCAAATTTTCACCTATGACGATTATGATGTCGAAAAGAAAGATAAGTACAATTATACCGTCACTGCAGTTGACAGCCGAGGACATGAAAGTCCTCTAGATAATTCTTTGTCAAGTTTCCTGGATTCATGGAAGCGGGTTAGAAATAGAATATTGAAGAAAAAAAAGTGAGAAAGCTAATTTTATTGGAATCTTAATGAAGAGGACATCAATTCAATCTATTATTGCACTGAGTCTCCTCCATTTTGTCCTTGTTCCCTCTGTATTTTCTGCAAATAAAAATAAAGGAACATTTGAGCTGGTTGTTGGACATTATGATCTCAGCGATTCCCGATTTAAAGGTGCTTATCAGGGTGGGGGTGTCATCGCCGGAATCGGCCTTTCAGTCTTTGTAATAGAGAATTTTGATTTTTTCATTGAAGCGAAAGGATTTCATAAGTTTGGGGAGCTAACCTATTCTAAAGAAAAAACACAGCTGTTTCTTATTCCAATATCATTCGATATCCGTTTAAAACTGCCCGCCGGTCCAATGACTCCATATATAGGAGGCGGAATAGATCTTCACTTTTTTTTCGAGACAAATCCCATTGGAAATGTTATCGATTACTCGAGCGGCTATAACTTTCAAGGAGGCACTTATTTGCATTTTGGCAAGAATTTTCCTATTTTGTTAAATCTAAAAATTAAATATTCTAAAGCGAATAAAACGGTGAATAATATTGTAATTGATCTAGGTGGGATGGAATATGGAGTGGGATTAGCGTTTGTTTTCTAATATTGGGCTTGCTTAATAGTCCCTTCTTAATAATCCCTTTTTGACTCAGACTGAGGCCCCTCTACTCCATCAATTCTGATGGCGGAAATCCTGTAGAGATATCGTTCGGATGGAATAATTTCTTTATCGACGTATTCGAATCCTTCAAAAATTTCTTGGATGAGCTGATATTTAGTTTCGTTCTCTTTCTCTTTTTTTCTATATATTCTGTATCCCCAAACAGTGCTTGGATCAAAGATTTTAGGACTGTCCCGCCATGTGATTTTATTCAGTTCGGGGTGGCTAAAAATTGTATCAGGATAATTCGGATCATTCGGCTTTGGAAGAAGAATGGGGAGAATAGAAATATCTCCGACTTTGCTTCTTTCGATTTGTATGTTCGTTGGGGGAAATGGAAAGTTTTGTATTTCACTAAACCATCCTTCGGCCATGATCTGATAGCCCATCTCACTTGGATGATTGCGATCGGATAAAAGAGTTCTCCATCCCCCATCCTCATCAGGATAAAGAAAGAATAAATTGAATTGATCGACAAAAGGGATAGGAAATTCCTCTGCAAGAGCCATTATTTTTTGGTTTAGATCATAGATCCTGTCATGGTAGAATTCATTATCCCACTTGTCATCACTTCGAGGAATGATCGTTGCAATTGCTGGAACAACCCCCATGTTGAGACATTTCTTAACCATCTCTTTCAAGTTAAAAACCGTTGATTCCATTGAGATATCATCAAAAATAATATCATTTGTTCCTTCCATTAATAAAAGAAATCGGGATGAAATCGTTTCCGATAAATGAAATGAGGCTGATAGGTTTTCCAAAATCCCATCAATTCTGCTCAACCCATTTTGTGTAATCTCACCCGGTTGTCCCGCATTTACAACTTGTGTTTCTCCAAAAATCTGATCTAACATGTCTTTTAGGCGAGGAAGATATCCTTTTTCTGGGGCTGGTTCTTCATTGAGATACCCATAGGTTATACTGTCTCCATAGCCGATGAATTTATCCCCATATAAAAGAGGAATGTTTTGTTTCTTATCCCTCCTTAGACCGGGAAAAAGTCTTTCTCTCTTATTTTTAAGATCTTTTAAAGCATCGAATGTGAATAATCTTGTTTTGATTTCATTTTGACAATTCCAGATTATTCCGATTCTATCTCCGTCCACGGCCATTTTTGGATAAACATTATGACCTCTTTTTGGTGAAAGTCTTATCTCTTTGCTCCAGGAGCCGTTTTCTAGAAATTTTAAGAAGATATGACTCCCATCTTTTTCTGACTGTGCCCACACAACAATCGGAATGTCGTTTGCAATGACCTCCACAGAAGGAAAAACATCGTTTCTCAGAGAATTATCGGTCACTCTTATCTCATCCGACCACCTCTTCCCATCCCAAAATCGGCTAAAAATTTCATAGTCTTCCCCGTCATAGCCGGACCAGACGACCCAAATATCACCTTCTCGATCCATTGTGATCTTGGGATTCAATTGGGGAAAGTTCTTTTTTTGATTGAGGTTAAAGAGGGGAGACCAATTGAATCGATCAAATACCCTGTAAAATATTTCATCTTCCGCTCTATTTATTCCATTCCAAAATACCCAAATATGGTTATTTTGGTCGGTAATAATCTGTGGATTCAGAGCCGATGAAACAACAGGAGGATTTGCCAACCATACATTTTGAGACAGTATCTCTATTATAAAAATTCGATATTGAGAATTTTCATAATTAATCCAAACGATCCAAGGTTGATCGTTCCCGTCAAAACTCAAATCAGGAGAAAAATTAAATCCCTCTCTGTGACTGATGACTTGCGAAGATACGATATGGCTTCCTTCGAGTCGGCCTAATAAAATATTACTCTGTCCATTTTCCACTTCTGACCAGACCATCCAGATCTGTCCCCTCCTGTCTTTTTTGATTATCGGAGAAAAAACACTGCCCCCCAAAGAAACTGTTTCTGTGAAGGATCCCTTTTCCTGCAATATCAAAGTATCCAAACGGATCTTTTTTGTTGCATCTTTGTAAATACAGATCAAATCTCCTGAATGTGTAAATGCGGGATGGGCCATTTGACCATGGAAAATTTTGGATTCCCCATATGGAAATATATGAGGGGCCAAAACCAAAACAGAGAGGATTAAAATTGTGCCGACGTATTTTTTCATCTCGCGTGATTTTCATTATATCCGTTCTGTTTTGGACTTACAATTATCGAAATCTTTTTTTGGGTCTCTAGTTTTCTAAAGCCTTTTAAGCGGGGAATAAATCCTGGAAATACAGAGATGGATGGTCAAGTTACAAGACAAAAAAGGGAATTAAAATCCCTAGGGAGTTTTCCCTAGTTTCTTGGGAATGAGAGTCACGTTGATTGTTTTTCTTTCTCCCGCCTTGATATGGAATGTGGTTTCATAATCTTTAAAATCCTCTTTTTTTAAAGTCAGGATGTGCGTGCCGGGTTGAATTTCTCCGACGGTCCGGTTTGTCTCTTTTCCAACATCGAGTCCATCTATATAAATCACTGCATGAATGGGCGTTGAGTTCACCGTGAGGGTTCCCAGGTGGAGGGTCTTGGTTATATCAATGAATTCATACAGGTTGTCATTTTGTCGGGAGATAAAAGTCTTGTCTTCAAGAATCTCAAAAGATGTGCCAAGATAAAGATTGAAAATTAGCCGAAAAGTATTAACAGGCGTAATTTCTTTGTGCAAAATTGTTTGAGTCCTTTGCGGCAGATAATAGCTATTCAAAATGCCTGTGCGGATTCTTACCCGGCTATCAGATCTTCTCAACTCCTCATCAGTTTTTACGATACTGGCATACGGGCCTTCATCTGCCTGAAAAACGATCACCGGCGGCTTAGCTGATTCGGAAATAAGCGTGTCAACAAGGTGCAGGATTTTTCTATTGGCGAACAAAACGGACTCTGTATAAAGCTGTTTTTCTTCCATCTTTTTTATGGTCGTTCGGGGAATTATGGCTCCTTCCTTATTAAAAAAATAGGGGGGATGTGTCAGTAAAATATGAGCAAAGACAAACTTTGGGCCAGCCATAGGGGGAATTTTTTCCAATTGATCAAACTGGTAACGCACGATCCGGGAGCCGCCATCTACACTATCTGTTCTAATCGAGGTGAAATTTTTAATGAAAAAATCCAGCAGTGTGGTCTGAATCAGCTTACTCGAGAACTCATTCAGGTCGAAGAGCGGTGGTGCAAAACTTTCATGGAGAAAATTTTCATCGGCCAATTGATTTATTCTTATGGGTTCCCACCAGGTTCCCAGGTGATAATATTTGTATCCCTGAGATTTCAAGAATTGTACGGCCCTGGATTTTTTCAACAAAGGATAGACTATAGTTTTGTCATCAGATACACCGGTCTGGTCGAAAATAAAATTCAGGTAATCATAGTTTAATGATGAGGCCAACGACAGATAAGAATAGGGATAGTTGGCCCGGCTTCTAGATGCCGTGTAGAATCCTCTTTTTTCCAACTCTTTTTCAAAAATGCTATTATCGAAATCAAAAAACTCAGAAAGAGTTTCTGAACTGGCGTATCTGTCAAAAATGATGTAATAGATGTCAGGGAAATATTCTTCCCCCACTGAAGTTATCTCTCTATTTATTTCGCCAACTTGCTCGAATTCCAGGGGAGTCATTCTCAGCCGATGTTTTAATTCATAATTAGCGATATTAAAAATCGAAATTACGACCAGGAACAGAGAGACGATATTCAAGATAGAAATGAATTTGTTTAAATCCTTTTTGAGTCGAAAAATTCCGGCCAGGAGAATCAAAAAAAACAGCAGGTAAAGAATCGGGAAAAACAACTTGACCTCTTCGCCGAACAATAATTCTTCCAGGTGTCCGTAGCTGAAAAACAAAATAAAAAAAAGCGATAAAACAATCCCCTTTTTATTCTTAAGAAAAAAAAGTAACAGCCACAGCAGCAGACATAGGCCCAAAACAACTGCTAAAGGAAGAAAGATGACATCCAGTGTAATTTCTTTTATGTTGTGTGAATAAAAAAAAAGGACAGGATATACGGCAAAAAAGAATGGGTGCAGATTCAGAGTTCTTTTTTTTGTCATATCATCTTATCTTGGATGGGGCCGGAATTTTTTAAGGTGTTTTTCGTGTTTTTCAAGCTGCTGTTTTTTTTGTAAATATTTTTTTTAATGTTGTTTTTATCTTCCCCCAGAACAAACGGGAGGCGACTCCGATTCCTAACAAAGCAGCCAGAAGCAGTTGAATTAAATAGCTTCCTGTTCCTGGATCAATATAGGCATAACCATTTTTCGATAGAATTAAACAGAAAACAAAAGAAAAAAATACTAACTTATAAAGGCATGGTAATCGGCTTTTTTGGTTGCGCTGGTTTAATCTCATGATCTATAAAAGTCTCCACAAAATATCTGGTCAAATGTACCATACATAGATAATCCGGTCAATTAGAACGATTCGCCCTAAGTTCCCATTCGTCCTATAATTTCCAATATCCTGTTCTGATAACTTCAGCAAAGTCGTTCTTTGGCATAGGCGAGTTTTCAATTTCTTTTGCAAAGGATTCAAAGTCATAGTCGATAAATCGAAACCTGACGTGACAGCCATTGTGAAAATCGACCAGGGCATAATTTGCTTGTGGACTCCCTATTTTTGGCCTGCCTATACTTCCCGGATTAATGAGATGCTTCTTTTTGACTATTTTATGGAAAGGCCAATGAGTATGACCACAGAACAATATATCAGCTTGAGCATTATCGAGGATTAAATTTAGATCCTCTAAAACCGAATTTAGAGCTCAAGTATTGCTATGAACATCGCTTATTACAGCTATTATCATTTTTGTTGGACCATCAGCTTCTTAAAAATAGTATGCGAATTGAGCGAGCAGTGTATTGTTGTTTAATTTCTCTGCACCAGAAGGCATCTCTTCGTCTTTTAGAATGTAGTTTAACTGAATTTTTGTATGGTGTCCTTCAAAAAAATAATTGACGCCAAAAGTTATCCACTTGTCAACAAGCTGCCCTCCCGGTCCCAACAGCTGATTGTTTTTATCATAATCCAAGAATTCATAACGGGCTGTCACTTCCACTTTTTTGGGGGAAATCATATACCCCCCCTGGACCGTGACGGTGTCTTGTGCCGCATCATTCACCAAATCCGTCGTATCCCACCAAGAAAAATCTCTATGTAGGTATTCAAAAGTGCCGGAAAAACCTTCAAATTTTACAGCTGCATCTCCTCCGAATACCGATGTTTTTTTTATTTGGCCCATGCCAGGAGTATGCCCTCCACTTGGAGAATCGTTGGATGTGAGGAAATTGATTGCAACACCTAAAAGAACATGTTCCAGCTCTTCCAAATAGGATTGACTTAATTTCATGGTTCCAAAGGGATAAAAATCTATTCTCCCTGCAAAAAGGAATTTGTTGTTTTCTTTAGAGGCTCCGGTATCGATATGATATATTTTAACTTTTCCCATTTTCCCTTCGCCAAGCTTCGATATGGCGCTGCTGTTAACGGCTCCGTTATAAAAACCTGCCTGGTATTCAATTTTTTTATCCAACACAAAACCCTGTATGCCCACCCCCATCTGACGAAAAGGAGCGAATTCAGAAGTGCGGCTCCTCTCAACCATTTGAAGGTACTTTGAGGAATTCATAGCTTCACGGGAAAAGGGGACATGTTTTTGTCCAATAAAGATACTGATCCCCTTGGGATCAAAACGAAGATAGGCATCCTTTAGCGTAAAGCTTTGTTTTCCGGCTTCGAACTGGATTTTAATGCTTGCCCAGTCCGTTAAAACAGATCCAAAAGATAACCGCGCTCTGCGAATTAAAAAGCGATTTGTTGAAGGATCTGAATCCACAAATTGATACTGGGTCTGAAATCTTCCTCCGATGGTAAAGAGCGAAGATTTTGTCTCTACTGTTTCGCCATTAACAGTTGAGAATGCAAAAAACAGAAGAAACACGAGTGCAAATTGCTTGAGAAAGTGTGTCTTTTTCATTGTTGACTCCTTTACAGGAATTGAATCCACCATCAGTTTTTTGTTTTCCTATTTTATGGACAGCCGAAGCTTTGAAGAGAGAATGTCTATGAGATAAATTGTTAAGAAAATAATGATAATGATTGCAGAGACTTCACGGTATTGAAACATTCTAAATGCAGATTGAAGTCTGTACCCGATTCCCCCTGCTCCCACTATTCCCAACATTGTCGCCATTCGTATATTGCGGTCAAGAATATAGAGACTAAATCCAACGAATGAAGGAATGATTTGGGGGATGATGGCAAACATGACTATCTGATATTTGTTAGCTCCAGTTGCCTCTAAAGCATCGATTGGACCCGTATCGACATGTTCCATTTCTTCTGCATAGAATTTAGATAGAAAACCCATCGTATGGAAACCGAGAGCTAAAACTCCTGGGAGAGCCCCAAATCCAACCGCAATGACCAAAATCATAGCGATGATGAATTCTGGGATGGCTCTAAAAAAGATTGTGATGGTTCGGGCAATGTAATAGATGATAGGATGGGGTGCAATATTTTTTGCTGAAAATATGCCTATGGGGATGGAGAGGGTTATCGCCAGTATCGTCCCTAGAATTCCAATCTCTATTGTTTCCAGCATCGAGAGAACGAGCACTCCAAAGTTAGAAAAATCAGGGGGTAAAAGTCTTTTAAGCAGATCAGCCATGTACTTTGCCGCATTGCCAAAAGCTTCAATAGGATTAATTCCAAGATGGAGAGTTATCACTACTGCCAGGAATAAAAATCCCCCTAAAAATAGATATGTTTTCCAGCCCCACTGGGGTTTCATGTAAGAGAGTAGAAAATCAATTCTTGCTTGTTTAGGGGATTCGTATTCGACGATGTTATCTCCATAACCATCCACTTCACCGTGCTTGTGGGCGTTTAGCACGGCACTTCTGAGTTTGGTTCTCGTTTCTTGGGGCAAATCTTTTGAGTAAACGAGAGGAGCTCCGGGTATAGCTGGAGACGTGTGTATGATTTTTAAATTCTGGCTGTTTATTAAACCTTTTGCGACTAAATTTTCGAAACTGATTTCACTGATAGCCGCAACGTCGCAGGTTCCCGAGAGCACCGATGAAACAGAACCTTCATGACTTCCGCTGTAGATGACATTTTCAAAATTCGACGGCTTTGACGGATTTAAACCAACCTGCAACAATTCGTGCCGCGGCATCAGATCGCCACTTGTCGAACCACGTTGAGTTAATACGAGCTTCTTTCCCCTGAGGTCTTTGAGTGATTCGATTCTTGAATCTTCCTTCACTATGAATATGGTTCGATACGTTGAACGCTTTTTTTTTCCTCTGGCCGCCACCGCAAATGCCTCAATATTTGCATCATGTGCTCCTTCAAGATAAGACTGAGCCCCTAACCATCCCAACTGAGCTGTTCCAGATTTTAATCTTTCAATAGCATCCTCGTAAGTCGAAGATTCCACAATGGCGATTTTAAAGTCTGTTTGTTTTTCAACAAGGCTAATCAGTTTTTGGAATTGTTTGTCCATTTGTCCCTTTATAGCCGGGACTATAACCATCTTCAGGTTTTGAGTTTCATTCCGTGAATGTCTACTCATATTTGCTCCAGGCAATCAATTTGTCATCGTGGTAAGTATCTTTATCGGTGCCAAAGAACATGCCCTGTTCATGAGAAGCGTATATCTTCTTAATGTATTCTGTCGTTAAATTTTTCGCTTCTTCATCCATAACTATCTTCCCTTCAGCAAGTCCGACGATTCTCTGAGCAAACCGCAGAGCAAAATCAACTTGATGAAGACTGCACAGCACGGTGATATTATCTTCCAGGCAAATTTTCCTCAGTAGAGATAGAATGTTAAAGGAAATCATAGGGTCTAAACTTGCGATGGGTTCATCAGCCAAAAGAATATCCGGCTCTTGCATTAACGCTCTTGCGATCCCCACACGCTGCTGCTGACCCCCAGACAGGCGATCTGCTCGATGATAGGCCTTATCTAGGAGACCGACTCTGTCTATCACTTCGAGGGCTTTTAAACGAATTGTCTTTGGGGAAATATAAAATCCAGATTTCCAATTTTGAAAAGAGCCAAGACTTCCAGATAACACATTGTTGATCACTGAGAGATTTTTGACGAGATTGAATTGTTGAAAAATCATTCCTGTTTTTTTTCTGATGCGGGATAGGGTTTTGGGGTTCACATCGGCTTCCATCACAGAAACTGTTCCTGATGTGGGGTGGATGAGTCCGTTTATTGTACGGAGGAGCGTTGTCTTTCCCGATCCGGACGGCCCAAGAATAACTACGAATTCTCCCTTTTTTATCTTGAACGAAACATCCTTTAGAGCTGCGGTGTCGTCAGAAAAAGTCTTGCTAATTTGAAAAAATTCGATCAATATTTTAGTCCTAACGTATCGCTCATTTTGCGGAGCTCATCGAAGTCTTTATCTTCCACCGCAATATATCTCTCCATGAGGCCACCATAGCCACCAATCTCGCCGTGCTGATGGGCCTCTAGGACTGCTGCCTTTATTTTATCCCGCATTTCTTGGGGAAGTCTTTTTGAATAAGCAAGAGGAGGAGGTGGGACATAGGCAGAGTGGATGATACGGACATCCTCTGGATTGAGTGTGTTATCATTGATTCGGGCATTGAAATTTCTCGAGCTGACTCCAGCAAAATCTACATGTTCATTCACAATAGCTATAATAGCCGCATCATGGCTGCCTGCATACTGCACGAGTTTAAAATGCTTTTTATCAGTTGTCTCAAGTCCAATTTTTTTCAACTCATATCTAGGAATTAAGTCGCCGCTTGTAGAGCCAATATGATTTAAAGCGAGGCTTTTGCCCTCAAGCTGTTCTTTTGTAAACTCTGTTATGGCACTGTCCTTAGGGACAATAAAATGCGTATAATAACTGGGATCTGCGTCACCTTTGGCAATTCCGGCTGCGAATGCCTCTGCGTCGGCGAGTTCAGCAGCTTGAATATATGTTTTTGCACCAAACCAGGCCATATCAGCTCTGCCGGCTCGCATCGCCTCAACCGCTGCGTTATAGTCGGTCACATCAATAGTCGTTATTTTAAAATCCGTGAGTTGTTGAACAATGTTTAGCAAACTATCGAATTCTGATGATTGCTCGACCTCGCTTGCCGGAACAAAAACCATCTTAATAGACACCCCTTCCTCTTTTTCTTTTGGCGCACACACATATAAAGCCATTAGCGATAGACAAAAAATTACAATCAATGATTTTTTCATTAT
>CAZLLG010000060.1:7215-14614 GCA_964560275.1 uncultured Eubacteriales bacterium | reverse complement strand
TATAAGTTATCCCCCCCTTCATTTCAACTTTTTTATTGGGGACGGTCCCCAATTTTTAATGGGGACAGTCCCCAATTAATTTACATGTTTTCGAGGGCAGAGACACGCTCCTCAATTGGAGGGTGGGTGGAAAACATTTTGTTGGTCTTGCCTTTGAGGTCTTTTAAAGGATTGACGATGTAGAGATGTGCGGTGGCTTTGTTGGCCACTTCCAGTGGCTCTCGATCTGCATCGAGTTTTTTAAGAGCCGAGGCCAATCCGGGAGGATATCTTGTCAGCAGTGCACCGTTGGCATCGGCTAGAAACTCCCGTTTCCTTGAGACGGCAAACCGTAAAAGCTGGGCGATAAAAGGCGAAAAAATTGCAAGGGTCACACCAACGATCGCGATGATGGCCCCTATATCTCCCCCTCCTCTATCCCTGCTTCGGCTACTCCTTCTTCCCCTGCCTCCCCAGAAAAAACTTCGGAGAATCCAGTCACTGAGAAGAGCGACCACTCCCACCATCACAACAGCCAGGGTTTGCACAAGGACATCATAGTTTTTAATGTGTGACATCTCATGTGCAATCACCCCTTCAAGCTCCACACGATTCAACTTTTCAAGAAGCCCTTTTGTGACAACGACAATCGCATTCTTTGGATTTCGACCAGAAGCAAACGCATTGGGAGCAGTATCGTCGATGATATAACACCTGGGTTTGGGCAGCCCGGCCGCAATAGCCAGGCCTTCAACAACATTATAGAGATAAGGATACTCCTTCTGGGATATCGGTTTGGCTTTACTCACAGCAAGCACAAGTTTGTCGCTGGCAAAATAGCTTCCAAACGTCATCGCTACAGCTATGACAATGGCTAGGATATAGGCATAGCGGCCAAAATCAAAAAGTTGTGCAAAAATCCAACTCAGGGCAAAAATCAAGACCAGAAAAAAGAAGATAAGAAAGACAGATTTTCTTTTGTTTGAAGATATTTGTTCATACATGCCGGATCTCTACATTTTTCAATTTAGAGGGATTAAAAATCCACTTTGACCGGTTCTTTGGCTTCGGGCTCTTCGATCTCGAAATAATCCTTTTCCTGGAAACTAAACATGTTCGCTATTATATTGGATGGAAACACCTGCTGTTTTGTGTTGAACTTCATAACTGTGTCGTTGTAGAACTGGCGGGCATAAGCAATTTTAGACTCCGTCCCGGCAAGCTCTTCCTGAAGCATCATAAAATTCTGATTTGCTTTAAGGTCCGGATAGCTTTCCGATACGGCAAAAAGTGATTTCAAGGCTCCACTCAACATGTTCTCTGCCTTTCCCTGCTCCTGAACTGTGCCTGCATTCATGGCTTGGGTGCGTGCTTCCGTGACATTCTGGAACGTCTCTTTCTCGTGTTTGGCATATCCTTTGACTGTTTCCACTAGATTGGGAATAAGATCGTATCTCCGACGCAGCTGCACATCCACTTGGGCCCAGGAATTGTCACATCGGTTCCTGAGCTGAACCAATGCATTGTATATCCCTATCGCAAAGACAGCCACAATAGCGATAATGATGAGAATTATCCATAAACCTTCCATTCTTTTCCTCCTAAATTAAAAAACATATCAATGTCATAATAAACATCTTCAAAACTTAAAAGTCAAATCCTTCATTTCCCCCTGTCAATCATCTCTTGAATCATGAGGGCAGGAGAAATCCGCGGGATGGATTTTATCGTTTTGCTCCACTAATAATACTTGATTATTTAGTAAAAAATTCATCTTCATTTTATTTCCATACAGCCATCTCAGCACATCTGATGCCAAAAAGGAGACGATTGATTCCTTTATTTCAGGGCAAAACACCTATAAAAAAATCTCTTAAAATCCAAAATGAATTTTTATTGACACGCCTACTCTACGGTGATATAGTTTTTGGTTGCTACCCCTAATAAGTTCATAATAATTTAATGTTATAGGAGGTTTCTCAATGTCTTCATTAAAAGAAAAATTCCGGTCCAAGATCGATCCCATGCGAACTAGCGTCAAAACGCTTCTCAAAGAGCATGGCGACCAAAAAATTGCTGATGTCTCCATTGCTCAAGCGTACGGCGGCATGCGTGCCATCAAATGTATGGTCACGGAAACATCAGCTCTCGATCCGGAGGAAGGAATCCGTTTTCGCGGTTTCAATATTCCTGAACTGCAAGAAAAGTTACCCAAGGCTCCGGGTGGCGAAGAGCCCCTCCCTGAGGGAATTTTTTATCTTCTTCTGACAGGCGAAGTACCCACCGAAGACGAAGTCAAAGAAGTCACAAACGAGTGGCGCGAAAGAAGCACACTTCCCGATTACCTCATCGATGTCCTCAAAGCCCTTCCAAAGGACACACACCCCATGACCCAGTTTTCTCTTGGTATTCTCACTCTCCAGAGAGACTCCATCTTCTCAAAACAGTACAGAGAAGGAATGAGCAAGATGGATTACTGGGATCCCATGTACGAAGATGTCATGAATCTTCTGGCAAAGCTCCCGAACCTGGCATCATACATCTACCGCAGGTCCTACAAAGATGATGTGCATATTCCTGCAGATCCAACTCTGGATTGGGGTGGAAATTTCGCTCATATGGTTGGCGTCGAAGATGAGGCCTTTAAGGAACTCATGCGGCTTTATCTCGTCATTCACAGCGATCATGAGGGCGGAAACGTATCCGCTCACACCACTCATCTTGTCGGCTCCGCTCTGTCCGATGCCTATTATGCCCTGTCAGCCGGCATGGACGGCCTGGCCGGACCACTTCATGGTTTGGCCAATCAGGAAGTTCTTCGCTGGATCATGGAAGTCAAAGAAGATCTCGGCGGGGTTCCCACCAAAGATGAGCTGGTCAAATATTTGTGGGACACATTAAACTCCGGAAAGGTCATTCCCGGATACGGACATGCCGTTCTCAGGAAGACCGACCCCAGATATGCTGCTCAGCGCGAATTCGCCCTTAAGCATCTTCCCGATGATGAGATTTTTAAAGTTGTCAGCTCCATCTATGAAGTGGCCCCTGATATTCTTAGAGAGCAGGGAAAGGCAAAGAATCCCTGGCCGAATGTGGATGCTCATTCCGGATGTCTGCTTCTCCACTATGGTGTCAGCGAATATGATTTCTACACCGTTTTCTTTGGCGTATCTCGAGCCATCGGAGTCCTCTCTTCGTTGATCTGGGACAGAGCTCTTGGCTTAGCCCTCGAGCGCCCGAAAAGTGTCACGACCGAATGGATGCTGGCTCAGGTTAAGTAGTATCTAAAGAGATACAACTCGTTTTTCGCAAAAAAAAGAGGGGTGAAATATTTCACCCCTCTTTTCCTTTTCTCTCGGCCTTTGTTCATCGTGAGCACGGCGAAGTGATGACAATGTCGGCAGTTTTTATAAATGCTCCGGTTTAATGTTTGCCTATGGTGATCAAATCTATCAGCATTGAAAATCCTGTTTCTTTTTTCCCAGCTCCCGGGCCAACGACGGTCACATCTCCAAGTGTGTCTGTCGAGATAGTCAGGGCATTTGTGGCTCCCATAACTCCCGCTAGAGGGTGTGTCATATCTACTTCTTCAGGACCGACTGAAGCTTTAACATAACCACCTTCTCTCCACACTTTTCCGATGAGTTTAAACCGCTTCCCCCGGTTTTGTGCTTCGACGATCGCACTGGCAGTAATACCAGTAATCCCCTCACACGGAAAATCGAAAGGCTGCCCTTCTGCGCCAAAAAAAACTTTGGCCAGAATGGTGACCTTTGCCAACGCGTCCCATCCCAGAACATCTGCATCCGGTACAGCTTCGGCATACCCCAATTCTTGGGCTTTATCCAGCGCATCTTCATAGGATAACCCCTCCTCCATACGGGTCAAAATATAGTTAGTTGTTCCATTGAGAATCCCTTTGATTTCCTCCACCTCACTTCCAGCTAACGTCTCCCTTATAAAATTGAGAACAGGAGTACCGCTCATCACTGTCCCTTCAAAAAGGAACTGCTTCTTTTTCTGTTGGGCAAGATCGGCTAGCTCTTTATAAAAAAGAGCAAGAGGCCCTTTATTTGTGGTCACAACATGCTGCCCCTGCTCCAACGCTTCCCGTACATGAGATGTGGCGGGTTCTCCTGTTTTTATATCCGTATAGGTCGCCTCAAGCATTATATCCGCCCCGGACTGGCGAATCATATCAAGCGCATTCCCATCAAATTTATCCTCGGACCCTTCAGATATGTTTTTACCGGATTTTGCGCTCTCCAAAGCCAAATTCAAGTCAAGGCCATTCGTGTTGAGAAGACTCCCCTTGAGTTCATCTGAAATCCCTACGACTGAGTATTTAAGGCCAAAGTCCTTTTTGAGGTGTTCCTCTTTATCCATGATCAATTCGGCTAATCCCTGGCCAACGGTTCCAAATCCAACAAATAATAATTTCATAACGAACCTCCTCAGCTTAGTTTTTGAATCTTATATTATTTAGTCTACCGAGACGGATAAAAATTAGCAAGAGTGGTTTTTTCTTGTCAGTGAGATTTTATTTAAGTAAAATAAAATCCCCAAAATGGGAATACACACCACTCTACAAAATAAACTAGGAGGGCATAATGCATTATAAACTTCTTTCGGAAAGAGATCTCCAGGCCATGGATGCCCTTCTCGATTCTTATGGAGGAGCCAAGAGCATCCAAGAAAAAATCGAGAACATGCGTGGATACGAACAAAGAAAAAAGAAAGCTCAGAATTTGGGCTATGGAGAAATGCTTGAGACTGCCGAGAAACATGTCAAGCTTTTTCCTAAGGTCGACGATTTTTTAAGAGAAAACAATATCTCTGTGACCAAAAAAGGAACCTGCACAACTCAGGTCTCCGGTTTTCAAGGAGCTATCCCCACTTCAGAATGTATTCGATTGACAAAAGACAACGGGACCATGTTCTTCCCTACAGAAATGATTTCGGTTGTTGGATTGACAGATGACTATGTCTACAGCGGCGATCTCCTCGGAACCCTGGCCATGGCGGAAAACCTTCTAGGAGCCAGCAAATTCTGCTCCACAAACCTGGTAGGCACTCCGCTGCCGGAAGAGAGATTTGCTAGAATCGAGAAAGTGACAGGAGAAAAATTCGAGAGGCGGGATCTGGGAGACGGAATAAGCCAGATCACCCTAAAAAATATGGGCACAGCTTTCGGCAATCTCGGCGGTGTCGAAGTCGGCAATAACAACCATCTTGTATATCTTGACGGAATCACACGTGCGGCCCTGGAGACTGGAGGAAATTTTTACCTCAATCCCAGCTGGTCAACAATTGTCGCCGCATGCTACTATGCCCGAGAAATTCCTAATCTGTCCTTTAAGATTTCCATGCTTCTGTCCACACAGAATGCCATTCAACTTCGGATGCTCATGAACATTTTTAAGGAATACCTCCGGGACGATGGAACAACACCTATTTATGAGATCAATATCGGCAATGCCTCTACAGCCGAGAACTTTATCCAGTGCACCCGGGAGCTCGAGGAATCAGGACTGCCCAAAATATATCTGGCCGCCCATCTGAGGATCAATCCCGACCTAGGAATGGCCGATTATAACTGGACAGAAAACGCCTTCAAGGTTCTCGAAGCCGGCTGTAACTTGACCATTAAATACGAAAGTGATGGCGAAGCGCGTCCCTATGATACCATGGAGGCCTATTTCCTCACGGATAATGAACGGCGGGAAAAGGGAGCTCTAATAGGAAACGTGATCTATCATAAATGTCTACGATGTGATAAGGATGCTAAGGAAATCATGTTGAGGGGTCACAAAACAGAATTTGCCCGTGTCTCTCACAAAAACTGAAAATATCAAGTAATTAATACAGGAGCACAACCATGGATTTTGGTATTAAAGATAAAGTTGCCTTCGTGACTGCGTCAAGCCTTGGTCTCGGGAAAGCAGCAGCCCTCGAACTGTCCAAAGAGGGCGCCATTGTCAACATTTGCGCCAGAAACAAAGAACGATTGCTTAAAACACGAGAGGAGCTTCAGACTCAAACAGGCAATGAAGTTAAGGCTTGGGTACTCGATGTGACACAAAAAGAAAAAGTGCACAGCACGATTCAGGGAATTATCAAAGAATTCGGAAAGATAGATATTCTTGTTTCGAACGCCGGTGGGCCTCCTGCCGGTTTAATCGACGATTTTTCTCCGGATGACTATCTGAATGCTTTAGAACTCAACCTTATGACCACAATAAATCTCTGCTACAGTGTGATCCCCTCGATGAAGGCAAATCTATGGGGCCGCATAATCAACATTGCATCGATATCGGGGAAGCAGCCCATCGATAACCTGGTTCTGTCCAACACGGCCCGCGCAGGAGTGCTTGGATTTTCAAAATCACTATCGAACCAGATGGCCCCTTTTGGTGTAACGGTCAACTGTGTTTGCCCGGGTTACACAAAAACGGAAAGAATTGAAGAGCTGGCCGATGCCTTTGTGAAAAGTCAAAAGGGATCGCTCCAGGATTATTTCAACAAGATCGAAAAGATGATTCCAACAGGAAGGCTTGCCTCCACTAAAGAATTCGGAGCCTTTGTGGCTTTTCTGGCATCTCAGCAAGCAGGATACATTACAGGCACGGCTTTACAGATAGACGGTGGACTCATAAAGGCTTTATATTAAAAAGAGAAGGAAGGACAACATGAAAGACTACATGAACAAATGGGATGGAACCCCCTATCCTGAAATGATCAGAGGACTCCCTGAAATCGATATCCCAATCGAAGGCATCCGGGGTTGGCTCCTCCAAAGCGAGGGAAAACAAGTTGTTTTTTTTGACCTTCAACCAATAGGGGAAATTCCGCCGCATACTCACTGCGCCCAATGGGGCCTTGTGCTCGATGGAAAAATGGAATTCACTGTCGCAGGAGAGACAAAGTTATACCAAAAAGGAGACTGGTACTTTATTCCGGAAGGCGTTGAACATGCGGCAAAATTTCTAACGCGTGTCTATGTGATCGATATGTTCGACACGGACGATCGCTACAAAATAAAAACGAACTGAAATTATGGAACACCTTTTTACAGAGATCATGCGGACCTTCGAAGGGTACAACATCGGAAAAATGTTGATATATATGGATGATCCGGAAATCATCTCCTTTGCGGCCGGCATGCCCAGTGGAGAGCTCTTTCCCGTAGAACTTATCCAGAAAACACAGCAGAAAATCCTGGACAATAATTCTTCACAAGTGCTGCAGTATTCACCTGTTCGCGGAGAAAAAGATCTAATACAGGCTGTAATCGACTATCTCAAAAGAGACAAGGTCTACATTGCCCCGGAGAACATCATGATCACCAGATCCGGCCAGTACGGCTTGGATTTCGTTGGCCGCCTCTTTTTGGAACAACAAAGGACGATAGTCTGTGACC
>CAZLLG010000060.1:0-7205 GCA_964560275.1 uncultured Eubacteriales bacterium | reverse complement strand
CCTCGAAGTCGATCAGGTGCCAGGGGCAGTCGGGGATCTTGTCGAAGCCGACGATCACGAGATTCGCGTCAAACCGACCGGCCGCTCTTACCCTTGGTCCCGGGGTGGCGGGTCAACGGAACCCCTGGCGCCATTGGATCTCGCTGGCCGCCTTTTTTTGGAACAAGGATGCACGATAGTCTGTGACCTCCCCACTTTTGGAGGCGCATTGGCAGCCTTCGAGATGGAAGCCCCCAGATACATGGCTAAGGACATACAGGAGGACGGTTCAGATATCCAGGGGATGAAAGCAGGGATTATTGATCTTTTGCAGCAAGGACAAACTCCCAAGTTTATCTATGTTGTACCCGATTTTCAAAATCCTTCGGGCATCACAATGAGCCTGGAAAAGAGAAAAGCTCTCCTTGCCTTAGGTGAAGAGTATAAGATTCCGATCGTTGAAGACAGCCCCTACCGGGAACTCCGGTATAGAGGTCAAGACATCCCTTCTCTTTTCTCTCTTGATGACAATCGGGGAAATGTTATCGGGATTTACACTTTTTCCAAAATATTCAATCCGGGATTGCGGGTGGGATTTAATATCGGGCCACCTGAAGTCATCAATAAATTTTCTTTCATCAAGGGCGCAAACATTCTCAACACACCCAAACTCAACCAGGATCTCTGCACGGCTTTCCTTCGCGAATACGACCTGGACAAACATTTTAAAAAAACCAGAGCTTTTTACTCAGAAAAACTTGATTTTTTTCTCGAGACTTTAAATGAGCTTTTTCCCGACTTGAAGGAGGTCCATTGGACGGTTTCAGAGGGCGGACTTTTTCTTTGGATGACAGTCCCAAAACATATAAACACCATGGAACTCTTCCACGCTGCTATAGAGGAAAAGGTCGCGTTTGTGCCCGGAGAACTCTTTTTTCCACGAGGATATGTACAATTTAACACCATACGTCTGAATTTTTCTTTTCCATCCAAAAAACAGATTGTCCAGGGTTTAAAAAGATTGAAGAATGTGATAATTAAGTATCTGTAACTTTTATATCATGTTGGGGAGGAATTATGTCAGATGACATGTTGTACAGCCCTGGAGTATTGAAATATGTCAAAGAGGCAGAAAAAAATCATGCCCGGAGAAAAAATACTCTCACCCGCGTAAAAAAATACAAATTTGACACGCTGGCTGTCCACGGCCTCTACTCGGTGGAGGAGGCTCTCAGTCAAAACCAGGGGGCTGTGATCGAACCTCTTTACCTCTCGGCTTCCCAGGCCTATCAAGACGCGGATGAGTTGGAAGCGGCCCTGGCCTATCTCATCCCGACCTGGTGTTACACGCGGATAGCCAATCCCACAACATATTATCTGGAATGGATGTTGGCCCTCCTTGAAGGTTACCAGTGCGATTATGAGACCTCCTGTCTGGTCACCTCTTCAGGAATGGCCGCCGTCTTGGCCGCCATAGATCCGTTCCTTGTCAGACAAAATGAAGGGAAGGAAAAGATTAACTTTGTCTCCTCCGTCCAGCTCTATGGAGGCACTTACCAGCTGTTTTCGTTGAGAAAAGCCCAAGAACAGGGAATCGATGTCCGATGGGTTGCACACCCCCAAAACATAGAGGAGTGGAAGGATAAAATCGATGACAACACCCGATTTATCTATGTGGAGGCCCCCAGTAATCCTCAGCAGTCCTTTTGCGATATAAAAGCCCTAGTGGACCTGGCTCACTCCTTTGAAATTCCTTTTATTATCGACGCCACATGTGCAACTCCTGCTCTTCTGCGTCCCATCACCTATGGAGCCGATATTGTCGTTCATTCACTGACAAAATCTATCACGTCCGGTGGATTTGCTGTGGGTGGTGCCTTAATCAGCAAAAAACCGATTGTCACAAAAATCAAAAATGAAAATCCGCTCTTTAAGGAAAGTTTCGCGGAATACGTAAAATTCCTCCCCTATAGAGACACAGGTCCGGCCGCATCCCCGGTTAATGCCATCTTTGCTCTCAATGACCTGCGCACACTACGATCAAAGATGGATATGGTCAGTATGAACTGCCAGAAAATCGCTGAATTCCTCAACACTCATCCCCGGGTTTATCAGGTCGATTATCTCGGGCTGCCTGATTTTCCTCTTCATGATCTAGCTAAAAAGTATATGAAATTGGTCGATTCCGAGGATGAATCCGGCACGGCCGTAAACCGCTATGGACACCTGATGAGTTTCCGTGTGGACGGCCCTCCTAAAAATGCACGAAAAGTTTTTGACAATTTTAAAATCATTTTTCGGGCCACTGATTTGGGGCGGATCAAGAGTGTCGCGACCATTCCCGCTATTTCCACTCACCAACAGCAGGGAGAAGAGGCCAGAATAATGGCCGATGTCCCTCCACAGCTCATTCGCCTGTGTGTGGGGGGCGAAGCTCCGGCAGACATTATTGAAGATCTCGACCAAGCCATCAATTCCCTTTAACTTATTATTTCATCGTGTGATTTTGAATTGAATTTTGAGGGGTTATAGTCTAGAATGAGGGCGATGGAAAAGATTCGTATACTTGGGAACCATAATCTAAAGCTTAAAGGTGAAATCCGGATAAGCGGAGCCAAAAATGCCGTTCTGCCGGCCATAGCCGCGTCGCTTCTGACTGAAGAAAAAATCGCATTGGAAAATATCCCGCTCGTTAAAGATGTGTTCACAATCCTCACTTTGGTCAAAGAACTCGGCGCAAATTATCACCTTGAGGGGAATTCTCTGTCGATCCAGGTTCCCCGAATCCAGTCGGATGAAGCCTCTTATGAGCTTGTTCGTGCTATGAGGGCATCCATTCTCGTTCTCGGTCCCCTCCTGGCTCGCCATGGAAAAGCCATTGTCTCATTACCAGGAGGATGCGCTATCGGACCCCGTCCCACAGACCTTCACATTCACGGACTGGAAAAATTGGGTGCGGACATCACTCTGGAACACGGCTATATCCGAGCGGAAGCCAAATCACTCAGAGGAGCAGAAGTCCTTTTTGAAAAAAAGACTGTCGGCGGCGTCGAAAATCTTGTCATGGCCGCTTCCCTAGCTAAGGGAGAAACTGTCTTGAAAAACTGTGCACTAGAGCCCGAGGTGGCCAATCTCTGTGAGCTTCTAGTAAAAATGGGTGCAAAAATTGACGGGATTGGAGAGGAGACTATCCGAATTAAAGGTGTCGATGAGCTGGGAGGAGCCGAACACGAGATCATCCCAGACAGAATCGAGGCCGGGACGTATCTCATCGCCTGTGCTCTCACCCAGGGCGATATCGTTCTTACCCATACGCGTTCCGACCATCTCGAAACATTGATCGAAAAATTAAGATTCTCTGGAGTCTCTATAGAGTCCATCAACAGCCATTCCCTTCGAGTTAAGGGAACGCCCAACCTTAAACCTCAAGATATCACAACGTCTTCCTATCCTGGATTTCCCACAGACATGCAGGCCCAATTTTCGGTTCTCATGACACAGGCCGAAGGAACATCCATCATCACAGAAACTATCTTTGACAGACGATTCTCCCATGTCAATGAACTGCTTCGTTTGGGGGCCAACATCGAAGTCCAGGGAGATAAAGCCATCGTAAAAGGAAACACACCATTATCAGGAGCCGAGGTCATCGCCATGGATCTCAGAGCTTCTGCCTCCCTTGTTCTGGCCGGCCTCATTGCTAATGGAGAAACTCTGATTTTCGACTCTGAACATCTCGATAGGGGATATGAGAATATAGAGGAAAAGCTGAAATCCCTGGGAGCACACTTGGAAAGAATCACCTACTAGGATTCTCGAATATGGACAACTGTCTTTTTTGTAAAATCATAAACAAAGAAATTCCCGCCCGGATTGTTTACGAAGACGATTTTATTCTCGCTTTTGAGGACATCAATCCACAAGCTCCTATCCATATCCTTCTTATTCCGAAAGACCATTTCGCCTCTCTAAACGAACTCCCAGAGGAAAAACAAGGTGTAATCGGTCATCTATTCATCAAAGCTAGAGATATCGCTAATGAAAAGGGCGTAAAGGATAGTGGGTACAGAATGGTCCTCAACACAGAGAAAGACTCAGGTCAAGAAGTCTTTCATACACACTTCCATCTTCTCGGAGGGCGAAAGATGACCTGGCCCCCTGGATAATATATAAGGAGGTAAACCCATGGACATCACTTGGCTCGGACATTCCGCGGTCAAAATAAAAGGATCCAAAACAATTATTATCGATCCCTTCCTCACCGGAAACCCGGCGGCTTCAATATCTCCCGACAGCATAACTGAAGCAGATGCCGTCGTAGTCACACACGACCATGGGGATCATCTTGGAGATGCTTTTAGTATCGCAAAACAAACAGGCGCCGTCCTCTTCAGTATCCATGAGATAGCCGGACTAGCTGAGGCAGAAGGCATCACGGCAGAGGGAATGAATATCGGCGGCACAGTCGAAAACGAGGGCGTCATCGTCCACATGGTTCAGGCCCTTCATACCTGCGAAATGGGAGATCCGGCTGGAGTAGTTATTGAGCTTGATGGAAAAAATATCTATCATGCCGGCGACACGGGATTGACCTATGATATGAAACTCATTGGAGAGTTCTTTCATCCAGATCTGAGTCTGCTTCCAATTGGAGACCGGTACACCATGGGCCCGAAGTCTGCGGCAAAGGCCGTCGAATTCACTCAGACTAAAAAGGTTATCCCTATTCACTATGGAACATTCCCAATCGTCGAAGTCGATCCAGAAGAGTTCAAGCAAAAAGTCGGAGATGTTGCCGAAGTCATTATCCTCAAACCCGGAGAGACCTACACGTTATAAGGTCAGCTTCTCAATAGAGAGACGTCATCCAATTCAATGCCTTATCTTATCGACGGAAATAACTTTATTGGATTTATCGCACAATCCGAACTCAGGAATCCACAGAGCAGATACACATTGATCGGAAGGCTTTTGGCCTTCCAGGAAATCAAAAACACAAAGATTTATCTCGTGTTCGACGGCCCCCCCGATCCAAATATCACAAACAGGGAATTTCCCGAAAATAAGCTCTCTGTGCTCTATCCCGAAATCGACAAGAATGCCGATGCCGTCATCATGGACGTCATCTTAAAACAGACAGACCGGCGACAGTTCTTTGTGGTCAGTTCTGACAGGGAGATCAAGGATTTTGCAAGGCTAAATGGGGCAAAAAAAATGGACTGCAAGGACTTTAATCGGCTGCTCAAAGCCACCTTAAAGGAGCACAAAAAACTTAAGGCCAATGAAAAAAATGTCACATTCCCCTCTCCCCTTGAAGTCCATAACTGGATGGATATTTTTAAGACAAAAAAATGAAAAGTTTTTCAATCATCGGCGCAGGGAAGGTCGGAACATCACTAGGAAGAGCTCTAATTGAGGCCGGTTACTCCATCAAATCTCTGTCCTGTTTTACTCTCAAGGAAGCAGAAGAAAGCCGACGGTTAATCGGGCGTGGGGAACCCTCCAAAGATAACATTTACACAGCTCAAAATGGGAAAATTCTTTTTATAGCAGTGCCGGATGACAGGATCAAGGACATCGTCCAAGAGTTGGAATTTTCTGATATTTCCTGGGAGGCAAAAACCGTGTTCCACTGCAGTGGACTCCTGCCCTCAGAAGTTCTTAAACCCCTGGGGACAAAAGGGGCTTCGACAGCATCTCTTCATCCAATACAATCTTTTTCTTTTAAACATACGGCACCTAACCAACTTCAAAATGTTTATTTTGGCATAGAAGGAGAGGAAAAAGCCGTCTCAACGGCCAAAAAAATCGTTAGCGATCTTGGAGGTCATTCTATTCGAATCCAACCTGACGACAAACCAATTTTCCACGCCGCTTTCAGCATGACCTCAAATTTTTTTGTAGTCCTTCTTGATTCGGCCGTGGCCCTTCTTAAATCCTCCGGTCTGAATGAAGGAAAGGCTATCCAAATTCTGCGGCCTCTATTGGACGGCACTTTAAACAATATAACGGACAACCGGATCCGGGATGCTCTGACTGGCCCGATCATTAGGGGAGATGAACAAACCGTCAAGGCACACTTAGGCACCCTCGAAAAATTTCCTGGTGTAGAGGCTGTTTACAAACAGCTTGCCATCAGAGCGATTGAAATGGTTAAGGAAGAAAAGACTCTGTCTGCACAGAAGATTAAAGGGTTATCCCGAATTCTGGAAGATAGATAACTTCTTCGTCCAGAATAATCCCATATTCTTCATGAACTCGCCGCTTGAGCTCAGAGGCCAAATCCCGAACATCCTGGGCTGACGCATTTTCTGTATTGATGATAAAATTGGCATGATATTCATAGACAGATGCTCCACCAACTCTCTGCCCCTTGGCTCCGACCTTATCGAGAAGTTTGGCTGCGGGGATCTTATTCCCATCCGGAAGAAAGGGATTTTTGAAATAACTCCCCGCACAAGCCGTATCCCATGGAGGATGATTAACCTTCCTTTTTTCCAGAATGCCTCGGATTATTTCTGAAATCTCTTCTTTTTTTGAGTCCTTAACGATAAAAGAGGCCTGTAAGAGAATATCATGATGCTCTTTGAGCCCACTATACCTGTAACTAAAGTTGAAATGTGTATGGTCCACCCTAACTGATTTGCTGTTTGAATCTAAAATTAAAGCCCTTTGTAAGCACTCCCCAATATCCTGTTCAAATGCCCCTGCATTGCCGAAGACTGCTCCTCCTACTGTCCCAGGGATGCCAGCCATAAATTCCAGACCGCTTTGGCTGTTTTCTGTGCAGAAGTGAAGAAGCTCTCGAAGAGGTGTTCCTGAAAAGACTTCTATTTCCGAATCCTTCAGTTTTAAAATCCCCTGGACTGAATTCTTTAAGATGAGACCGCGGTAACCGTCATCTGAAAACAGGATGTTATAACCTCCACCTATTAGGTAAAAAGAGATCTTTAAATCCCTGGCCAAACAGATGGCATCGGATAGTTCTGATACAGAATTGGCCTCAAAGAAATAATCAGCCGGCCCTCCAATCTTAAAATGCGAAAACTCACGAAGGGAGACTTTTTTTTGAAGAGGTTTTCCTACCGATTCCAAAAATTTCGCACTAAAATCCTTATTCGCAGGGGACATATCATCATTTTATCTCATCCCTTATCAAATGTCTAAAAATCACCGTAAGCATCCTGATTTCCGTGATGGTACTTAAGCTGCATATCGTACCAACT
>CAZLLG010000059.1:0-14894 GCA_964560275.1 uncultured Eubacteriales bacterium | reverse complement strand
AATCCCATCCTCCCAGTACAGGTGATATATCCTTTCGGAAATGCCGCCTGATCTTTCGGGTTTTAGCATGACAGTCTTCCTTTAGTCCTTATTTCAAACTAGTCTGCATAGCAAACTAATCTATTACAAAGATAGAGTTTTGTTTCAACAATGTCAAGAAAATTTGGAATAGAACGGCTATAAAGCGCGATTACGATTTATTTGATAATTTCCCCTTTATTATCCACTTTTATCGAAAGACAGCTGCCGGAGTGCTCTATTGGATTTATGTTCTCAAGTCGAGCAATCTTTCGTCCCGAGTTAGTCATGGTAGTAATTTCTACATCAACGTTTTCTATTTTCGACAATCCGAAATGAACGGCCATGGCGCTTTGGCAGTTATAATCTGAACCTGCCGATATTATCCTTGAGCCAATTAATTCTTTTGTTTCTTTTTGATAAAGCCTTATTTCTGTCCCAGCTTTGGAAAAAATCCCTTTTTCATTAACCACCATTACTTTTAAAGACCTCTGGGCATTTTCTTTTGTAAGTTTATTATGCAGGATATAGTGATTACGACTCGATATACATAGATCCATTGCTCCATCATTATCATAATCGGCCCAAATCGAGCCATATCCACCAACATTATTCTTTATAACATCCGGGGTAACAGCATTAAACTTGCCTTTTTCATTTTTATACAGTTGGCCATGAGCATAGAGATCTATCCAACCGTCATTATTATAATCAGCCCACGCGGCAGTCCCTCGGTACCCTTCATACGCTAAACCCAGCTCCGCCGCAATATTAACAAATTTCCCATTGCCGTCATTGCGATAAAAACCATCGGTCCCGCCCATGGTCGTTACAAAAATATCGAAGTCGCCGTCGTTATCATAATCAACTAAAGAAGGCCGAATGGTACCAGCCATGGAATGATCTCCCGGATTTTCGTCTATAGCTCTTCCGCCGGCATCCAGGCCATTTTTGGGTGCGATATCAACAAAACTTTTTTTATCATTTCGATACATTCTGTTGGCATAACCATCCATATTGCCAAGATACAAATCTAAGTCGCCATCTAAATCATAATCAAACCACACACCACCCATTGTAGCACGCGAGCCCGTTATCCCCATTTGGTCTGCAACATTGATATACTTGCCGTTATCGTTGCGAAACAGCATATTTTTAATATCACGAAAACAGACAAGGAGATCGACATCCCCATCATTATCATAATCGATCCAGGTTAACTGCCTGGCACTGCCCAGAGGTAGATTGAGGCCAAGAGATTTTGTGACTTCGCTAAACTTTTTGCCGTCGTTTCTATATATTCGACATGGAATCTTGGCAAAATCTTCTTGGGCGCCTGATGTGTAGCCAACGTATAGATCAAGCTTGCCATCAGCGTCATAATTCCCCCAAGCTAAAGCCCGCGTATCTTCGAGATCTGCAACACCGAGTTCTGCGGCCACATCCTTCATCACTCCGTTATCATTTCGATATAGACGATTTGGAATATCCTTCCTGAATCCTACATACAAATCCAAATCACCGTCATTATCATAATCAGCCCAGGCATGTGTCATCGAGTTTCTCTGCGCAAAAATTTCCTGTTGGATTATTTCGAATTTTGGCTGCTGTGCATTTACAACACCGCCTCCAAATAGCAAGATAAACCCGAACAAGCATGTTTGAAATGATCTCATTATAGACTCCTTATGTGAAACCAGTCGAGCTAAGATTCTGATTTTAACAAAAATGTAATCAGAGCCGTGTTCGACCAGAGATACCCATGACTAAGTCTATTTGTGTTCGACCAGAATGGGTTTACCTAATCCGAGCTGCTCGAGCTGTTCGAACTGTGTTTTCGCATCGCCGACTATTAGATAAATCATCTTGTCAGGATGGAGGTACTTCTGCGCCAGCTCTTTGTGGGCCTCAATCGTCATATTTTTAACGATCTCTTCCTGCTTTTTGATGTAATCGACAGGATAATCATAAGACGCAATGGTGTTCAGCATACCCATCAAACCGCCCAATGTTTCAAAACGTGAAGCGTTGGATTTCACAAGCGCGCTCTTTGTAAACGCCATATCTTCATCCGAAATGCCATCCCTGTACATGGTCATCAGATCCTTGAAGATCTGCACCGATTCAAGAGTCACGCGCGACTGCACAGATGAGGATGCCGCAAAAGTCCCTGGAACGTGCGATCCGCTAAAGCCGGAACGTGCGCCGTAGGTGTAGCCCTTTTCTTCCCGAAGAACCAGGTTCACAAAGCCGTTAAAGCTTCCGCCCAGTTTGTAGTTCATCACATAGGCAGGATAAAAATCCGGATCCAGTGCTGTCATACCCAGATTACCGATCCGTATCACCGACTGTTTGGCATCGGGAACATCCACAAAGTACACCATAGCTTTATCCAGAGGCTCAGGCACCGGATAGGCAGGAATTTCTATGTCCTTGGGTTCCCATTTTTCCGCAAGAGTTCCAAATGTCCCCATTGCCTCATCTTGAGCGATATCCCCGACAACAGTGATATAGGCCATCGAAGGTGAAAAATTCGCCGCGTAGTAATTCTTCAAGTCATCGATCTCTATGGCTTCCACAGACTCTTTCGTTCCTGACGTCGGACGGCTGAATATGTGATTTTCCTTGTAGACCAGCTTGTTAAACACCTCACTCGATATCGCGTTGGGATTGGCCTTGCTGCGGTTTATGTTTTCCAGAGTCTGCTGTTTCAATCTGGCAAATTCCTTTTCATCCCAGCGCGGCTCGAACAAGATCTCCTCAGCCAGTTTAAAAGCATCCTGGAACTTAGATTTAAGGCAGTTGACTCGAAGAGAAAAAGACTCCCGTCCAGCAGATATATAAATCGAAGCTCCAAGATCATCAATCGCTTCTTCCAGCTCAATTGGTGTCTTGTTTGCCGTCCCCTCATTCATCAACTGGCCCACCAACCGGGCCACTCCGACCTTATCGATATCATCCAGAAGCATACCCCCTCTGATGGCAAGTGAGAACTGAACCAATGGAAGCTCTGTGTGCCCAATACCCAGGACTTCGATCCCATTGTCTAACTTTTCCTGCCAAACCCTAGGCAGTGTGATCTCCGGATCAGGCCCTTTTTCAGGTTCAATACTCCGATCAAATGAAGATGGGATAGGCTCAACAGTAAATTCTTCAACAGGCGCTTCTGCAGTCATTTCCTCCCCTGTAATCGCCTCTTCCACTATATCAGCCTTCTCCGAATTCTCTACAGCAAGTTCCAATTGTCCTTTGGGAACAAAACTAGTCAAAACATAGGGTTTGTCCTTAATGTATTTTTCATACACTCGGAGAATATCTTCTTTTGTCACCGCCTTTGTCTTTTCCAAATCTTCTGTCAAAAAACTAGGCGAACCGGCGTACTCATTATAGCTGGCCAGCTGAAAGGATTTGCCGAGAATACTAGAAAGTGCTCCATAAAACTGGGTTTCGATTCCGGCTTTAATCCTTTCGACATCCTGATCTGTAAAGGGTTCGGCCTCGAATTTCTCGAAAGTCTCAAAAATGGCGGCCTTAACATTATCCAGATCCACATTCGGAAATGTTTGGATGCGGATGCGGAAGCTTCCGGTTATCTCAAGGCTCATTTGATATCCGGATACGGAAGGCGCCAGTTTCTTTTCTTCCACGAAGACTTTATAAAGGGGAGCCTTTTTTCCGTATGAGAAAAGTTGGCCAAAAAAGGATAATGCATAGGAATCCTCATGATATTCATCCACCGTGGGGAAGACCATATTGAGCTCGGGAGATTTTGCGAAATTGTCCTCGTGATAGACCAGTTTGGGAGCATCTAGAGTGACATGCCAGTCCTGAGGATCGGTTACGTCTGTGCCGCCATCAATCTCGCCGAAATACTTCTCGATCCATTCCCTGGTTTGTGCCTCATCATAGTCCCCAGCCACAACAAGGGTGCAGTTCTTGGGCCGGTACCATTTATCATGAAATGCATGAACATCTTTCAAAGTGGCGTTGGTCAGGTCCTCCATAGAACCTATAACCGTCCAGCTGTAAGGGTGCCCATCGGGATAAAGAAGATTCCCTATGACATATCCAGTGTGGCCATAGGGGCGGTTGTCCACTCCCTGGCGTTTTTCGTTCTTGACAACACCCTGCTGGTTGGCAAAAGCCTCCTGAGTGATTTTGCTTCCCAGAAAACCCAATCGGTCAGCTTCCAGCCACAAAACCATCTCCAGTGCATTCTTCGGCACAACTTCAAAATAGATGGTCCCATCATTGCTTGTCCCACCGTTGAGCATACCCCCAGCCTCTTGGATCTTCCGGAAGAACTGGTCCTGTCCCACATGCTGTGATTCCTGGAACATCATGTGCTCAAAAAGGTGAGCGAATCCTGTGCGTCCCACCTCCTCACGGTTGGAACCCACATGAAACTGCAGGGCTACAGCTACGATGGGATCTGAAGTATCTTCATGAAGAATAACATCAAGGCCGTTACTCAGAGTGTATTTCTCAAAAGTGATCTCAAGTTTTTCTCCCTTTGGAGAGCAGGCAGACAGCACAAGAAGCGCTGCCACTATAAATACAGAAATTACCCTAAATCGTGATTTCATAATAACCTCCTAAACTGATGATTTTCCGAATATATAGAACTTAAATTATATATAAAAAAATGGAGGAGAAGTAAAGAAAAACTAATCCGCTATAGATCCCGAATGTCGATATAAATTCTGTCTTGGGGAGAAGGACAGTTTCTGCCTTTTGCAAGAAAAAAATAGGGAAAGGTGAAGACCCTAAGTTTTGATCGCCTGATCCAGTTTAAGAGCGGATCTGTTTCCTGAAGAAGAATATAGAGAAAATCTTTGTGATAATCGATCGCCAGATGGATGGCAGCCTTGAGGAGTTTTTGAAGGCTGGAAAAATCCTCAGCATAAAGGTCGTAGAGGAACCAGCTCTGGAGAATTTCACCTGGCTTTGGGATTACAGGCAGCTTGTAGAACAAGCGCAGCGGAGCACACATAAATCTGAGCATATTGAACAAATTTGGGATCCGCATGATCTGTTCAGCCAGGATATTTTCGTTTGTCCAGATCGAACAGCCTGCACCACATCCTTCAATATTGAGGCTGTTGACATGGCCTATTTGCTTATCCAGATTAAAATCCGGCGTAAATTCTCTCTGTCCAGTATTCGAGATATACTGTTGATGAATCTGGTCTGCAGAAGAAAAATGGCATTTGTTTTCATTCCGGAACTTTTTATAGACCGGCAAAACAACATATGTCAGAGGGATTACGACATCCGGGGAAAAGTATTGTGTGACCAGAGAATAGGCACGATTGTTTTGACCGTGAACCAGAGTGTATATGCAGTCGGCGTTTTTTCCTAAATCATGAATCTGGGCCTCACCGAGTTTTTTTCCAATCCCCTTCCTCCTGTAGTTTGGGTGAACGCGGAGGTCATAACCATACAAAGCGTTTATGGTGTGTCCATGCAGTTTCACCGGCTTTAATGCGGCCGCAGTAATCCCGACCAATTTTGTTCCCAGTTTCGCACAGTATATTTTGGAATTGGCATACAGAGAGGAACGAATTTTGAAAGAGGGCCGGCGATATCTCAAGCAAAGAGCTCGACCCTGTGTACACAACTCTTCCAGATGCAAGGCCGCTTTTTCATCAGCTGGAGTAAAGGGAACGATGGATATATCAGACATATGGCCTCCTTTTAAAATCGGCTACAACAAAAGAAAAAAAGATAGAATTATCCGTTCTTTGAAGCTTTTTCTCTAAGTCGCTGTTCCGGTTCACAAAGCCTGAAATTTCTTTTGGGATGTTTCTCTTCACAAGGTACTGCCTCTCGCAGACAACAGCCCTGTATTTGGCCGTTCTGGCTATTCCATTCCAGATTCTTCTGTATTCCTCCCATCCTGTGTAGGAGGAAAAATCCGAAAGGGAATATTTATCGAACCTGTCTCTTCCCTCCTCTAAAAAATCCCCAAGAGACTGGGTGACTATCCGGATACAAGCGAGACGGTTTTGTATAGTCAGGTAATGTTCCTTTTGCAGATAAATCGGCAGCGCCCCCTCAGGATCATACTTTCCCCAAAAAAGAAGGTTGGCATAAGGGCTTTCGCGGAGGAGGATATTTTCGAAGGCAAAGGCAAATCTATCCAGACTATAATCGGGAATGGAAAAACAAGGAGGAACGTATTGATAGAATCCTGGATCTCTGAAAAAATATTTCCAGATCAATCTCGAAGACAAGAAGCGGATAAATCGCCTCCACTCTGTGTTGTTCCAGCCTTTATTCCAAACATAGGCTTGCTCTTCGATATTTTGACAATCAAAAAGCCTCTTCAGCATGAGAGGCCTCGACTGCCGGACTATAAACGACAGCCGGCTGAAGTAGCGTTCCCATCCCCCCTGGTAGATCACTCCTTTGTCCAACATTTTCAGATGAGAATCCCAAAAAACCTTGGCTCCTGTCGAGAGGGATTTTCTTATAACCCGGTAGATCTGTCCTGTCCTGCTGCAGGGAGAAACTCCGATAAAAGCCAAAAAATCTGTATAATCCAGCATCTCGATCGCTTTCATCTTCAGTTCCAAGAGAAAGTTCTGGACGGGATTGTTGTCGATGGCAACTACAGATGTGGGCCCTTTTATCAGAAGGTCGAGTGGACGGGCTCCACTTCCAGTTATACATAGAACTGAGTCATTGCTGTCGATATTTAGGGATCTCAATTCCGACCGGCTGTCCTCGTTCGACGAAGAATAGTTGATTTTCCCAAAAAAGCTATCTCGGTTCATTCCAATCCCCATTTTTTTCCCAAGATCCGATGCTTCTGAATGAGAAAATCGAGCTCATGATCGTTTTCCCCCCAAAGATTCCTCAGCGGAGCCATGTCCATTTTAACTTTTTCTCCAGAAGGCAGAACAATTCCAACAAGAGGTTCTTTCTCGACAATTCCCAGCTGAATGGGATGGAAACCGGCTGCTGCAGCCTCCATGTTCAGGGATGACACCTTTTCGGATGGAACGGTAAAGATGAGTTCAAACTCCCCGTGGATTCCTGCAGCCATATACCAGGGCGGGATTTTCCCCTGTTTACAGAATGTCCAGACTTCGGGAGCCAGAAGATTCTTCCAATCTGCCTCGATAATAAAGCCTAAATTATTGAGACGGGAGAGTTGATCGAGGGTGATGAGCAGCCCGTCGCTTGTATCCATGCAGCTGGATGCATATGTCCGTATCAACCTGCCTTCTTTAATCCGCGCCTTCGGCCGGTATAGATTTTCAAGGAACTCAGCATTCCTATTTCCCGACATTCTGGAAAATCCTAAAGCATTCCCCTGCCCTGCTCTTCCGCTTAGAAAAACAAAATCTCCGGGAAAACAACCAATGCGCATCATTTTCCGATTTTTAGGGACAAAGCCGAAAGCGCAACCTGTCAGGGAAGAATTTGGGGCTGTATTGGTATCTCCCCCCAGAAGATACACTCCGAGTTCCTGACAGGCCGCGTTTATGCCTTCGGCTATTCCTTTCCTGAACAAATCATCCACAGACGGTTCTAGAGAAACGGCGACGACAATCCCCAAAGGATCTGCACCCACTGCAGCCAAGTCGCTTAGGCTGGCCATGACTGTTATCCATCCTATGGTGAAGGGATCTCGATAGAGTTTTTGATTAATTTCTTCGGATACTGTATCGATCGTCACAGCGAGAAGCTCTGAACCGTTCCCCGGGATATCAATCAATTCAGCATCCGATTCATGTGGCCTGTTGATCTGCTCCGGACACCGGACAAAATGTTTTAACCAGGTATCGATAATCCTGTTTTCAGCTACGGCGGCTATTCCTTTCATTGGCAGCACCTCACGGCTTTAGGGAAAATCTTAAATTCGGCTGAACTGGCTTCGACAACTTCCCCGTCCAATTCCAAGGCAAAAGAACGGTCACTTTTGACCGAGAGCCTTTTCGCCCGCAGAGACCGCGTCTTTGGAAATTCAGAAAACTTTTTTCTGTAAAGACCGGCCAGGGTTCTGATGGCCTCAAGCTTGGACATATTGCTGCCGATGTTTATTCCCAAATCTCCGTCATCCGGCTGGACATTCTGGTCATAGCATAAACCTCCGGCAAAATGTGGATTCTTGATAATCCCCAGATTGGTGAGCAATATGTCAAACCGTTCGTTTTCCTCTAGAGTCAGAGTGCAGGGTATATTGGTGTAGGTAACGATCGTATTTAAGGCACATGCGACAACGGCAGCATCATGACCGAGTTTTTTTGTTAATGAGATGAATGAATTCCTAGAATTATAGAAGGAATTGGCCTGGGCTGTTATCCCGACCGAAGCATTGATAAGGCAGGTACGGGAGGACGGGCGGCCTTTTCCATTTTGGTAATTGATTCGAATGATGTCGGTTTCAAGGGCATTCCTCCAATCCACACGAACAGGAATTCTATCTACCATTGTCTCTTGGCAAAAGGGTTTATGAAAATCATTACTTGATCCGAGCCCCACAGCCCCCAAGATAAATTTCCTTTCTCTGGAAGAGATCTTTAAAAGACAATTCAGCAGGAGATTTAGCGTGCCGTCACCTCCGGCGGAAATAAAGAGACGTTCGCCCTTTATCCAAGCATCTTTGACCTGTCTCAGGAATTTTTCCGGAGATTGAATCAAATCGGCTTGGAAAGGTCCGTAGCGGCTGTGCAGCTCGTTTGCAACTTTTCGCCACTTGTCCAGACCTCTTCCGTAATCACAGATAGGATTTATGAAGACTCTCATCTTAAACCTGTTCCTTTGCCGGTCTTTTCCTCAGAATCCATTCGAATCCGGCATAAAAAATCACGACAGCCAGTATCCAAGAAGGCTTGAGCAAGCAGGTTTCAGCCATAAGGAGAAGAATGAATCCCCGAACAACGTGGGCGATGGGTAAATAAGCCTTTTTTTCATCCCGCGTTCTGTGAATATTGATCTGAGCGGCCGCAAGAGTCACGACCGCTGCCAGAAAAACGGGGATGGATATCCAGCGGCATGGAACACTTTCCGTAGTCACCAGCCAAAAGATTATTCCCCAACCGGAAGCCAAGACAGACAAGATTGCCAGCACATCACTCACAAAAGCCGCCTTTTTCCATCCAAAAACGACAACAAATGTTTCATAACCGCTCTGTTTGTCGGCGGTGATGTCCTTGAAATAGCCCATCAAAACAAAATTCGCATAGCTGAAAAACACACTGAGCATAATCGGCAGCAGGATCCCGTTCTGAAAAAGACGGGCAGTATCAAATCCCGGTCCTGAAACAACAAGAGCCCCAATGAGAGGAAGCAGTGCGACAATCCAAGCATCGTACAGCGGCCCCCCCCACCAGCGGCGTTTGAAATACGTGTATGTGGCCGTTCCAAACACAGCCAGAAGCCCAAAAAGAAAGGCCCAGGGATTGAAAAGAAAAAGAACAGCGCTGCCAGAAATTAAACCGGTCAGGCTGACAACCAGAACTTGAGTCCGGCCTATAATTCCCTTCACAAGGGGACGGTAGGGAGAAGAAATGGAATCCGTGTCGATGTGAAAACAATCCGTAAGGGCCTGTCCGAAGCCGTAGGCAAAGAAGAAGACAGGGAAAGTTATTAAGATTACTCCCAGATTTCTTGCCGGCCCGGAGGCTAAACCCGCCATCCCAGCCGCTCCCGAAATAAACAAGAGATAGGGACGCATTGTTTTCCAGTAGGCCCTCCAGAAATCAAGGCTCAGCAGTTTTGCTTTTTTTTTCAAATTTCCTTTATTGACTAACATTAAGGTTTCCTCTCAAATCACACCCACACGCCGGCCAACAAGCCTAAATTTATCTATGGCCATGGCCAGCTCATCCTCGGTGAGAGTGGCCATAACACTTATCCGGATTAGAGATGACTCAGCACTGACACCCGGAGGGATGATGGGATTGACAAAAACGCCCTCTTTTTCCAGATCCAAAGCCATTTTTAGGGCTTTTGTGTCGTCTCCGACCATAAGAGGGATGATGGGCGTCTCTGTCGGCATGAGTCTGAAATTCAACTTCTTCAGGTTTTTCTTGAGGAACGCGGTGTTTTTTCGCAGTTTAGTCAGCAGGTCATGAGACTTTTTCAATATTTTCATCGAAGCCAGAACGGTCATAATGACAGAAGGAGGCAGACTGGCCGTAAAGACAAAAGGCCGGGAATTGTAACGGAGAAAGTCAATGATTTCTTTCCTGGCTCCTACGGCCCCACCAACTGTCCCGAATGTCTTGCTGAATGTGCACCCAATCAGGTCGATTTGTCCCTCTAGCTTAAAATGCTCCAGAACTCCGCGGCCGTTTTCTCCGAGAACACCCGTTCCATGTGCGTCATCGACCATAACCATGGCTCCATAAAGATCGGCCAGTTCTTTGATCCGAGGCAGGTTGGCAATATTCCCCTTCATGCTGAAGACACCATCAGTTACTATCAGCTTATTCACACCGGGATCACAGGCAGCTAATTTTTGTTCCAAGTCCGTCATGTCATTATGGCCGTAAATTTTGACTTGAGCTCTGGATAGGCGTATGCCGTCGATAATGCTGGCATGGTTCAACTGGTCACTGAAAATGACATCGTTCTCTTCGGCCAGCGCAAATAGAGTGCCCAGCATGGTCATATAGCCCGTGCTGAAAAGCAAAGCACTCTCGGTTTGCTTGAACTCCGCCAGCTCTTTTTCGAGTCGAACATGGAGGCTTGTTGTGCCGGCAAGGGGTCGGGAACTGCAGCAGCCTGTACCATAAACATCGATGGTTTCTTTCACGGCCTTTTTTACTTCGGGATGATTGGAAAAACCCAAGTAGTTGTTAGATCCAAGATTGATAAGTATTCTTCCTTTCCGCATTACGTTTGGAGAGGAAGCTGGATCCAGAGTCCTCATGTAGGGACTTTGTTTGTTAAACTTTGCCAAGTAAGCGTTGTAGAAGGCATGAAATTTCCGGCATTTGTCTAGAAAAGAGCCCGTCTTTCGAGAAGACGAATTATGAAGACTCTTTTTTGATAACATTTGTTGTACTGTCTGCATCGTTTCCCTCCTCGATTGGCTTCATGTTATAAATTTAGCTCTCCACACAGATAAAGTTGTTATACTTTTGTCAAAAATTTGTTAAGATTTTGTTAAGAAATCAGAAACAAAGTAGTGAACGATATGAAAAAAACAGTTTTCGTCCTGACTATAGTGCTTTGGGTAACGATTTGCCTCCTGAATCCGGTTATAGGTAAAAACGACAACTCGATTAAAAAAGGGAACTTGAGAGTTCTGTTCCTTGAAGGGACACCGTATGAAAGGGGACTTGAACACGGAAAAGCCTTAAGAAATGACATTCATGAGCTGGTTGCACTCTGGAAAACCGATATCGAACGAACTTATAAAACGGATGCAAATGAATTTATAAAGGAATTCCTTGCTGAAACAAATTTCGAAAAGGCTATAAAACAATGGATTCCCGAACTGTGGAACGAACTGAAGGGAATTTCAAAAGGTTCAGGAATAGACTTTGACACAATGTTTGCCTTCCAGCTTGTAGACGAAATCTGGGTTCTAGGCAGAGATATTCAAACCGAAAAATGTACAACTTTTGGAGCAAACAAAACCGCTAATCACCCCGCCATAATCGGCCAAAACTTGGATATCCCCTCCTTCTACCATGGTTTCCAAACTCTGCTCCGCATCAAGGATTCGAAACGTGATCTTGAGTCGCTTCTGTTCACGTTCCCTGGCTTTATCGCCGCAAATGGGATCAACAGCCACTCTGTTGCTGTTGTCGTTAACGCCGTCCAGCAGTTGGACAATTCGAGGGATGGTCTGCCCGTCGCCTTTGTTATCAGGGGAATACTGCAGCAAAAGACATATAAAGAGGCCGTTGAATTCATTCAAACCGTTCGACATGGAGCACCACAAAATTATGTAATCGGTGGAATTGACGCGGCCGGAAGCTTCGAATGTTCCACTACCAACACAAGCCAGTTTATCCCCTTCAAGGAGTCGGAATTTACATACCATACGAACCATCCATTAGAAAACAAAAACTACAGTCCCCGATTTCTACAATACCTTGAATCAAGAAACACGTCTCCAGAAACCTATAGACATGTATGCCCTAGATTTGCAGCGCTGCAAAGCCTGCTTAAGGATAACTCGGCCAGAATAAACATGGATGTCCTCAAAAACATCTTCAGCAACCGAAAAACCATCATTAACAATGGTGGAACCTTCGGCTGTACAATTATGGTACTTGGAAAGAATCCCGAGCTTCATATCTCACCCGGTCGGCCAGATAAAGAACCTTTTCAAGTCTTTGCATTCGACAAAAACTGAAAAATGGAGTCAGAGATGAAAACGAGTTTTATACGAGCTGCTTTTGTTACAATTTTTCTTCTTCTTTTTTTGACGATCACAACAGATGCAGAAACGGAATCCTTGATTTGGCCGCAGTTCAGAGGGCTTAACGGATGTGGAATCAGCGATACTACAGGCCTGCCTCTAGAGTTCGGACCAGACAAAAACGTCATCTGGAAAATCCCGCTATCTGAGGGGCATTCATCCCCCGTGCTGACGGAAAACCATATTTTCCTGACCGCTTTTGAGGGGGAATCCCTGTTGACCATCTGCCTCAACCGTCAAGACGGCCGTATCATCTGGGAAAAGATAGCCCCAAGACCGCGAAAGGAAAAATACGACAACCGCAACAACCCGGCCTCGCCATCGCCTGTGACAGATGGCGAGAATGTTTATGTCTTTTTCCCGGACTTCGGACTCCTTGCCTATGATATTGCTGGAAAAGAACTTTGGCGGTTTCCCCTGGGCCCTTTTGACAATATGTATGGAATGGGTGCATCTCCAATTTTGGCTGACGACAAGGTCATTCTTGTCTGTGACCAGCAGACAAATTCCTTCATCCTCGCAGTCAATAAAAATTCGGGCAAAGAGGTGTGGAAGACAGAGAGACCGGAAGCTATCAGCGGACACTCCACGCCTATAACCTATAAACCGGAAGGACAGGACGCACAGATATTGGTTCCCGGATCTTTTTTGCTCACGTCTTACTCAGCCAAGACTGGCAACAAAATCTGGTGGGTTGGCGGTTTGGCGTTTGAGATGAAGTCCATTCCGGTTATCCAAAATAATGTTCTCTACATCAACGGTTACGCGTCCCACCTCAACCAGCCGGAGAACCAGGTCCAAATCCCCGCATTCAAAATGGCATTAACCCAATATGACAAAGACAAAGACGGCCAGCTTAAGAAGGATGAGCTCCCTGATAATGAACCCTATGGATACTTCAGTTTTGTGGACCTTAAACATGATGGAGCCCTCGATGCTGTAGACTGGAATTTTTTCCAGGCCGCTTTGGCCAGTTTGAACGGAATGCTCGCCATCCGCCTGGGTGGACAAGGAGACATGAGTGCAAATAACTTGGTCTGGCACTACCGCCGCTCGGTGCCTCAACTCCCTTCTCCCCTTCTTTACAAAAACATCCTCTATATGATCAATGATGGAGGAACAGTCACCACTTTTGGACCGGAAAACGGAGAAGTATTAGCCCAGGGCCGTATAAGGCAGGCCGGATCCCACTTCTACAGCTCCCTGGTTGCGGCTGATGACAAAGTCTTCATCATCAGCTTAAGAGGGGTTGTCACCGTGATTAAACCGGATGGAAGCCTCGATATTTTGACACAGAACAGCCTCGATGAACAGTGCTACGCCACTCCAGCTATTGCGGATGGAAAAATTTATCTGAGGACCGTTAAAACACTGTACTGCTTTGGATTTAAAAGCCAGTAATATTTTTATAGTCAAAAAAAGGAAATAATTATTTTATTTTTAATCCCGCCAAGATCGTTCCAAGGCTCTTATTGAAGAGTTCAGGTTTTTCAAGCATCGGGTAATGGCCAGTATCTGGAAGGACGAGGGCATCAAAATCAGGATAAATACGCCGATTCCTCTCCAGTTCAGTTGGGTATAGATCACCATTGATACAGCGAATGGGGATTCTGATATTTTTAATAAGTTTATTTAAATCATAATCAGCAAAGGATTCCATCAGTGCTGCGGCCATTTCAGGGGAATTGTCCAGCATTTGCTTTTCCGTTTGAGCCATAAGTTCCGGATAAGTATTTGGATGAAAAAGGGATTGCACCATCTTCTTCATGTGGTTTATAAAATCATTACGGAAAATTCCGGCTTGTTCTTTATAATAATCGGAGGGTATCTCTCGACTGATATCCTGAAGCGTATCCACAGCCACTACGGCTACAACTTCATCAAAGAGAAGATGGGCCGTCTTTAAAGCGACAGGTGCTCCCAAAGAATTCCCGATGAGTACGGCCTTTTTGACCTTTTCTTTCTTTATCACCGCCCCCACATCTTCGGCAAAAGAATTAATGTCCCAATTTTTGCGATTTTTTCCTGAATCTCCGTGTCCGGCTAAATCCAAGGCAATGACGCGATTGGAGACAACAAAATGTTTCATCTGAGCAGACCAGAATCCTCGATTCGCAAAGCCTCCATGAATAAAAACCAAAACTGGCTCAGCTTTCCCTTGAACCGAATAGGCGATTTCTACACCATCCAATGATAAAACTGTTTTTTTAATTGAGCGATTTGTCTGTTCCGGTGTTCCGCTGCTACAGCATAGTGCAAATATAAAAAAAGCCAGCATAGTCATCAATATCACTCCTTTTATCATAATTTTCCTCCAAATCGAGATTCTAGAATTCCGTCAAAGATTTATTTTTCCCTGCAGAGAACAGAATCAAAAACATTGAATTCTACATGTTTTGGTTTTACCGGAACAGGGGCTCGAAACGTATTCGAAAGCTTATCGACGTTCCAACGGAAATAAGAAAATTGGTTAATTCCGAAATAG
>CAZLLG010000058.1:0-15033 GCA_964560275.1 uncultured Eubacteriales bacterium | reverse complement strand
ATGACATCAGAATTGGGAAGATGAACATCATCAAAGAAGATGGGGCTGTCACGTTTGATAGAACACTTGGTTTTTGCCATATTAGCCCCTGTTGGCTCGAATAGAGCGATGGGTACATGCCCTTCCTGATCTGCTTCAGAACAGAGTCTATTCATTCCGTAAAATTGATCTCCTCCTATCGCCTCTTGAACCACCTCATCAGGTTGAATGTCTCGTTTGGCATAGGCATATACATCGGAGACTCTGCCAAACCAAGGAGAAAGTAAAGATTTATTGTAAAGTACGGCCATCGCAGTTGCACTTGTCGTCTCAAGATGGCAGAGATGATAGGGTCTGTAAAAAAGATAGTAAGGACCGTTTCCCATTTTATAGTATTTTAGGTAGCTCATCTGAAAGGGATCATCACAATAACCTACAACAAAAACTCCTCCGCCTGGTTTTGCACCCAAAATGTAATCCACAACTCCTTGATCGCCGTATTTTTTGAAATCAAAAAGGTTGAAGACTTCAATCACATCATCGGCTCTTGGTCCTTCCATACCAGGAATCCATGGAATAAGGCCTGTTCCATTAGATATGAGGGCCATTTCTATGCATAATTTTGTTCCATCCGTATACGCACAACACATTGTAGGATCCAATTGCCTGATTTTTGCCTCATAGGACAAAGATTCGGCTGTTGCATACCGATTTAAAAAGCCTTTTATATTTCCAGCCATCACAATCCGGAAGGACCACATGTCGATTTCGCTTATCATACGGATTAGAACGCCGTGTTGATCCCCAGCATCACTGGTTACTATTCTATTATACTTATTGGCTGTGTGATATAGGAGTGGCCCCAAAGCGAGGTCAACTTCAGCATTCATAAGGACTATGTGCATATTTTTTTTTAATGCTGACATTACAGTGCGGGCTGCAAAACCTATTGTGTTTGTGGATTCAATAAGTACATCGATATCAAGTTCAGTCCTTTTCTCAAAAAGGAAAAAAGGTGTTGTCGTTAAAATTAAGCAGTTTGGCTTTGGGAAAGGATCATTCTCTTCTATGATCTTAAAAGGAGTCCCATAGACGTCAGCCGCCTTTTTCGCTGCAGTTATATTTATATCAGTAATTGAAATAAGTTCCATACCTGGTGTGTGTCGTATCTGCCAGGCAATTCCGCGTCCCATTGATCCTGCTCCAACGAGGGCAATACGAATAGGTTTACTCCGGTTGTCTAGTTCACCATAAGAGAAAAAATTCTTCTTAAACAAGATTTTTTCACTCCCTAATGTGCTAAAGATATCGAGTATTTCTATCGATGATATGACTTAATTTTTATATCATATGAATAATGACAAGTCAAAAAGCAGTAATTCAATCTTTTGTCCGGTTCCTTTTTGAGAAATACAAATTGTTTCTGATAATGATTCTGCTAGATCTATTTATACCTTCATTGAACAGGGGGGATTGAGGAAAACGTGGAATCGGGTTAGGATAGGGGAGATGTTAAAAAGAAGGACACAGATAATTTTTTCATTGCTTGTATTAATTATTATTGTGTGGCTTCCTGGTTTCTCAGAGGAAAAAGATACCCGTGTCATAGTTTTGCCTGTGTTTTTTTACATGCCTGAAACGAGTTTTGGATTTGGTGCCGGCACACTTGTGACTTTCAATTTAGGTGAGAAAGACAATAAAACTCGGCCGTCATCTCTTCTCATATCAGGATACTATACACTAAAAAAACAGTTTGCCTTCGAGATCCAGCCAGAGCTCTATTTTAAGGCGGATTCTTTTCTCGGGAAAGGTTACTTCAGTTTTAGCCGATACCCGACAAAATACTTCGGAATCGGCAATGACACGCCTGAATCCCTCGAGGAGACCTATACGCCCCAAGGTTTACGGCTTTACTTCTCCCTTGAGAAAAAGGTCCTGTCGAGTTTTAATCTGTATGCAGGGATTCAATATAAATATGAGCATTTTAATCTCCTGAAAACTGATCCTACTGGCTTTCTGAGAGAGAGAGAAATCCCTGGCTCCCAGGGAGGAACATTGTCCGGGATAGGGGTGAGCTTCAATCACGACAGCCGGGATAACATCTTTTATCCCCAATCCGGGAACTATTTCCAGGTTTCTGTGGAATGGTATTCTACAACTCTTGGCAGTGATTTCCCTTTCACCCGCTTCAAAATGGACTTACGTAAATATGTTTCTCTGTTCTCTTCTCACACAATTGCTTTTCAGCTTCTGTTGGATGGAGTCTCTGGCACCCCCCCCTTTCATCAGTATCCTCAATTGGGTGGTGACAAGATTATGAGGGGATATTACTACGGCCGATTCCGTGACAACATCCTCGCTGTCCTCCAGGCAGAGTATAGATTGCCCCTTACAAAAAAACTGGGGGCTGTTGTATTCGCCGGATTAGGCCGGGTCGCCGAATCCCTCCGCAATTTGAATCCAAGAGACATCAAATACTCTTTCGGTGTTGGGCTCCGCTATTTCTTGGCTCCGAAGGAAATTCCATGTGTTCGGATGGACTTTGGCCTCGGACATAAAACCTCAGGCTTTTACTTTACAGTCAGGGATGCATTCTAGGATTGGGGAGTTTTTCTCTAAAACCTTAGAAAAGGGGAAAAAGGGCTTCACCTGTTAATTTTTATCCGCATCAGAGGCCAGTCATTGCGTCCATCGTAGTGCTCGGGATCGGTTTCGTGCTGGGTGTTGCCTTGGATATCCGTTGCTCTCACGTTAATCAGGTGAACACCAGGAGATCTGATGACCAGATTAGCTTGCCAGAACACCCAGACATTGTCCGCATCCAGACTTTTGACTATGTCCGTCTTTTTCCAGGTCCGACCACCATTAGTTGTCACTTCCACTCTGGAGATGCGCTGGCCTCCAAATGCTGCCCCGCCAATCTTAAAAGGCCGGTTGAGCTGAATGTTCATCCTTCCCTTCGGAAAAAAAATCTGAGAGTCCACAGCCATGGGAGGAGAGCAGTCCCATCCTCGGTCCTCCCAGTAGTCCTTAATCGGCCGACCGATCACCTCAATGGATTCCACCCATGCTGGTTGTTTAACTCCATAAAAACCTGGGCTGAGGATACGGATCGGAAAACCGTGTAGAGGCGGGATAGGCTCTCCGTTCATATACAGGGCAATCAGAACGTTGTTCGATTTAACCTGCTCTAGAGTGTGGGAGGCATAATAACCGTCCGCTCCCACATACCGCACTCCAGTGGCGGACTCATTGAGTCCTAGGCTGACCAAAAATTCGTAGAGAGAGAATCCTTTCCAGATCGCTGTGGACACAAGCTGCCCGTTAGGGGAGTTGCCGATACACTCCACAGTCAAGGGGAGTTCTAACATAGGCTTAGCATACAGTTCATCCAATGTCAGTGTTTTAGGAGCATCGATAAGACCGGATACCTTCAATCTGAAGGCATCAGGGTCGATCTTAGGGATTTTTCCTATCCGCGTAATATAGTAATCGCTGTTCGCCGTGATAAAATCCGGAAAAGTTTCTTTTTGAGCGGACTTTCCTGACGGGTTGACCATCAATACGAGTAAAATCGCCAAGATGAATAAATTAAGTTTCCTCATTTCAACTCCAAAAAGAAGCTAGTTTCTAGAAAAAACTTCTCATTCCATTCTTAACATTTTTTTTTACACAACACAACGCTGTGTTCATCTCCTAAACAATTTGAAATAATGTGAGACAGGCAGATATGAATTTGATTTTTGGCTCCATGCCGACACACTCCTTTTCCTGATATTTGGGGCTAACAGGATAATCAACCGCTATGGCCTTCTTTTAGCGCTTTTGACCCACCGATAGCATTGATCTTTGGCACTTCCTTCCTGATCATCCACGCTGCCTTGAAAGTCATGTATATCAAGAGGATCGCATTGATGATTCTGGAGGGGGCAAAAACCCAATCCCCAATTATCCTGCGCAACTTCCATGGCCTGTTGTGGAGGCTCGGAAGAGGCGCAGGTGCAGTGGTCACGGGAATATTGGCCGTAATGCTTGGACTGTCTTTTCAGGTTATGAGTCTGGTTTTTTTGGGTCTTTTAGGCCTCTGGATAGCCTCTGCACTTTCACTGCGACCCTATCTCAAGAAGGCTCGTTAAGTTAAATCTGCTTGAGACAGAGCGGGTTTTCCCTTAATATGGAGTGAGCCAAAGATAAGTGTTCGAAAGAAACCGGTCATGCATCTAGCCGACACATCCGTTCTAGCTGTCTATCTCATAGGAATAACCGCCATAGGGATATGGACAGCCCGCAAGATTAAAAACATCAGTGATTTTTTCATGCCGAGAAAATTCGGCAAAGCCATGATGATCATGCATGCCTTTGGCACCGGTACCCATTCTGATCAAGCGGTGGGCGTTGCTTCAAAATCATTCACCAACGGTCTCTCTGGCATTTGGTACCAGTGGTTGTGGTTGTTTGCCACGCCTTTCTACTGGCTCATCGCTCCCATTATGAGGCGCTTTCGGGCAATCACGACTGCTGATGTTTTTGAAGCGAGGTACGGCAAGAGTGTAGCAACGCTCTTTGCAGTTGTTGGTTTATCACAGTTTGCGGTTTCGATTGGAGTCATCCTTAAGGGTTCCGGCGCCATAATCGAAGCGAGCACAGGAGGACTCGTTTCGGCTCATGCGGCTATCGCTGTGATGACTGTGTTGTTTGTTGTCTACGGCATAGCTGGCGGGCTTGCGGCTGCGATCATCACTGATTTTATTCAGGGCGTCCTGACCATTGTTTTTTCCTTTCTCCTTCTTCCCTTTGTGTTGAACGCGGTTGGAGGCCTCCAGGGGATCCAACACAAAATAAGCGAACCTGGGATGCTGTCTCTTGTTGCCCCAGCAGAAATCGGTATTTTCTACATAGTGGTTATCGCCTTTAACGGCCTGGTGGGGATTGTCACTCAACCTCACACCATGGGAAACTGTGCAGCCGGTAGAACTGAGTTTGATGGCAGAGTGGGTTTTATGTTCGGGAATTTAATCAAACGGATTTGTACGGTCGCCTGGTCATTGACAGGAGTCGGGGCTATCGTTTATTTTGCGGGGAAAAACATCCATCCTGATCTTGTTTTTGGCCAGATGGCAGGAGATTTCCTCCCAAAAATATTGCCCGGAGTTCTTGGCCTTTTTCTTGCAGCTGTTCTGGGATCAGTCATGAGTTCGTGCGATTCGTTTATGGTGGCATCATCTGCTCTTTTTACAGAAAATATCTATAAATACATCACACCGTCTAGATCAGAGAAACACTATCTATTCGTGGGTCGAGCTGCATCAATTTTTATTGTTGCAAGTGGCGTTTTCTTTGCCTTTCAGTTGAAAGGAGTTGTCCAGGGCCTTGAGACCTTCTGGAAGATTTCTCCCATGATGGGCATCCCTTTTTGGCTCGGGCTTTTCTGGAAACGTGCCACTGCCGCTGGAGCCTGGGCTGCGACATTGGCTGCCTTTGGCACCTGGTTTCTGACTTCGCAGTCATTTTTCATCTCCGTTGTGTCTAAATTCCCGGGAGACAATGTTTTGCGATTGGTTTTTGAAAGGGAGGGCGAACGTTCAATTTACCTGCCTTGGCAGATGCTCTTTTATTTAGGAGCTGGCCTTGGATTAGGCGTTGTTGTCAGCCTTTTTACGCAGCCAATCTCGAAGGATAAACTTGACAATTTTTATTCCCTTGTCCAAACACCAGTCACCAAAGGTGAGGTCATTTCTGCTCCTTGCACACTCCCTGAGAACGTAGTCGTTCCTGAAAGGAAAAGCATCTTTTCCACAAAATATGTCAATGTGCCGCTTCCATCGCGCACATCTTTTTTGGGTTTTCTTGTGGGCTGGATATGTGTTGCTGCTATAATTTTCTTGGTGTACTTTATTGTGAAAGTCTGAGGCCGATGAATACAAAAGTAGGCAATCGAAAAATTATTTCAGTCATTCTAGCTGCAGGAAAGGGAACGCGCATGCAAACTGATCACCTGCACAAGGTCTGTCACACCGTCGATAAAAAGCCTGTTATCAAGAGAATGATTGAGGGCTTTGACCGATGCGGTCTTAAAGCTCACAATGTCATTGTCGGCCATTTGGCAGAACAGGTGAAGGAAGTCGCATCGACTGCAGGAAAAGACATCCAATTTTGTCTACAAAGAGATCAGAGAGGGACTGGTCATGCAGCTAAAATTGCCGCCAATCACCTGAAGGCGCTGGGATACAGCGGAAATGTGTTGCTTGTAGCTGCGGATAAGGTTATCGAAGACGGTATTCTGACCAAGCTAATAAACAAATTCTTTGAATCAGACAGTGATTTAGCGTTCCTCGTAGGAAAAAAAGAAGATTATCCCTCTTCGGGTCGAGTGCTCTATACAGAGCAGGGAGATCCAAAAGGGATTATCGAAGTCTTCGATATTGTGAGGGTGAAATTGTTTATGCATTTCAAACAACTCGCTGCACAAGGGAATATCCCGGCAAAAGAAGCTAAGGCTCTTGCTGTAAAGACCTTTACCAGCGTTAAAAAAGCAGCCGCTGCCCTGGGGTCATTATGGGAAAAAATCGAACAGGAAGGATCCCTCACACAAATAATGCTTGACAGGTTTATGTGCTCTTATGATTTCAAGATATGTCTGCTGGGTGAAGAGGTGCCATTTAAAAAACTGCAAGAAGCCGGGCATGTCAATCTCTCTGTTTATCTCTTTAAATCAAAGGCACTCTATCATGCCGTCTCACAACTTAGTGCTTCTAATGCGCAGGGAGAAGAGTACCTGACAGATGTTGTGGAGATTCTTTCTGCGGGCCATCACAAATTGATTGCGGTCATGGTCGACAATTCTTTTCAGGTCAAAACATTTAATACACTTGAAGAATTACAGAAAATACAGCGCTCCAGTCCGGACACGGGATAAAATCACATGAGTGAATTGGCGCTAAAAGAACGCAATGCAGGAGTATGGCTTCAAAGTTTGATCTCCAGCACAAAGGAAAAAAGATCCTATTTCAAACGCACTTACGGCCCTTCAAGTCAGACAATCATTGTCCAGAAGCGCACACTTCTTATGGCACTTCTTAAGACATATATAAAGCTATTTGGCGACAACTCCGTGTTGATAACTAGGGCTCCTGGCCGGTTGAACATCATGGGACGGCACATCGACCACCAAGGAGGCAGGTGCAGCACTATGGCCATCAACAGGGATGTGTTTATGGTTGTTGGACATAGACCCCGGGACAACCAGGTTCACCTTCACAATCTGGAGTCAAAGAAGTTCTTAACGAGGACATTTTTTATCGAAAATCTTGTCCGTGAGCTTCAAGGGCAAAAATGGCAGGATTTTATCCGGAAAGAAAAAGTTCGAAAAAGCCTGTCTCCCATCGGCGATTGGTCTCACTACATAAAAGCGGCTGTGGCACGATTTCAGCTTGAACAAGGAGATTTGCCTCTAAAGGGAATGAATATTGTGGCTGCGGGAGATATCCCTGTAGCTGCAGGGCTTGGTTCTTCCTCGGCTTTGGTTGTGGCTGCAGCTGAGGCTATCATTGAAATTAATGACTTAAAAATGCCTCCTTCCAAATTTGTGAAGATGTGCGGCCAGGCCGAACGGTATGTAGGTACCCGGGGTGGTGCCGGCGACCATGCAGCTCTAAAATTCTCGAGAGAGGGAAAAGTCACGCAGATTGAATTTTTTCCCTTTAAGGTTACGGATACCGTCGAATTCCCCAGAGATAATCAAATATTTGTTTGCAACTCTGGAATTGAAGCCCATAAAACCACTAACGCGAGGGATGTCTACAACCACCGCGTTGCCTGTTACGATATTGGTCGAGAACTTTTCAAAAAGAGATTTCCCCAATTTGCGCCTCGGATAAAACATTTGCGGGACATAAATATGCGCAATCTTGCAGTGAGTTATTCTGTGTTTTTGGAAATGCTCAAGAGAATCCCTGTCTCCTTAACGCGGCAAGAAGTGATAAAAACTTTTGGTGAGAACAAGGCTGAAAGGTTTCTCAATTCCCATTCCAGCTCTATTTCAAATTATCCAATCCGGCCTGTGGTTGTATTCGGACTGGCCGAAAACGAACGGAGCAGAGTGTGTTCCGATCTCCTCCGGAAAGGCGATGGAAATGAATTAGGCAGGCTAATGAACCTTTCTCACAATGGAGATAGGGTAGTGGCATTTAATCGAGATGGTATAAAGAGCCCCTTTAAATCGGATTACTCAGATTCAGCAGTCGATAAACTCATAACCAGAGAAAAAGCGGAGCCCCGCGTTTCAAGCTTGGCAGATGTGTCAGGAGCCTATGGATGCAGCATTCCTCAATTAGACAGGATGGTCGACATTGCACTTTCTGTTCGAGGTGTGAAAGGGGCCCAAATGGCTGGGGCCGGTCTAGGAGGCTGTATGATGGTTTTAGTTGAAAAAGGATACGGCCCTGAATTAGAGCGGGCGATGATTCAACAATATTACAAACCTTTTTCTATCAAACCAGATATACTCGAGGTTTTTCCGGTTGCCGGCAGCGGTCCCATCATTGTTCAATAAGATTGTTTTGATATTGGCAATTGTATCGATTTTAGTGGTTTCTCTTCATGCGCAAGAGCAAACTGATCCCAAGCCTGCAATCGTGCTGCAAAAGAGGTGAGGTTCCTCGAAGGGAGTTGGCCGGAAGAAGGAAGAGGACATGTGTATTGATTTTATATAAAGGTGGAGTATAAAATAATTGTGGGATACATATGCTAATCTAAAGACAGCTGATAAAAGCTATTATTAGTCATTTTTATACATGAAGACAGTTTGCAGAAGATATCATGAATAGGTTTGAAACACAGATTCAACAAAAATGCGGTTTAATGTTGTCCGCTGCCGAACCTCGGATTTTGCAGGTGAATTTGGGCTTAAAATGCAATTTGAGCTGCATCCATTGCTATCTCGAATGTGGCCCCCATCGCACTGAAATAATGAATTCCGAGATCATGTCTCATATCATAAGAGTAGCCAAAAAGAATCAGCCTGAACTGGTCGATATCACAGGTGGCTCTCCGGAACTCCATCCTGATTTTAAAAAGTTTGTTAAAGCTTTGCGAAAAAATGGGCACAACGTTCAGGTTAGGACTAACTTGACCGTTCTCCATGAAGCCGGTATGGAAGATATGCACGAATTCTTCAAATGTAATAGTATTCAACTCGTGGCCTCTCTTCCGTGCTATATGGAAAAAAATGTCAAGATACAAAGAGGTTGGGGCGTTTATGAAAAAAGTATCCAAATGCTGCTCAAACTAAACAGCCTTGGGTACGGAATCACACCTGGCCTTCCTCTTTATCTGGTTTATAATCCTGGAGGTCCTTTTCTTCTGCCAAATCAGAACCAGCTCGAAGGTGAATACAAAAGAGAGCTTCATAATAAGTTTGGAATACAGTTCACAGGCCTGTATTCCATTACAAACATGCCTATTGGTCGATTTTGGAAGAAGTTGAAACAGGAAAATAGGGACGGGGAGTATATGCAGTTGCTGCAACAAGGTTTTAATTGCCAAACGGTGAGTGAACTTATGTGTCGACATCAGGTTTGTGTTGACTGGGATGGGAATCTCTATGATTGTGATTTTAACATCGCCCTCAAAAAACCTGTGACCGTGGGATATCCCATGAATATTAAAGAATTTGATCCCTCTAGCATAGTTAGCCGTAAAATCCATACAGGCCCACATTGTTTTGGATGTACGGCTGGTTTGGGATCTTCCTGTGGAGGGGCACTCGCTGCGAATTCCTCCTGATGAAACATCTAAAAATCTTTTTGTGTGTTTTGATCCTGACAACTCTTGTGTTTGGTGCTGCTAGAGCCGAAGAAAATCTCCCTCTATTCCAGCCTCTTGCCAGAGTGTTGGAAAAATTTGTGGATCAGGAAGGATTTGTCGATTATAGAGGAATAAAGGCCGAATCCCAAGATTTAGAAAATTTCATTAGAAATCTTGATAGCTTTGAACCTCAGACTTATGAAACCTTTTCCACAAAGGAGAAAATTGCCTTTTGGATAAATGTCTACAATGCACTGACCCTTAAAGTCATCATTGACCATTATCCGATTCAGTCTTCTCGCCTTAAATCCCTCAGGTATCCAAAAAACAGCATCCGTCAAATTCCTGGGGTGTGGGACAAGATCACATTTTCGATAGGGAAGGAGAATCTTTCCTTGGATTTTATCGAACATGAGATCTTGAGGAAAGAATTCGATGAGCCAAGAATTCACATGGCCTTAGTCTGCGCGGCCCTTGGATGCCCCCCGCTCCTGAATGAGCCCTATAGGGGGGATACGATAGATTCTCTTTTGGACCAGCAAGCACGGATATTTCTCTCAAATAAACAGAAATTTTTTATCGATGAAAACCGACATATCGTGTTTGTTTCCTCAATTTTTAAATGGTTTGGAGAGGACTTTATCAATCGATATTCTCCAGAGACTGGATTTGAAAGACATTCCCAGAAAGATCAAGCCGTACTGCACTTCATTTCTCTCTATGTGTCTGAAAATCAAAGGAATTTTCTGAAACAATCTAAGTACAAGATAAAATACATCAAATATGATTGGACTTTAAACGAAAGGACCGGAAGATGAGCCAACCCACAAAGAGTCTTTTTAAGCCAATCGCTTTGGCCGCTGTTCTTGTATCCCTGATAGTGGTTGCCAGAGTTTTTAATCTAGGAGACCGCTTGGGCGAACTCAGAGAATGGATCCTTTCACTTGGAGCATTGGGGCCATTTGTGTATGTTTTAATCTACATAGCTGCAGTGGTCTTAGCTCTACCCGGATCTGTAATCACGATTTTAGCCGGTGTATTGTTTGGTTCTGTGATTGGAATAGTGACTGTGAGTTTCGGCTCTACACTTGGAGCGACTCTTGCATTCCTGATATCTCGTCATATAGCAAGAGACGCGGTGGCCCAAAGATTTTCAAAAAACGAAAAATTTCACCGATTGGACCAGATGACCCAGGATCACGGATCGATCATTGTGGCCATCACCCGGCTCGTTCCTCTATTTCCATTCAGCCTGCTAAACTACGGATTTGGACTGACACACGTTCCTTTAAAAACCTATGTTTTTTGGTCGTGGATTTGTATGTTCCCAGGTACAGTTCTTTTTGTCGTTGGAGCAGATGCTGTCACAAAAGCTGTCTCTGAGGGTCAAGTACCCTGGGCATTAATATTGATTTTTGTGATCACAGTTGTCATTATCACTCTCCTCGTAAAACATATAAGAAAGACGTTAAAGGCGAAAGAGATTGAAGGCACCAATGAAAGAAATATTTGAAGTTTTGCCCAAAGATAAATACAACGAGGAACTCGTTTCTCAAGCCCATCCATTGGATTGGGAAAATCCAACTCCTGCTCCCCGCTATAACCTTGTCGTTGTCGGGGCAGGAACAGCTGGGATTGTAGCCGCTATGGGAGGTGCCAGCCTTGGAGCTCGAGTGGCGTTGGTGGAGAAAACCCTCATGGGAGGGGATTGCCTGAATTTTGGGTGTGTTCCTTCCAAGGCCATCATCCGATCTTCTCGAGTGATTGGGGAGGTTTGGGAGTCAATCAATTTTGGAGTGAATATCCCGGCTGATTCTGTTCATGTCGATTTTTTCCAGGTGATGGAACGGATGCGGCGCTTACGAGCCAAGATTAGCCACCATGATTCTGTAGAGAGGATGAAATCCCTAGGGATCGATGTGTTCCTTGGAGAAGCTCAATTTCATGGGGCGCGGCACCTTAAGGTTGATGAAAAAATACTTAATTATAAAAAAGCAGTCATCTCTACCGGTGCTCGGCCTTCTTTTCCTCCAATCCCCGGTCTGTCAGATGTTGGCTTTTTAACGAATGAAACAGTATTTTCCTTGACAGAAAGACCTGAAACAATGGCAATCATAGGGGGAGGCCCGATCGGTTGTGAACTCGCCCAAACATTCAATAGGCTTGGTACAAAAGTGACTCTTATACAGCGGAATGCCCAATTTTTGCCGCGTGAAGACCGGGATGCTTCCGAACTTCTTGGCAAAGTTTTTACACGGGAAGGAATACGGTGTTTTCTAAGTGCTGAAGTTAAAAAAGTGACTTTTCACGAGAGTAGGAAGGTCGTTCACCTGGCTGCCAAAAACAACGAAGAGAGAATTGAGGCCGATGAGATTTTGGTAGCCGTTGGCAGAATTCCCAATGTGGAGGGTTTGGATCTTGAAGCTGCAGATGTTGAGTTTAACAGCCAGGGGATTAAGGTCAATGAATTCCTTCAGACCACAAATCGCCACATCTATGCTGCAGGAGATATCTGTCTCGATTTTAAATATACGCAAACAGCCGAAGCGGCAGCCCGGATAGTCATTCAAAATGCCCTGTTTGTCAGAAGCAAAAAAATGAGCTCTCTCATAGTGCCCTGGTGTACATACACAGATCCAGAGATTGCGCATGTCGGGATCTATGAAAAGGATGCTGAGGCAAATGGAATTCATGTGGAAACATTTATCTATCCGTTTAAAGATGTCGACCGGGCGATCCTTGATGGAGAAGAGGAGGGATTTGTTAAGGTTCTTGTGAAAAAAGGGAAAGATAAAATACTCGGGGCGACCGTTGTAGCCAAACATGCGGGAGATATGATCAATGAGGTCACCTTGGCGATGATCTCAGGAAAAGGCCTTAAAACTCTCGCAAATGTGATTCATCCCTATCCTACTCAGGCAGATGCCTTCAAGAGAGTGGCAGGGTTATACTTTTCCAATAAGTTCTCCCCATTTCTGCAGCGAATGCTCAAGCGTTGGTTTGCCTGGAAACGGTAAAGATCGGGATGGCGCACCGCAGGTTGATCATCTTCACTCGATATCCTGAGCCTGGGAAGGTAAAAACCCGTCTTTTGACCGGACTTACAGCTGAACATGCCGCTAAACTCCATGAAAATATGACTGAAGTCACACTGAGTTGGGCAAAATCTTTCTTTCAGAATAGGCTTGATTGTATAGAGATCCACTACTCTGGGGGTGATAAACAACAGATGAAGAGCTGGTTAGGCCAAGAGTTTGAATACGTCCCTCAGGGAGATGGAGACCTTGGGAGACGGATGATACAGGCTTTTGACCAGAATTTTAGCAATGGGATAAATGAAGCCATTCTTGTGGGGACAGATGCGCCTCAGCTGACGGTTTTCCATGCCAAATTGGCGTTTGATTCATTAAAAGTCCATGATGTCGTGCTCATTCCTACCAAAGATGGAGGATACTGCCTGATTGGGATGAAGCGATCGATTCCCGATCTGTTTGGATCGATTAAATGGGGGACACAAACTGTTTTTGAAGATACCCTGAAAAGGACAAAGGATTTGGGATTGTCCGTGAAAGTTCTGAAACCGTTACGAGATGTAGATCGGCCAGAAGATATCGCTGTCTGGGAACGGGTCACCAAAAAGTTCCTTTCGATTATCATTCCTACATTAAACGAGGAGAAGAATATCTCTAGTGTTTTGGATCCTTTAAAAGATTTAAAACATGGTGAGGTGATTGTGGTTGATGGAAGAAGTCGAGATCGAACGGCCTCCATGGCCAAGGAGCATGGAGCAAAAGTGGTCAAATCCGTCCCTGGAAGAGGGATGCAGCTCAACGCGGGCGCTGCATGCGCAAACGGCGATATTCTACTATTTTTGCATGCCGATACACAGCTTCCAAAGAGATATGCCAAATTAGTGCGAGAGGCCATGTCCAATCCAGAAATTATTGGAGGAGCATTTTTGCTTAGATTTCATCAATTATCACCACTTTTGCGATATACAGAGAGATCAATCAACTGGCGGACGAAGGTTCTTAAACTCCCCTATGGGGACCAGGCCTTGTTCGTGCGAGCTTCTGTCTTTCGACAGATTGGAGGATTTGCAAACATCCCCTTGATGGAGGATGTGGAATTTGTCCAGCGTTTGAAAAAATATGGAAAATTGGAAATTATCCCCAAGCCAGTGATAACTTCTTCACGTCTGTTTATCCGGAAGGGAGTTTTGCGGACAACTCTTAAAAATAAAATTATATTTTTTGGCTATTATCTTGGGATCTCTCCCCAACGATTGGCCCGAATGTATCACAAGAGGGATTAGCGAAAATGAGAAGCTCATCAATCTAGGAGAGAACACATGGGTATTGGTTTGGTGTTTGGAGGCTATTGTGCCTATGCCGTTTCACAGGGAAGCACGGCCAATATCGATCCGAATGCTTGGAGGATCGTTGATGGAAAGCTATACCTCAATTTAAATATGCGAATCCATACAAATTGAGAAAAGGATATTCCAGGTTATATAAAACAAGCCGATAAAAACTGGCCATTAGTACTGAAAAAATAAATAATCCCAATAATTATAGACTTTAACCTGCCGAGACTTTATTTTAGACCTTCTGTAGCTCAGGGGATAGAGCGACGGTGTTCGGACCCGATTAGGGGGTAATTCTTAATTACTGAAAATGCTGTAAATATATTTATTTTCAGAAACAATACATTGTTTCTGTATAAATTCTGTCATATCTATTTATCCCAATTTAGCTGTGTTATGGACACTAGATACTAGAAACAAGCAATCTAAGACAAATTTAGTGACAATTGAATTCAATTCAAGAGAGATTTCCGCTCCTCGGAGTAAATAAACGAATTAGGAAAGTAGCGCGTAATATCTTATGATTTCATAAAATATAAAATAAGGGAAAAAATGGAGGACCCAATATTTATTACATTATAATTTCTATTATTGTTGCGGATTGCAAGAAAACGCCAATAGCACTCGATATCCCTGAAGTCTTTAAGGCAGTTATTAATGGTTTCTACACCGACCCAGCGGAAATTTCTCCAAGTGAATCGGAATCAGTAGCCGGTTTGGCCGGAATAGCTGTGGAGGTGCATCATCATGTTACCTACCGACACCTTCATCTTTTTTTTAAATAGTACTCCACTTAAAACATGATTATTTTAGGAAACTGAAATAGATTATTAAATATGTCTTTGCATAGAGAAATAAAAAAATCCGAGGAAAATCTTAGTAAT